>CAVFWY010000026.1:0-15869 GCA_963626175.1 Gemmiger sp.
ATCCATTATCCATAGTTTGCTCCGCAGAAAATTAGCACATCCCGTGCCAAGCGAACGAACGCCGCACTACCGTCCTCTGCCGCAACACGAATTGTAAGTCGGGCAAAATCGGGCTTACATCTCCTGTAATCGTAATGGCGGCTTGGTCGGGTGTCGCCCGATCCGTCGCGGCGCGGCCTCGTACCGCCTTTCACTCGTAGACAAGAAGCGTTATCCTAAAAAAGCAGTTGAAACTACCTGTTTTTCAGACAATTGCGCGGGTATTCCCCGTTGCCAAGGCACTTGGTCTAAATGACTTTTGCCCCAAAGGTCAGTTACCTTTGCCCCAAAGGTCAGTTACCTTTGCTCCAAAGGTAGGTTATAAATCTCAAATTCTGTAGTTGAATCGTTCTAAAACTCTACAACTTTCCACGGATTTCCCATCTCCCGACTCTCCCGATCTCCACGGCTATTCCCCTCCCTCCCCCCAATTCGTTAAAATCCGTGAAATCGGTTGCCTTCAAGATGGTCGTAACGGCAACTGGCGACGCCGCCTACCGGCGAACGGACGGCATCATCGTCTGTCCGCTCGCGGCTCTGCGGCCGTAGGCTGTTCGACTATTCATGCTGATGTCCTGCGTTCAAGCAGCAGGACACAGACCGCGTCAAGGCTCAATCAGAACTTCAATAATCTCACCACAAAATCCTGTTAATCCTGTCTGAAACTATCGCCCGAATCTCCCGAACACACGGCTATTCATTCCCCTTCTCTCCTCTCCGTCTCACAACCCCTCCAGCAGGGTCTGCCACTGATCGATGACGCGCTCGACGGTGAAGGTGCTCGCGACGATGCGCGCCGTCTCCGCCGTCGCTGCGAGCCGCGTCTCGTCCCGCATGAGCGCGGCGACGGCCTCGCTGAATTTCGTCGCGTCGTAGGGCGCGGACACGATGACTCCGCCGCCGCCCCCGAGCACATTGCGCACCGACGCGAAACTCCCGAGCGCACACGGCACGCACCCCGCCGCCATCGCCTCGACGAGGACAAGCGGGACTCCCTCGAAGTCGGACGTGAGGAGCAGGACTTTCGCACGGGCGTAGGCGGACGACGGGTTCTGGAAGCCGAGGAAGGAGACTCGCGGCGCGTCCGCGAGCGATGCCTCGTAGGCGGCGCGGTCGGGTCCGTCGCCGACGACTTCGAGCCGCCAGTCCGGGAAAGCGTCCGCGAGACGCTCCTTCCAGAGGGCGGCGATGCGTGAGAACCGCTTCTGTTTTTCCTCGAGACGACCGACGTAGAGGAGAACGTTCTCCTTCGTGCGCGTCGCAGTATCGTCAGGGGCGGGGAGTGTGAGCGGGTTGCCGATTGCCGCGAGGCGATGCGCGAAGGGTACGCCGGCGACGCGGCGGAAGATCGGGATGAAGCTCTCCGACAGGAGAACGTAGCGGTTGCAGAAGAAGTAGCCCAGGAACAGGTTGAGGGAGGTGACGGCACGAACGGCGGCGCGGAGAAGCGGGTTGTGCGCGGAGGCGATGCGGTTGTTCGTGTCCGGCACGTTGTGCAGGCAGGAGACGAGACGGATGCCGAGTCCGCGACTGGCGCGGCGCAGGAAGAGCGTCGTGCGGAACGGCAGGCACCAGTCGTTGACGATGTAATTGACGCGGTGCTCGACGAGGGCGCGGCGCAGGGCGGCCTCGCTCGCCTTCGTAAGGACGCCGACATTCGGCATGACGCGGACGACTTCCGGGGCGAGGTCGGCGAGAAGCAGGGGGTTGTCGCAGCGAAAGGCGAAAATCGTCACCTTCCAGCCGCGGCGCACCCATTCGTTCGCCAGCTTCGCCGTGACGCGCTCGACACCGCCGACATCCCACGTGCCCATGAAATAGAGGATGCTTTTCCCGTCCTCGTTCTTTCGTCCATCCGTCATCTTCCGTTACCTTGTGCGCAAGGTTCGCTGACGGGGATTCCGATGCATGAAAAGAGCGCATTTTCTGTTCATGCACTCCGCAGAAGCCCTCCTACAGGCCAATCTGAATACATGAAGAGAAAATACGCCCAGCGCGGGCGCACCGTCACTTACATGCTGTTCAGATTGAGAAATGTGTAGGAGTATTTCTGCGGAACAGCGTGTAGCGTTGATGCTACGTTGTTGATAGGCGGTCGCGGGGTGGAGCGCGGCGTGAGCCAGAGTCAGTTCCCGACCTATGGGCTCTGCCTCTGGATTCGCCATCGGCAGAACGCGGACATTATACCAAAAAAATTATGGTAAAATACCCGCCATGCGAATCAACCGTTCCATCCTGCCGTCGGGGCGAATCGGAATCGCCGTAAGCGGCGGTTCCGATTCCGTCGCGCTCGCCTTCCTCCTCACGAAGGGCGGACGCAAGCGCAACGCGGCGGAACGGTTCGTCATCCTTCACGTCGATCATGGCCTCCGCCGCGAATCGAAGGAGGAATACCGCTTCGTCCGCAATCTCGCCAAACGCCTCGGGCTGCCCTTCAAGGGAACTCACGCGAAAGTCGTGCAAGAGCGCGGCGAATCGCTTGAGATGGCGGCGCGGCGCGTGCGGATCGGCTTCTTCGAGAAGTGCGTGAAGTCCCTGCACCTTGACGCAATCGCCACGGGACACCACATGGATGACGTCGCCGAGACGTTTCTCATGCGCATCCGCCGCACGTCAGGCCCGGAAGGACTCGCGGGCATCCGCGAAGTCTCGCAGGTCGGCACGATTCGCTTCGTCCGCCCCCTGCTCGGCTGCCGCGACGCGGAACTCCGCGCCTACCTCGAGAAGTATGGCGAAGAGTGGCGTGAGGACGTGACGAACGGCGACACCTCAATCGAGCGCAACAAGGTTCGGCACGAAATCCTCCCCTACCTTGAGCGCACCTACGACCCGAAGATCGTGGAGCACATCGCGACCGTCTGCCGCCTTCTCAGGGCGGCAAAACCATCCGACTCAACTTCTACTTCAACCCGTTGCCTACAAGATCTCCAAGGATTTGGTATAATACGCGGCAGACATTAATGCGCGGCAGGCGCATTGATCTTTTGACATCGGCGGGCGCGCCCCCTCGCGCTCGCCATCGGCCACCGGGAGGGACGCGCTCCGTCGCGTCCGCCCAACGGCAAAACCTTTGACTCACGGCTGCACAATGGGCCGCGAAAAAAGGAGTCGCGGAAACGCATCCGACGCCCGCGACAGCGTACGCAATCTTGCGTATTTGGCTTCACGCGAAAATCGCCAATTTTCAATAGCTAAGCCGAATATGTGGGATGCGCTACGTGGTAATCCACGTGGCGTGTCCTCTGTTCGTTATAGCTATAGGCGTTTGGCGATGCCTCGCGTGAAAAACGAACATGAGGACACGCCGCGTTTCTTTTTGCCGCGAGCGCTGCGCGTCCAACCGAGACGCGGCAAAAAAGGGAAAGAAAAGGACATAGGGTATATGCAAGACGAATTTGGTTTCGATTCAGCGCAGAGTAGCCTTCTGCGTGAACTTGCCGTTATCCATAAAGCGGGACGGTCGCCATATTCACGCCTGTCCGCACCAAAACATACCAAGTTCGCCGAGTTTTCATGGGAGAAGTTCTTCCACGCTTACAGGCTGTCCGAGAAAAGCAACGCAAAATCATGGACAGAGAGGATCCTGTCCTACAAAGGCAATTCTGAATGCTACTGGGCTCTGCGATTTCTTGGTCTGATTCGCTTTTTTGAACCGCAAGCCAACGAGTCTAATGGCGCGGCGGCGGGGAGAATCGTCAAGAGATTGCTCGGCATTGACTATGCAAGATTCTACAACAACGACAAGTTGAAAACGGGGCTTGCTGGTTTGGGCATCCAGCTTCGCGTGGACAGGAACGGACATAACCAGTATCTCCGGACAGTCTTGTTCTATTCAGGATGGATGTACGTTCGCTTTGCGCGAGAAGTCGCCAAGGCCATTCGCAAGACGTCATGGAATAAGATCACGGAGCATGATTTCCTTTGCGAGCTGTTGGAAGGCGACCTTGCCCGGTTCCGCGCCGTCCGAACAAATGAAGAAAGGTCAGAAGAAGCGTTGACTTTGGAAGATGTGGTCTCGTTCTTCCAGTCGCTGGCGCACCTTTACCTTCGTTACAATGCTCCGTTCTCGGTTGAGGAGATAAAGGCGCTGGCACCGTTGAGGACATCTGTCGCGAGACGCATCATCGAAGAAATGTGCGCGACAGGCGACGAGGAAGAAACCAGTCTGAAAGACCTTGAAACATTGCCCCAAATCGATCTGGACACCCGTGGTCGCGTGATATTTGGTCTCCCGAAGAAAGGTCATTTCGCGGAAAGCACCGAGACAGTCGTGTTCCTCTTTCGAGAGAAGCTTGGGGCGGACGTGCCGCCGTTTGACTACGCGGCGTACAATCTGAATTCAGACGGAGAGCACATATTGGCCTGGAAAGAGCGATCGGCCAACGGCGTGCCATTCAACGGCCCGCATAAGGTGCTCTCGATCGCGAGAATCGAGCCCGGCACGGACAAGCCACAGGTCGAAGTCATCCCGCAGATATGCCTGGATACCGAACGCTCACATCTTCTACTGAGACTGCGCGATTCAAAGACCACAGAATGCGGATACGAACTTGATTCGTCGGAAACCGAGACGGGCATTGTCACGACGCATCAGAAGCTGTCCGGCGGTCTCCGTTACAAGATAGTCCCCTTAAACGGCAGCACTCTTGAGTCTTATATCCTCTGTGGCAACGAGAAGACTCCCCTCGACACAAAGCAGGGTTCGGCCGACGGGTGCTTTAGCGTCCCCGGCAATGCCGACACGGTGGTTATCGGGTCCGACATCTACGAGGTCAAGACGGCGGCCGACACCTATTTGAACATGGACGAGCGGGCTCGGAATTTTGACAATCCGGGACGCCTGTTCTTCGAACGGTCGTGCTATCCCTTTACTGACGCCTGCCTCCAGAACGGGGACATGACAGCAGTATACGCCTTTAAGAAAGACGGACAAGACAAGACGGTCGTCATTCCGTTCGATGACGGCGGCAACTGGGAATTGCCCGAATCCGTCCTTTGGCAATCTGGGACGCTGACTCTTTCACAGGGCGACGACCCTCTTTTCAGGCGTGCCGTGACGTTCGTGGACGATCTGACGCTCAATGCTTTCGACAAGGCGCTTGATATCGAGGAGGAAAAGAAATTCGAGATTCGGATTGGTGACGAAGATGTGTCCGTGGATGTCCCGAAACGTGTCCGCCGCGTTGAAATACCTTATCGAGGCTTTAAGTTTTCCATCCCCGTTAAGCGGACAGGCGTCTACTTCGAGTTTGCGAAACAAGTCATCCCGATTCCCCTTGAACGTGCAGGGGTTGGCCGTGTACACGATCTGGCCCGCAAGGATTTCGAGAACTTGAAGTGCAGAA
This sequence comes from Gemmiger sp., assembly GCA_963626175.1. GTDB lineage: Bacteria > Verrucomicrobiota > Kiritimatiellia > RFP12 > UBA1067 > UBA1067. The sequence goes on from CAVFWY010000026.1 coordinate 5,385, forward strand.
TCTCAACAACATCTGAATTCGATGTCGTTCAGGTGGCGCGTGGAAACACGGACATCGTTCGCCTTGACGAGCGCACCTTCGTTGGCAACAAACTTCTGATGAACGAGGCGCTGCAGGGCACGGACAGCGATTATTTCGCCTTGTGCGTTACGCATGACGAGCATACAGGGCGAACCAACTCGTTCTACAAGTTTCACCTGTATGATCCAAAGAGCACGAACGTCGCCGCCGAGGGAGAGCCGCCGCACAGCGTCGTCTGGAAGCGAGACCCCGAAACGGATGACCTGATCGTGACCTACTGGATCCCGTTCTGCGACCAAAACCGCCAGAAGCACATCGCCTTTTATCCTGCGCACAGGCAAGACCAGCCGCCTCTGGCATTCGCGGCCGAGACAAGCGACAAATACATCCATGAAGTGGATGAAAAAACCGGGCGATGCAAGGAGACGATTCGGATTCCGCATTTCTTCAAGGAGGAGATCGACTGGGGGCGCGGACTTCTCTGCTTCATTGCTCACAAGCAGATCTTCTTCGGCGAACATCGGGGATACGAGGTTCTGACGTCCGGCTTTTTCATGAAAGCGCCGGACGACAAGATCACGGAGATCACCGATGATCCGTTTGGCTTGCGCACCGCGTTTGTTGCTGGCGAAAACGGCAGCGAAGACGGCGCAGCGCTCTTGAGGATCATGACTTCCGACGATCCGGCGACGCAGGAATACGTCGCTGGATTCCTTGGTCGAATGAAAGATGCCGCTGCCGAGCTCAAGGCATACCCCTATCTCAATTCGTATTGGAACAAGATTGTTCAGAATGACGATGAAAGCCACCCAAGCGGCTATGCTTTCATGGCCGGCGCGTATTTCAGCAAGGTGTTCGCGGACAAGATCGCAAGCGAACCTTATGTCGGATTGTGGTGCCGCCGCCTCATCGGCTACAAGCATCTGCCGGCGATGCACGCCTATCCGATGGCCCTGTTCACTGCGGCATCATACTCGGCTGCCTTAGATCAGATTCCGCAGTTGATGAAGCTGCCGTTCTGGAAGGCGGTCAAGAGCGTGATCGAACACGTCAACCCAACCGGCAGCTTCCTGCTTAAACAGGCATGGTCCTATTCTTACGCGCAATTGTCCGAGGCCGTCCGGCTTGCCCATGTCAAGGGCGTGGCGGTGAATGATCTCGTCGCCAAGATCCCGGCCAAGGCTCAAGGAGACCCCTGCGGCGTGATAACAGAGCTTTACGCGGCTTGGGAGCAAGTGGAGACCGGGACGCTTAACGTGCGCGAGATCACGAGCAAAGACGGGAAAGTTCGGCTTGCCGTTCGCTCAAAAATGCCTGATCACGGAAATCTTGGGATATACAACCATTCGGTATTCAGGCCGCTCTTTGAAAAATATCGTGAAACGCCCTACCTCTTTTATGGAGATTACGACAACGACTTCACGGAAACGAGAGGATCCACATGGGAATGCCAACGATGCCTCTCCGAGGAGAACATCCGCGCCTTTGTCAAGGAGATGGGGCGGCGACTTCATGAATGGCGCAAGAGACCTTCGCTGAAAGATGCGCAGGAACTGCGGCGAATTTTCGTCCTTGTCGACAAGGTCGATGCACTCGTAGCGACCTTGCCGCAGCGGCCGAACTGTGGGCTGATGGATTTCATTGAAAATGTCGCATGGGCATTGAATGATGCCGAATCAAAGTCATAAAGGAGATCTGCAATCATGAACTTCGATGCTGTCAACACGTATCAGAATATCCGCGAGAAATACGTCCAGTTCGTCTTGGACTACGCCATGGGTTCCTATCCGAACTTCGGCGAACGAGCGCGTTGGGAGAAGGCGCGAGCCTATCTCAAGCAGATTTGGGAATCGGACGATCCCTCGAAAATGATATTCGCGCGACCAGTCCTCGAGACGCTCTTCCCCTATCCGGCATCGGGCAAGTCCATAAAGGAACTGATCGCCGAAGGCGTACTTCATCGGTCAATGACCGATTATGTGGCCGAGTTTCTTCTGGACCCAAAGAACTCCCTCTACAAGCACCAGCTCGCGGCCCTCGAGGCCAGCAAGGAGCGCAACATCATCGTCGCGTCCGGCACGGGGTCGGGAAAGACCGAGTGCTTCCTGTATTCGATGCTCAACAACCTGCTCTTCTCCGAAAGCGAAGAATCGCTCAAGGAGCCAGGTGTGCGCATCTTGCTCATTTACCCGATGAATGCGCTCGTCAAGGACCAGCTCAAGCGCATTGTCAAATTGCTCAATGTCAAGGGCAACCCAAACGGCATCACGGTCGGCATGTACACGGGGCAAACGCCCAATGTCAGCCGCGATTCGGATCTCGCGAAATGGGAAAAGGATGGCAGCGGGCATAAGATCGCCAACTACATGCAGAGCCGCAAGGAGATCCGCGAGAAACCGCCGCACATCCTCATCACCAACTATTCGATGATGGAATACATGATGTTGCGCCATGCCGACATCAAGATCTTCCAGGGCAGCAAGCTGCAGGCCATGATTCTTGATGAGGCGCACCTCTATTCGGGAGACGTCGGCAATGACATCAACATGCTGATTCGGCGCGTCCTCGCTCGCTTCGGGAAAGACCACAAGGACATCCGCTTTTACGCGACCAGCGCGACGATCGGCGACGGCAAGCCGGACACGCTCGAAGAGGCGGCGGCCGCTCTGTTCGGCGTTCCGCTGAAGAGTCCCGACGGGTCCAAGAACATCGAAGCGATTACGGGGGCTCGGAGCGCCACGGCATCGACGGGCGTGACATGGGATGGTGCGACCAAGGCTGACATTTCGGCGGCCCTGGCGTTCAAGCGGCACGTGCTCTCCTTCAACGGCGGATTCGTCCAGTTGAGCAACCGAGATCTCTCCATCCTCTCGAAGATCCCCGCCGGGACAAAGGACAACAACGGACACGACTTCCTGCCCTACAAGCTCCATGCGTTCGTCGACTCGCCGAACAAGTTCTATTCGGACTTGGCCTTCAGCGAGGAACTTCCGCTCGGCAATCTCCAGCGGGCGGTGAAATTCGGGGAGCGGAACGGTTTGCGCATCTTCTCCTCGAACAACCTTCGGCGCGATATTCTCTTTCGCGGCAAGGTCACGCGTCGAGGAGGTCCGCCCACCTACAAGAACGAGTATTTCCTCTTCGGGGAGGATTGCGACGTCGAGGGGACGAACGTCTATCTGCGCCTTGCCTATGCGCAAGACAACGATGGATTCTGCCGTTATCGCGTCGAGCCAATTCCGGCTGAACCAGGCGACGCTACGGGGGCGGAGGCCGTTCCCGCAGGATGGCATTTGATCGAAGATGCCGAAGGCCCGCTTGTCGCGGCATTGAAGGCGGGCGCCAACGGACACCACAGCGACATACAGGCGGCGATAGACAACGCTGACCAGGAATGGTTCTCGTCGGACGGCAAGCGTCTGAACGAGTTTGCTGGGCGTGAGGCGGTCACGGGGGACGATGAACTGACGGACACGTCCGAAAACACGAGCGAGACCACGCAGTATGCGCATCAGAACATGATGATTCCGCTCGGATTCGTCGCCAGATCACTCCGGGCGACAATGTTTGCGGAACTGCTTTTCCCGCATTTGCCTGACGCGAACAAGGAGAACTTGAGTTCACTGCCGTGGAATGGACGGCAGATGCTGTTCTTCTCCGACAGCCGTAGCCGTGCGGCGAACATGGCCGTGACCTTGCAGAATGTCCATCAAGGTCGTCTCATCCAAAGTTATGTGTACCAGTATCTGAAACAGCACGACAAGGCGGCGTCGCTGGATCAGATCACGAAGGAATTATGCCAGCTCGCCGTGCTGGCGCAGTTTAGTTTGCCGCAGGCATCATATTCCAAACGGGACACGGATGCGTCCATCCGCGCGCGTAAGGAACTGTGGCAGATGCCGGGCCTTGTCTTTCAAGCCGTCGCCATCAAGCGTTCCGGCGAGCGATCCCTTGAGGGCGTCGGAGCCATTGTCGTTGACCATCCGAGCCTCAATCCGAACGCATACGATCTACCCGAATGGGAGATTCTTCGAGACTGCATCGCGGCACCGAGACCAACGGCGGATGCACAGCGTCAAGCGTGGGAGAACAAGGTCTATCCGGCACTCGTGGATCGCCTGAGGCAAAGCCGCAAGGTGTATTGCCCCGAACTTGACGCGAAACTTACCTCTATCGACAGGTTAACTGACGGACAGAGATTCAGGGATCTCACTCGCCAGCAAAAGAAAGACTACCGCAGGTTGTCGCGCGAGATGACAGTTCTCCGAAACGCTCTCGGCTATGTCTGCTCCGATCTCGTCGGCAAGAAGCGCGGTGACGGAATGTTCCTGACGGCAGAAATGCTTTCCTCCTCGCCTGCCTACGAAGATTTCCTGAAGAAGCACTTCCTGATCCCCGTCGATGCAAAAACGGACATCAAGCGAAAGATAGCGGTCGCGCTGATTAACTTCATCGCCAAGGCAAGCCCAAATCTTGACGATGAAGATGCTGAACCAACGGCACAAGACGCATTCGTGACGCGAAAGGTCGAGTCTGCCGCGAAGAAATTGAAAGGTATCTCAGTCAACAGCCTTGGGCTGAAATTCCGGGCAGTCAAGAACGGTCGCGTCTTCGCGGACAAGTCTGACAACAAGACGGTTGTGTTGTCGGAAGGGGAAGATGCCGATGCGAATCTCTATGATGTATCGAAGGAGATCACTGGAAGCGCGAGCGCCGTCACCATTCGCAACAAGGAGGTCTACAAGCCGGACGAGTATGGAGAACCGCAGGTGTGCATTGATGCCTGGGGCGGGTTGCGCGTGCCCGAGCATTCGGCCGTTCTGGACGACAAGGATCTGGGGCGAATCGAGGAAATGTTCAAGAACAATGAGATCAACATTCTCTCCTGCACGCCGACGATGGAAGTCGGTGTCGACATCGGCGGATTAAGTGCCGTCATCCTCAGCAACATGCCGCCCGAAAAAGCCAATTACGTTCAACGTGCCGGTCGTGCCGGACGCGGAGGCGACTATTCGGCGTTCATCCTGACATTCCTCGGCAACGGCCTGCTCGATGGCGAGGCGCTCAAAGATTCGATGCGCGTCTTTGACCGTCCGAACCTCTTTGCGAAGGCTGATGTGAAATGCAGCAGCTCGAGGTCTCTCGTCAAACACCACGTGTTCCAGTTCCTGCTGGATGAATACTTCCGGACGCTCGAAGTGAAGGATGCCCTTCCGAAATCGGGCGATCCATTCAAGGATGCGCTGTCTACAAACAACAGTCCGATTGCGTCTTGGGAGACGGCTGGCAACTTCCTTGCAGACCGGGGGAACATGAAGAAATACGAGGAATTCCTTCAGGCGAGGCTGGACGATCTCTCGGATGACGACAAGGCATATGCGCCCAAGAAGAATGAAGTTGAGCGCGTTCGGGCGCATCTCACGACGATGTTGGAGCCGCAAGCCAGATGCGTGCATCTCGCCGAGACGCTTCACAAGATGTCCAAGGAGGATAATGCATTCCTCAATCGGTTCTTCCAGATCATCTCCGACACATCATGCGATGAGGAGGGAATCGATCCCGGCGTTTTGATTGATGAACTTCAACAAAAGTTGAATGACTGCTCAAAGAAGTTGAATGGCTATTTGAGCAGGATACTCACAACAGTTAACTCAGAGGCGTTCAAGAGTATGAACATGGACCATGGCCGCTATGCGCGGCTGGTCACCTCGCTCAAATACCAGTTCTTGAACATCTACAAGGAACAGCTGATTCAATATCTTGTCCATCACCGCGTACTGCCCGCCTACGGATTCCCTGTCGACGTGTGCAGCTTTACGGCTGGCGAGCATGTCGTGCAGCGCGACATCTTTACCGCGATTTCGGAATTCGTGCCCGGTAGCGAGATGACAATTGCGCATGAGAAATACTCAATTGATACGCTGTCGAGCAACGTTTACATGAACGAAGGATTGTTCAAGCCGGTCTTTTTGGCGCATTGCCCCAATTGCGGCGCGACTTTCTCCAGCCCGACATGGACCACTAACGAAAAGTGCCGCGTCTGCGACTATCCGCTGAAGGGCCTGTATCCTGATGAAGACCAGACGGAGGTTACTGCTGAAGTCGGCATCAAAGAAAAGACCGGCAAGCCGATGAAGGCCCGCGTGACAAAATACATCAAACCCGAGGGCTATCGGTCTTTGTCGCTCGGGAAGGACGCCGCGACGACCAGCAAGGGAATGTTGAAGGCCGACACGGAAATCCGGTTGATGATTCCCAAGCAAATCATTCAGATTGAAGACTGCGGCAAGCCGGCCAAGGCGTCGTTCAGGCTCATGGCCGACAGTGATTCTATCGAATGCGTCTGTGTCAATCGCGGACGTTTCAGGCGCGGTTATCTTATCGACAAGAAGACCGGCGAACTCACCTCGAAACATTGTGACAGAGCCGACAAAGAGTGGCTGAAGGGACGAGAAAACGTCATGCGCTCGGCTCTTGCCTGTTGTTCGAAGTCCGCCGTCTGGATATGCGCCATTCCGAGCAGTTATGATCTGATTGTAGACAATGAACATCTCCAGACCCTAATCCGCATTGCCCTGCAAGTCGAAGCGGCATCTGCGCTGCATGTTGACAGCCGTTCCATTCCGAGCTACGTCCAGATTCAGGACAAGTCCGTCCTGTTCTGCCTCTACAATACGACCGGCGCAAGCGGCTATCTGCGTGAACTCGACAACCACAAGTACGAGGTTCTCGCCAACGCCCTTGAACGCATCAAAAAGAGCCGCACGGGCGAAGGGCGCATCGCCAACCTCCTCAACTACGCGACGGAACGCGATCTCTCGCGGATTCCCGAGCAGGCGTTCGGCACGGCCGCGGACTGGGCCGAAAAGTATTCCGAGTGCCTGACAAAGGGATGCTATAATGTCATTGAGGTCGGCGATGAGCTAATCGAAGTCGAACCGATCAAGTCCACGGACAATCCGCTCTTTCATTGCGACGGGAAACAGGTCGTGCTTCTTGCGCAGGATTGGCAGCAGCATTATCTCGGCGACAACTCGTTCCTCAAGAAAATTCTGGAATACAACAAGACCGGCAAAATCAAGGTCGCGTTCAGTTTCCATACAGCGAACGATGCGGCGGAACCAGATCCGGAGGCAATGTCCGAACACCTCAAGAGCGTTATTCGGAATGAAATGTGCGCTTGGATGGCGGCTCGTGGCAACATTGAGTTCCACGAGATCGATTTTGCGGCCCTGGGCATCGAACCGTTCTACCGGAAAGGTATGCGGTTCATGATCGACTCCGAATGGTACGTGATCGACAATGGCGCCATTGGTGGAAATGCCTTGTTTGCGGCAAATGCGCGAAAGACGCTGTTGAATATCTATCGCATCACGGACGGCGATGTGCCGGCGCTCGGCATTGGCGGAGCGAGTCTCGTCAAGAAGGTTGACATCCCCATGTCCTATCCTCCCTTCCTCTGCCACGCGGAAGCGTCCTATGCATCCATGCCGGCAAAGAAAATCCTCTCGCAGCTCGGATTCACAAAACAGGACGCCGTGACGAAGATTGAAATCGCCGATCCGTATTTCACTTCGCTCACGAATTGGAAAACACTTTGGCTGTTGCTTAAGGAACTGAAGTTTCTTCCGACCGCGCACGTTCAAATCCGCACATGGGATCCAGCCAAGAAGACTGGCTTTGACGTCGGGTGCGGATATTACAACTTCTGGGCGGGGGCTGATTTCCTGCATGTCGAGTGTTGCACGCCCATTCAGAAGGCTTTGCGCTTGTCTGATGCGCAGAACGTTGCCAAGTGGATTCAGGATAAGACGCACGTCAGCGGCGTCGATATCCTGTACGAGGCAACGCCCCCCACTCACGACCGCTTCATGATCGTCACGTACTTGGACGCGAACGGCAAAGAGCGCAAGGCGCGGATCGTTCTTGACAAGGGATTCTCCTTCCTCGATTTCCGTTCCGCCCGCACGGTCCCGCTCTTCAACGACAAGGCAGACGCCTCTGCCGTCTATACGGACGATTTGCTCTTCTGCAGGATTGACGAATGAACGATATCACTGAACTGCTTAAAGAGTCAGGTCTTGCCTATAGGACTGACAGTGATCGAATTTTCATCGACCTCCCCGACGATTCTCATTTGAGTATCGTCGCAACCGGTGGAAGTTCGATGATGCACCTGACGCTACCACCATCCTCAATCAGACTTCTGAAACAGTCCTTTGATATGACGTCAACCCTCGTTGGCGACTATCTCGTCGACATCGAGACTCTCCGAAAAATGGTGGCAGTATTGCTTTCTCATTTTAAATCCGAGCGCGAGAATACAGCCCGCAAGGATATCAAAGCCTTCGCGTCAGAGCTGAAGGGGATGACGGTAACCGAGCAGAAGACCGAGGACGTGAAACGAGTGGGACAGGGAAAACTACGTGCCTACTTGCTTGCCAAGTACGGTTCATGCCAAGTGTCGGGTGTCAAAGAGAAAGATCTGCTGGTAGCAAGCCACATTAAACCTTGGGCAAAGTGTAAGGATGGTCCAGATGAGCGACTTGATCTCGAGAATGTTCTTCTTCTCTCCGCTAATTGGGACGCGCTCTTTGATCGCTACTACATCACATTCGATCCGACCACGGGAGCAATGAAAAAAGCGGCGAGAATCCCCGAAGAAGAATTGCTCTCGTTTGGTGTTCCGGCGGATTGGTCTACGTCAGTGCGGATTCCGGTTTCATCAATTCGCCGCAGAGCCTATCTCAAGACTCACAACGCTCTGATGGAAGAGCGCGATGCGAAGCACCAATGCGCATAACCGAAAAATGCCTTATATTTGAGGGAAACAGGCTGTCGTGAACCCTAACCGAACGAACGAAAGCCGTGCAGAGTTGTAGAATAAGTTGAGAGCCGCCGCTCGTGCCGTCGAGCGGCGGCTCTCGTGGGCACGAGCGGCGGTTCTCGTAGGCACGAGCGGTGATTCTCGTGGGCACGGGAGATTGGGTGTAGAATTGGAGAGATTGAAAAGCCAAACGATCTGATATGGAGGCGGCGGGGTGTGCGCCCCGTTGCCCGCACGAACCAAACCCGTTGGGGTAAACGCCCAAACCCGTTGGAGAAAATCTGAAACCCGTTGGAGAAAATCCCAAACCCGTTGGGATTGAGGGGGGGGGTATTCTTATGGGACATCACGGAGCGATGTCCGGCAAAACTCATAGGGGGAAAGGAGTTGGAGTTGGCGAGAGAACGGGGGCTTGCTGGGCATCGCTTGTGTTTTGGTCTACCAGTTCCTTAAGCGTAGGCGGTGAGGGCGGGGGTTGCACGAGAGGAGCGCAGCGGCTCGCCGCCGTAGGAGAGGCAACGTTTGCAACCACAGACCTGGTCGAGGCAGGGCTGACTGAACGAAGTTTCTTGTCGAAGCGCGAAAGGCGGTACGAGGCCGCGGAGCGACGGATCGGGCGACACCCGCCCTCACCGCCGGAGCGTCGCCGTTTTTGGTATAATGTGCGATATGAAACCGATAGCCACCAATATCGCCGATTTCGAGACCCTGCGAAAGTCCAATCTTGTCTACGTGGACAAGACCGCGCACCTGCACCGTCTCATCACCAAGCCGGGCAGCACGTTCTTCTTCTGCGCCCGTCCGCGGCGGTTCGGCAAGTCCCTGAGCGTCACGACGATGAAGTCCATCTTCCTCGGTCACCGCGAGTTCTTCGACGGACTCGCCATCGCGAAGACGGACTACGACTGGAAGCAACACGTCGTCATTCACCTCAACTGGGGCAAGGTGTCGGTCGCGAGTCTTGCGAGGTTCGATGAGTCACTCGCCACCGCCATGGAAACCTCCTTGACGGAAGCGGGCTATGCCTATGACACGAAGCGCATTCCGTCGGACAATCTCGGGAAGGCCATCGACTACTTCGCGGAGCGGGACGCGGCGACGCCTGAAGGCGACGGAACTTCCAAGAGAGGTCGCGGTGTCGTCATCCTCATCGACGAATACGACGACCCGGTGGCGAAGGCCCTCGCGGACATCGAACTCGCGGAGAAAATCCGCACGAGACTGGCGGACGTCTACGCGCAGTTCAAGGACCGCACGGACAAGATTCGCTTCCTCTATATCACGGGAGTCTCGAAGTTCACGAAACTCTCGGTGTTTTCGACGCTTTCGAGCCTCAACGACGTCTCCTTCGAGGACGAGTATGCCGAACTCTACGGCTACACCGAGGAGGAACTGACGGCGAACTTTGAGGAACATCTCCGCGTCAAGGCGGAGCGGATGAAACTCACCTACGAGGCTTTCCGTGCCGAGATGAAGCGGTGGTTCAACGGCTACCGCTTCGGGAACAACGCCCCGACAACAGTCTACAACCCTGTTTCCGTCTCGTTGACGCTTGTCTCAAAGGATCCGGAATTGAAAGCGACCTGGACGGCGACGGGGCGTCCGTCGATGCTGATGAACTTCATCAAGCGGCAGGG
>CAVFWY010000027.1:0-15856 GCA_963626175.1 Gemmiger sp.
CGAGAACGGGCGCGTAGACCCTGTCGGGAACGATGCGCCCCTGCCCGCTGAAGCGCGGCTCGTCCGTGTCGAAGAGATGCCGCCAGTCCGATGCCGGCGGAACGAGGATGCCGTAGTTCTCGAACGACCGAACGGGGTTGAAGTTGAAGACGAAGAGCAGATTGCCGCGCACGAAGGCAAGCACCTTGTCCGCCTCGTTGGCGGCGAGTTTCGTCGGTTTCGCCGCGTGAAGCGTTCCGCCGAAGATCGCCCGTGCGGCGGAAAGTTCCTTCAGCATCACCTCGTCAAAGTCTCCGAGAGCCTTGAAGCGGAGGTTGCCGTCGTCCCGCAGCGACCACTGCCGCCGGGCGTGGGCGTAACTCCAGCCGTTTTCCTGACGCGGGAAGTCGATCCACTCGGGATGCCCGAACTCGTTGCCCATGAAGTTCAGGTAGGCCCCGCCGTTCAGGGCGCACGTCGCGAGCCGCGCCATCTTGTGCAACGCCATCGCCCGCTCGATTTCAAGCCCGTGCTGTCCGTTTGCCATGCCCGTGTAGATCGCCGCGTCCGCCAGCTGGAAGAAGAAGGTCTTTCCGCCGACAAGGGCCTGGTCGTGCGATTCGACGTAACTGACGACCTTTTCCTCCGTCCGCTTGTTCGTCAGTTCGTGGTAGATTCCGCCCATCGGCCAGTCGTCGTCCCTCACCTTTTCGGCGAGTTTGAACCAGAAGTCCGGCTCGCCCATCGCCATGCGGTAATCGAACCCGATGCCGCAGTCCGTCACCGGCGCGGCGCATCCCGGCATCCCCGACACGTCCTCTGCAATCGTCAGCGCATTCGGGTTCGTCTCGTGGATGACGCGATTCGCCATCTGCAGATAGGCCCATGCATCGTCGTCCATCGACCCGTCGAAATACATGGCGTAGTTCGTGAATGCCGCGCCGAGACCGTGATTCCAAAAGAGCATGGAGGTGACGCCGTCGAAGCGAAAGCCGTCGAAATGGTATTCGTCCAGCCAGAAGCGGCAGTTGGAGAGCAGGAAATGGAGGACGTCCGTCTTGCCGTAGTCGAAGCAGCGGCTGTCCCACGCCGTGTGCCAGCCCTTCGCCCCCGAATGGAAATACTGGTAGTCCGTGCCGTCGAAGCGGGAGAGTCCGTCCCGTTCGTTCTTCACCGCGTGGGAATGGACAAGATCCATGATGACGCGAAGCCCCATGCCGTGCGCGGCGTCGATGAGGGACTTCAGGTCGTCGGGCGAACCGAACCGCGAGGACGCGGCGTAGAAGGAACTCACGTGATAGCCGAAGCTCCCGTAATACGGGTGCTCCATGATCGCCATCAGCTGCACCGTGTTGTAGCCGGCCTTCTTGATGCGCGGCAGAACGTTGTCGCGGAACTCGGCATAAGTGCCCACGCGCCCCTCTTCCGTCGCCATGCCGACGTGCGCCTCGTAGATGAGCGGGGTGAAACCGCCGCGGTTCGCCTTGGGCGACTCGTTGCGCCACCTGTATTTTCGCGGCGGATTCCACACACGGGCGCAGAAGAGGTTCGTCTTGCAATCCTGCACGACATGCCGCGCATAGGCGGGGATGCGTTCGCCGTGTCCGCCGTCCCACCGGATTTCCAGACGGTAGTTGTCCCCGTGGCGGATGAGGTCGCCCGGCACGTGGCATTCCCAGACATCGGTGTTCGCCTTGCGGCGGCACTCGAAGCGCGGGTCGATTCGCCAGTCGGAGAAGTCGCCGACCAGCCACATCGAAGTCGCGTTCGGCGCCCATTCGCGGAAGACCCACCCCATTTTGCCGCGTACGCGGCGGCGGTGAAGCCCGTAGTATTCGTGGGCTGAAGCCCAGTCCGCGAGCGACGTCTTTCCGTTCGTCAGTTCGTTCGCACGGGCGAACGCATGGGCCGCCCGCCCGCGAATCGCCGCCTCGAACGGCTTCAGATAGGGGTCATCCAGCAAATGCGCCATCGGTTACGCCTTCCCTTACAAGTGGACGGTCGAGCATCTTCTCGTAAAGTTTGATGTATTCCCTGGCGCAGGCCTCATGGTTGAAGCGGCGAAGCGATTCGCCCATGATGCGCGTGATTTCGCGGCTGCGGACGTCTTCCGGCAGGGCGTGGAACGCCATCGCCTGATCCATCGCCCAGAAGAGTCCCTGCGAATCGTATGTGTCGAAAATGAAGCCGTTCCCCGTCGATTTGCCGACATCCAGCATCTCGACCGTGTCGTGAAGCCCGCCCGTGTTGTGCACGACGGCCAGCGAACCGTAGATCGGCGCCTGCATCTGCGGCAGCCCGCACGGCTCGAAGAGCGACGGCATCAGCGTGAAGTCCGACGCGGCGAAGCCGAGTTGCGAGAGCCGTGCGTCGAAGTTGTGGACGCCGAGCCGCCTCTGCAGCCCGTGGAACTCGCGGATGTCCCAGAACGGCTGCTGATACGGGCCGTTCGCGACAACGGCGATCTGCGCTCCGCGATCCGCGTATTTCGAGAGAAAGCGGTAGGTGATGTCCGTCAGCAGTTGCGGACCCTTCTGCACGGGGTCGAGCCGACTCGGCCAGAAGAAGAGCGGAACGTCGGGATTCTCCTCCAGTCCGAGCGCGTGCTGGAACTCGACCTTGTTCTTGCGCTTCATCTCCCGATGGTTCTCCGGCCCGTAGTGGAACGGAATCTTGTCGTCCGTCACGGGGTTGTCCGTCGGGTCGGGCGCGTTCAGGATGCCCTCCGCACATCCCGCGTAATACTTGTTGCGGATTTCGTTGCGGATTGAATCGGGGATGAACGAGTGCCAGCCGTTGACAATCTCCTTGAGGAAGGTCGGCGAGACGGTGTTGATGAAGTGTGCGCCGAAGATGCCCGAGGCCTGGAGGTCGATCTGGTTCGAGTTGCGCGACTCCTCGTAGTTGTAGGGCGGATAGCTGTAGTAGAGGTTCGACCAGAATTCCGCCGCGTCGATGCCCGCATCCTCCACGCGCGCAAGCGTCAGCTTCTGCGTGTGGATGTTGTGGACGGTGAAGAGGCACGGAATCCCCTCGCGCCGCGCCGCCGCCGGAATCAGCCCCGTCATCCAGTCGTTGCAGTGGATGAGGTCGGGCTGAACGTAGGGGATGATGTTGTTGATGACCTCGCGCTGGAACGCGAGCGCCAGCTTGATGTTCCCCTCGCCCTGCGCATAGACGGTGTCGCGGTAGTAGAAGCAGCGGTCTTCCGCAAGATGGATGCGCTCGTCGGGAAGGTGGCTCTTGTATTTGCGCAGTTCCTCCGCGACGAGCTGCGCCGTCTCGACGTGGAACATCCGCCGGTAGTGCGGCAGGGCGACGTGAACGTCCGCCCCGAGCAAATGGAGGGCCGAGACGAGCGACGCGGAAACGTCCGCCATGCCGCCCGCCTTGGCGGACATCTTGCCGGCAAGATTCCCCATGCCCTCCGGGAGATAGGTAATCTCCGGGGTGACAATCAGGATTCGAGGATTCTTCGTCTTCGTTTTCGCGCCAGCCATGTTCGCCTACCTCTCCATTATTCGCACTCCTTATGTCAGGCAATCGTCGCCAGAACCTGTCCCTTCGTCACGGGAGTTCCGTGCGGGACGAGGAACGTGATCTTGCCGGCCGCCGGGGCCTTGATCGGGTTGAAGAGTTTCATCGCCTCGACCACGCAGACGGCGTCGCCCGCCTTCACGGCCGCACCGTCCGCCGCCATCTGCGGCTTGCCCGGCGCATCGCTCCGGTAGAACGTGCCGTTCAGCGGCGCGAGAACGGGCGTGCCGTTCTGGGGAACCGCCGCGTTCGCGGCGGGCTTCGCCTCGCCCTTCGCCGCCGCGACCGGAGCCGCCGCGGCCTGCTTCGCCGCCTCCACGTCCGCCGGAATCGGCTCGCGCGTCTTCGGGTCGGCGTTGCGCCACTTGAAGTAGCCGAGCGCGACTTCGGGGAACAGCGCGTAGGAAAGGATGTCCTCCTCCGCCCGAATCGTGTTCGGCGGCAGTTCTTCCGCCGCCGCGACGAGCCCAGGCTTCAGAAGGTCGGCGGGACGGCAGGTGATCGGCTTCTGGCCGCCCATCAGTTTCTTGCGCAGCTTCGCCTCGATCGGCACGGGCGTGCGGCCGTAGTAGCCCGCCGCATACCGCCGCGTCTCGTCCGTCACCATCGAATACCGCTTGCCCGACAGCACGTTCAGCACGCTCTGCACGCCGACAATCTGCGAAGTCGGCGTGACGAGCGGCGGATAGCCCATGTCGGCGCGCGTCTTCGGCAGTTCCTCCAGCACCTCCGGCAGACGGTCGAGCGCATCCTGCTGGGCGAGCTGGGAGCGGAGGTTCGAGATCATGCCGCCCGGAATCGCGTGGACGAGCACGCCCGCATCCACCGGCTCGACCTTTGCGGACGACGCGGGCTGGCGCTTCTTCTTGAGTTCCTTGAAATAGGCGTTGATTTCGGCGAGTTTCCTCTGGTCAAGCCCGGTCGAGAAGCCCTCGGATTCGAGAATCGCGACGATCGACTCGGTCGGCGGCTGGGACGAGAACGAACTCATCGTCGAGATCGCGCAGTCGACGCACCCCGCGCCCGCCTCGACCGCCGCCATATACATCGCCGCCGCCATGCCGCTCGTCATGTGCGAATGAATCTGGATCGGCATCTTGGGCAGGGCCTTCTTGAGCGCCGCGACGAGTTCGCGCGCCGCGCCGGGCGTCAGGATGCCCGCCATGTCCTTGATGGCGAGCGAGTCGACGCCCATGTCCGCCTGCTCCTTCGCAAGCTTCACGTAGAGTTCCTTCGTGTGCACCGGCGAAGTCGTGTAGCAGATCGTCCCCTGCGCGTGACCGCCGTATTTCTTCACGCTGCGGATCGCCGTCTCGAGGTTGCGCGGATCGTTCAGCGCGTCGAAGACGCGGAAGATGTCCATCCCGTTCTCGCAGGCGAGCGCGACGAACCGCTCCACGATGTCGTCCGGATAGTGCTTGTAGCCGAGGATGTTCTGCCCGCGCAGAAGCATCTGAAGGGGAGTCTTCTTGCAGACCTTGCGAATCTGCCGCAGACGCTCCCACGGATTCTCGCGCAGGAAGCGCATGCACACGTCGAACGTCGCGCCGCCCCAGCACTCGAGGGAGTAGAACCCGGCGTCGTCCATCTTTTCCGCAATCGCAAGAATGTCGTCCGTCCGCATCCGCGTCGCCCAAAGGGACTGGTGCGCATCGCGCAAGGTCGTATCCGTAATCCGAACCAATTTGTTGTCAATTGTTTTCATAAGTCACTGAACTCACTGCTTCCTCTGTCTATAGATGGGCGGAATTCCACCCAACCGACGATATTATACCATAAATCGTGCTGGCGAATATGGCACAATGCGATTGCCACCAACATCGCGGACTTCGAGACCCTGCGTAAGGCGGGGCAGGTCTATGTCGATAAGACGGCACACCCGCACCGCCTCGTCACCGACCCGAGCCGCCCAGAATCCTTTTTGCCTCGGCAAGGGCGCGTCCGCGATGGGAAATCGCGTTCTTTTCCTCCGCCGTGAGGTCGGCGAACGAGCGGTCACAGCCGTCCGGGACGAAAAGCGGGTCGTAGCCGAAGCCCGCCGCGCCGGACGGTGTTTCGGAGATATGGCCGAAGCACTTGCCCTCGACGACGTGTTCGCCGCCCGACGGGTCGACGAGCGCAACCGCACAGGTGAAGTTTGCGCGGCGGTCGGTGACGCCCCGCAGGTTCTTGAGCAGAAGCGCGTTGTTCGCGGGCGTGCTGCACGCTTCGCCCGCGTAGCGTGCGCTCCGCACGCCCGGCGCACCGCCCAGCGCGGCGACTTCCAGCCCCGAATCGTCCGCCATGCACCACGCCCCCCTGTGCCGAGCGGCGATTGCCCGAACCTTGATGAGCGCGTTGCCCCCGAAGTCGGGGGCGTTCTCCTCCACGCCCTCCGGATCGTCGGGGACAATCTCGAACGCGGGGAGAATCTGCGAAATCTCCCGCACCTTGTGGGCGTTGTGCGTGGCGACGAACAGTTTCTGCCGCGCCGGACAGATTCGGGTGACGAGGTCTTCCAACTCGGGTACGGACAGCGTTTCCGCCGCGCCCGAGTCAATCGTTGCGGCAAAAGTCGGATTTATCGGCAGTTTCGCCACGTTCGGGATTGCGAACCGTCCCGCCAGTTCGTCCGCCCTGGACGGGCCGAACGCGGCGATTCGCTCGCCGCAGTGAGGGCATTCCAGATAACTCATGTTCTCGACAAGTCCGAGGATTGGCTTCTTCATCGTCGCCGCCATCTTCACCGACTTCGCCACAACCATCTCCACGAGTTCCTGCGGAGAAGAAACGACGACAATTCCGTCCACGGGCAGGGACTGGTAGACCGTCAGCGGCACGTCCCCCGTCCCCGGCGGCAGATCGACGAAAAGAAGGTCGAGTTCGCCCCAATGCACGTCTGACCAGAACTGCCTGACCACGCCGGAAATCACGGGCCCGCGCCAGATGACGGGGTCGGACGGATTCTCGACGAGCATGTTGAGGGAGATGACCTTGATGCCGCCCTTGGTGACCATCGGCTCAATCCCCTGTTCCGACCGTGCGATTTTCCCCGTCAGGCCGAATGCCGTCGGAATGGACGGCCCCGTGATGTCGGCGTCCAGGATGCCGACGCGCAGACCGCGCCGTGCGGATGCGACCGCCAGCATCGTCGTGACGAAACTCTTGCCGACGCCACCCTTGCCGCTCGCCACGGCGACGACTCTGCCAATCCGCGAAGCCCCGTTTGGCCTCGCGGTGAAATCAAACGCCGCCTTGCGGTCGCCGCAAGCCTTGCTGCATCCCGCACAGTCTTCAGAACACGATTCTGCCATTCAATGCATCCTTTCCGTAAACGAAGGCCTTTTGCCGCCGTTCACCCATATTATAGCAGAAAGTCGCTATTCTTATCGTAGTCTAAAAAATTTTCCTTCGTGGTCTAAAATAAATCTGATGATGGTCTAAAAAGATTTTGATGCTGGTCTAAAATAAATTTGATGCTGGTCTAAAAAGATTTTGATGCTGGTCTAGAATAAATCTGATGCTGGTCTAAAAAGGCTGACATCGTGGTCTATGGATGCTTTCAGGGTCACCTGGGGGTGGTTAGCGTCTCCACGACGGCAAGCAACGCCTCAACCTTCGCCACAATCCGCCTCTGCTCGGCAACCGGCGGAAGGGGAATGAGCATTTCAATCAATCTTTCTCGAGGTAAATGCTTGATTGTGCTGCCGGTGAGTCTGTTTACAAAAAGTTGAGAATCATGCACTGCCTCAAAATAAATGCAAACATATTCAGGCAAATCGCCTACAAGCCGAATACGATGCAATGCCTTTTGATATTTTATACCAGAGTCTTTCTCTTTCCAAATCGCGCAACGCCCAGGTTCTCCGCCCTCACACATCAAGATATCGCCTTTCTGTAGCGCAAACTTCTCGACTTCCCTTTCTGTAAAGAATGTGGTTTTAAGGTTTTCTAAATCAAAACTGCCCCATCTGACAGAAATATTAGCCAGATAGCGATATTCTTTTCCGTTGGTCTTTGCCTTATCCAACATCTTCCCCAATTGAACATCGGCCATCTCCCCCAATGTAACCCATTTCCAGTTAGGCGGGATGGGATAGGGAGGGGTGGTGGTGGCGGCTGGGGCGGACGGGGGCGGGTCTGCCGGGTCCTGTGCCACGAGTTTGCCGTGTATCGCGCGGTCGAGGATCTTCGCCCGCGCCTTTGCGCCCAATTCCCGAATCTTCGCGCCCCCCTTCCGCACAACCTCCACAAGCCCCATCAACTCCTCAACCTTCCTCACGATCTCCTTCTGCACGGCAAGCGGCGGGAGGGGAAAATCGGTATTTACAATCTTGTCTTTTGAGATGTTCGGTTGCGCTCCGCCCATTCCCGCTTTCTTAAACGCCTCTCTTCGGCTCAAGAGAAAATAGAAAAGATACTTGTTGAGAACAATCTTCTCATTTACCTGACAGGCGCAACAGGCTTGGTTGGTCGTCGCTTCTATCCCCAATATGCCAACCTTCCCAATTGTCGCGCCATACATAGCAATCAAAACAGAGCCAATTGGGTTTAAAACAACCGAAGTTTCTTCAACAGCCTTTTGCGTTATATATTCGGAAACTTCAACAACTATCCCATCGTTCAAATCGCCTGTTTTCAGCCAAGGAATGTTTCCTCCTTCATAATAAGAGGAGTTGCCTCTCAAAGGGGTTGCCCCAGCCTTCCACTTCCCAATCTCCCCCAGCTTCACGGTTTTCCAACCTGTTGTGC
Organism: Gemmiger sp.; assembly: GCA_963626175.1. GTDB lineage: Bacteria > Verrucomicrobiota > Kiritimatiellia > RFP12 > UBA1067 > UBA1067. Next base: position 8,248 of record CAVFWY010000027.1, read on the forward strand.
CGCCGGTGAGTTTGCCCGTGATGGCGGCGTTGAGGATGGCCGCCTTGAGTTTCGCCGCGTAATTGTGTTGTGTTGTCTTCGCCATGGTGGTGGGTTGGGATTGGGTTAGCCGTGAAGATTTATTTAGCCGTGTAGGTCGGGAGAGTGGGGGTTTTGTTTAGCCGTGTAGGTCGGGAGAGTGGGGGTTTTGTTTAGCCGTGTAGATCGGGAGAATGGGGGTCTTGTTTAGCCGTGTAGGTCGGGAGAATGGGGGTTTTGTTTAGCCGTGTAGGTCGGGAGAGTCGGGAGAGGCGGGAGATTGAGCGCGAGGTCGACCATCTCATGGCAGCGGGCGTAGAGTTCGGCATTGGTCGGTTCGCGTGTGGTCGCCTCGTAAAGCGAGAGGTAGAGCATGCGCCCCCTGGCGCAAAACGGCTCTTTCTGTCGCGGCGGATGCCAACGCGGCGAAAAGCCCTCGGGCGAGAGCACGACCCATGCGCCGCCCGCGCGGGCGATGGCGTTTCCGCAGGCCTTCTCAAGGGGGCTCATGAAGGTGGAAACGCCCGCGCCGCCGGGTCCGATGCGCGAGGCGGTGGCGAGGAGGGCGTTCCATTCGGGGGTGTTGGGTCTTGTGGCGCGGTGTCCCTTGAGGGGGATGAGGGCGGGCAAGTCGAGGAGCGCGGGGTTGCCGTAGGCGAACCACTCGCGGCCGAGAAAGGAAACCTTGCCAACGCGGCGGAAGTAGCGGGCGTTGGCGCGGCGCAGGGCGGCGCGGCTTGGGTTTTCGACGATGTAGCGGTTGAAGGCGGCGAGCTGGCCCTTGCGCATGACGATCCAATCATGCCAGTCGCGCTCGAAAACGGGCGGCAGAGGGGCGGGCGCGGCGGCGGCGGCGGGCGCGGGCGATCGCGCCGGAGCGCGATCGGGCCAGACTAGAGCCGCGGCGGTCTGCAGTTTGGCGGGGGCGCGTTCCAACGCGCCCCAATACGCCCGCGTCAAATCGCGCCGCAAGATCGAGACAAGCCGCGTAAGCGACAATTGGCGGTCGGCCTTCTTCAGCTTCACCAGAAAGTGAATGTGATCGGGCATGATGACGTAGGGGGTCAAACTCTCGACGCAACGCCATTTCGCGGCAAACGCGGCGAAAATGCCGCGAAAGGCGCGGGTTATCTCGTTGGCGACAAGCTCGCCGCCCGGCGAAACCGCCGAAAACGCCTCGCCCCCGGCGAGCCGCTTCAGCGTGACCATGTAGAACAAGGGTCGCGTATAGTCAAATCCCGGCAGACGCATAAGGCTATTCCACCAGCCCCTTCAGGAGGCGGTCGAGTTCCTTCACTGCCGCGCTTATCTTCGCGCTCTCCTCCTTCAGCCCTTCCAAAACCTCGCCCAGCGAATAGTCATCGACGCTCTCCTTCTCGGGCTTCATCCACTTCAGGTCAAGATCGACCTTCGGACGCGCCAGCAGTTCTTCCGCCCCATACTTCTTCCAACGCGGCAATTCCCTCGTTCGGTCGCCATACGCGGCAATGAACGGCTTCAAGTCGTCATACGTCAGCGGCTTCGTGACAAGCGTATGCTTGACGTCCGTGCGATAATCGTAGACCCACGTCTCCCTCGTTTGCCGCCCCCGCGTGAAGAAGAGCACGTTCGCCCTCACGCCCTGCGCATAGAAGATGCCCGTCGGCAGACGCAGAATCGTATGCAGGTCGAAGTCCGAAAGCAACTTGCGGCGGATCACCTCGCCCGCTCCCGCGTCAAAGAGCACGTTATCGGGCAAAACGATCGCCGCCCTTCCGCCAACCTTCAGACTCAGCATCATATGCTGAAGAAAGTTAAGCTGGTTGTTGTTTGTCTTCACGTAGAAGTCGGTGCGCACGTCAAGGCTTACGCTCCCAGCGGGACGATCGCCAAACGGAGGATTCGCAAGTATTATATCCACCGCCGTTTTTTGAGGGTTCAGCAATGAATCCTGGCAGACAATCGGCGTAGTATCCTCGTTGACACCATGCAAATAGAGGTTCATGCTTGCGAGCGTGACGACAAGCGGCGTGATGTCATAGCCGTGCAACGCCTCATTGCGCAGGAACTGCTGCAAGTCCCTATCCTCCGACTGCACTTTCATATAATCGAAAGCCGCGAGCAAGAAGCCTCCTGTACCGCAAGCAGGGTCAAGTATCGTCTCCTTCTTCAAAAGGCTCGGCTTGGTCACCTCGACCATCGCACGAATAAGCGGACGCGGCGTAAAATAGGCTCCCGCGCCCGACTTCTTGTCTTGCGCATATTTCCCTAACAGTTTTTCATAAACTGCCCCTTTGAAATCGGCATCAAGCGAAAACCACTTCTCAGAAGCAAGCATATCCATCACTTTTTTAAGATGAACTGGCGTTTCAATGGCATTCTTCGCCTTCATAAAGATAGTCCCGATAAGACCATCCTTCTGCGCGAGTGTAGCGAGTGTCGCGTCATAAGCCTGCACCAAGTCTATGCCTGTCTTTTCGCGCAACATCTCCCAACGACACGCCTCGGGAAGCGTGCTGGCGAGTCCCAACGCCTCGCGCTCGGAGTCCATCTTCAAGAAAAGAAGATAGGAAAGTTGCGTAACATATTCAGTAGCACCAACACCTGCTGCCGCGAGCACCGTTGCAACATTATCTATTTTCTTGATAAGTGAGTTCGTGTCTTTGTTGTCTGCCATAAATCTTTCTTTCTCGCCTTTAAGCCGCCGCGTCCGCCTTCAGCATGAATGTGGAGAAGTTGGCAAGCGCCTCGTCCACCGCCTTTGGTGACCCGAATGCCCTGACGGCTTGCGCGAGATCGGTCGTATCCTGAAAGTCTGCGCGTCGCATCGCTCCGTTCGTCAGGACGTAATCGCAGACCTTCTCCATCACCTTACGCTGGAGGGGCGACAGTTCGCCGCGCTGGGTCTGCCCGCACCAAAGATTGAACCAGCGCTCCCGATTGCGCAAAAACGGCACGAGACGCGGCGAAAGCCTGAGCGCATATCGGACGAGGGCAATCAGGTTGGTAACCGCAATGCGCTCGTTCTGCGTCTTGAACTCCGCGACATTCTCTTTATTCAAGATTCGATAGACGTTCCACATTGTTCGCACGGTGAAGCGAGAATCTTGCTGGACAAGCCAGTCTTCCAGAATCTTCAGGTCATCATAGGTAATCGCCGCATTCGTCGCGATGAGGTGAATCGCCTCGTTCGCATCTTCGTATTCCCTCAGGCACTGCTCGAACTTCTCCGCCCGCGCCGTCGCTTCGTCACGGCTGAACCCGACCGTTATCAGCGCATCCTCGCCCGGAAGCAACGTGACGCGGTAGCCCTTGATGATTTCAAGGAGTTTCCTGCGCACAGGCAAGTCATCCACGAAGAACGCGACGAGCTTCCTGCGTTCCTCGTTCTCGCCACTGGGGTCGAACGGCGGCAACTTCTGGACAGCCTCGAAGATTTGTTCGGCGAGTTCCTGCAGCGAGGCTTTCGCCAGTTTCGCGAACTCTTCCAAGTGCCGCGCGGGCGTGTTGTTCGCACGGTAAGCCAGGCGATTCGCGAGCCGCGTCAGATACTCGTCGGGCAAGTTGCCGTGCGCCATCTGTTCCAGCATCTGCTCAAACGGCAATGGCGGCGGCGGCAGGGGACGCCGCTCCCCGCGCGGCGTCGGCTGCAGACCCACCGCGTCAACAATATAACAGCGGTCCTTGCAAATGGCATTCGGCGTGACGGCCTGCAACATGTCATCGTCAATGCGCCGCACGGCGCGTCCCTGCATCTGGATGAAGAGCGGCAAATCGCCCACGCGGCGCATGAAGAGCAAGACTTCCAGGGGCTTCACGTCCGTTCCCGTCGCCACGAGCGTGACCGTGACGGCGATGCGGAACTCCCGGTCATTCCGAAATGACCGAATCAACTCTTCGGGGTTTGGCGCGGAATAGGTAATCTGCTGGACGAAGCGAGGGTTCTGCCCCGCGAAGACCTCCCGTGCAATCTCGACGATTCGCCGCGCATGGTTCTCGCTCTTGGCGAAGATGAGCGTCTTCGGCAGACTCGCGAAGTCGGGCTCCCGTTCGGGATAGAGGTCGGGATAGACGCGGTCGCGGTAAGTCTCCAGGACAAGCCGTATCTGCTCGGGGTTCTCAATCCTCACGTCAAGGTCGGCCGACACATAGACGCTTGCCTCTTCGGCGACGATTTCCTCCGTCTTGCCGGAGCGATTCGCCGTTTCGACCAGCCTGTCCCCCGCCTTGATGGCCCCGCCCGTCGTTGCCGCCTCCGTCAGGATGCTGTAGAACTCGCAGCCCACGTTCACACCGTCGACAACCGACTGGTCGAGCGTATAGTGGGCAACCACGTTGTTCTCGAAGAACCTGTAGGTTTCCTCCACGGGGGTCGCCGTAAGTCCGACAATGACCGCCGAATCGAAGTAGTTGAGCACCGCGCCCCAATGGCTGTAGATCGAGCGGTGGCACTCGTCCACGATGATCAGGTCGAAATAATCACGCGGCAGTTTGACGCTCTCGTCCAGCCCCGCAAGCGTAATCTGCGGCTCGGCGCCGTTGCATTCGTCATTCTCGTCCTCTTCATCGCCCTCGGCGAGCGTTCCGCCCGTCAATGCCGCGTAGAGCCGCTGGATGGTCGAAATCGTCATCTGCAACTTGCTTCCCGCCGTCGAGGCGCGAAGGATGTCCGTCGCATAAATGGAGGTGAAAGGGTCGCCCGTGCGCGTCAGGCGGAAGCGTCCGAACTCACCGAGCGCCTGACGGCCAAGGTTGGTGCGATCGACAAGGAAGAGGACACGCCTGAACTTCGCGTATTCCATCAGGCGATAGGCGGCGAGACACGCAGTGAAGGTCTTGCCCGCACCCGTCGCGAGCGAAATCAAGGCTCGCTGTTTCCCCCTCTTGAGCGAAGCCTCAAGCCCTGTAATCGCCTCATACTGACAAGTTCGCAAGCCCCTTGGGAACAAGGCGGGGAGCGCAGCATAACGCGAAGCGCCCGCGCTTATCGCCACAGAGTCAAGCATCTCCTTCGGAGACTGAATCGTCCGCACGGGCACGTAATCAACGCCCGAATCGGCAATCTTCAGGTAGGTCGCATCGCCATTCGAGAGATACACAATCGGCAGCGGCTTCGCCCACGCCTTCATCCAGGGCAGAAGCGTACGCGCATATTCCTCCGCCTGTTCGGCGACCTCGCACTGGATCTTCGCGTCGTCAAGATCGACTTCGACCCGTTTCGCCTCAATCACGGCAATCGCCCTGCCGTCGATGAAAAGAACGTAGTCCGCACGGTGCGCCCCCTGCATCGGCGTCTCACACACCGCGCATGGTTCGAACGGAAGAAAATCCTCGCGGCAGACGACCTTCCAGCCTGCGTCAATCAGCATCTGGTCAATCTTCTGCCGCGCCTCTTCCTCGGGCTTCATCCGCTTCACGATTTCATCCGATTCCGTCATTGCACACAAATTGTATGTCGATTTCGAGACCTACGCGATCTCGAACCAGTTGTAGCCGCGGCGGGAGCAGACTTCGACGACGTAGGTGACGATTTCGTTCCGCGAACCTGTCCTCGCGGTTCACATCGCACATTATACCATATTCGACCGCGTCAAAACCTCTATCGCTGCGGCTCGAAGACCACGGCGAGGCGGGCGTCGCCCTCCGTGGGCATCGCGACGGTGAAGGTAATCTGCGACGCCTTGTTCTCGGAATCCCACGTGTTCGGGCCTTTCGCCGGCACAATCAGCCACGGCGCGGTCAGCGCACCCGTCTGGCGAAGGCGCATCGACTGCCCGTTCTGGTGCAGCAGAAGCGAACCGTCGGGCTGGAGTTCCGTCTCAGCCTGCGTCACCATCGCCCAGCGAATCGGCGCCTCGGGGCGAAGCCCCCGCACGACATCCTGCAACTCGAAGCGCGAGCCGTCCGACGCCAAAATGCCGCGCCGCACGACCTTCGTCGCGTTCGTGTAGAGCGTCGAGAGGTCGAGCGTCGCCCGCAGCGCCGAGCCGTCCGGCGCCTCGCTCGTCTCGACGACCTCCCCGAAGCCCTTCACCGACTGCTGAACGGAGCCGTCGAGCGTCAGCAAGTTGTGCGACGACGCATTCAAACGGTAGATCTTCCATCTGTCCGACGTCTGCCTCATGTCCCAGAGGCCCATGCCGAGTTGCTCGATCTTCGTGTAGCTCTCCCCGCCGAGATCGACCGCCCAGCGCACGCCCTTCGTGTCGAGGACGAACGAGCCGCAGTCCATGTGGCCGTGGTTGGTGCCGGGCGTGCCGCCCTTCAGTCCGACGAAGAGGGCCTTTTCGTCATCCCAGCTCGAGCGCATCATGGCGACCGGCGCAGATCCGCCGCCGTTCCAGATGCGGGGCAGGCCGTCGAGAGTCGTCCCCGCCGCCGGCGCACGCACCGCGAAGAGCCCGAAGACGAATATGGTCGAGCGCTTCTCCCCCGGCTTGTTCCCGCAGAAGCGACGGTAGGCCGCCGCCTCGTAATAGGGCACGATCTCCGGGATGTTAAACCGCCGCGCAAACCACCAAGTCGCCATATCCGACCCACGCCCGCTGCCGCCGTCCGCATAGTTGAACGTCTTTCCGCTCGGTCCCGTCACGAAATCGGGATAATACGCCGTGCCGCGAAAACCCTCCATCTCCGAAAGACCGAAGTCATTTCCCAGCGCCGAATCGAGAAGTTGGATGGCAATCACGTTGAAGTCCGTCGCGTAACCCCAGTAGCTTGGGCCTTCCGGAAAGTTCCCGTTCGGGGCATAGGCCTTCATCGCAATCGGCAAACAGTCGATTGCCCGCTGCACGAACCTCGCCGCTTCGGACGGGTTCTCCTCGGCGAGCGCAAGCGCGGCGGAGAGAATGCCCGTGTGGCAGACCTGATTCCAGTTGTTGCCCACCTTGACCCACCAGTTCGACTTCTTGCTCGGCAGACGACTCGCCTCAAGAGCGAGCCGACGCAGCGCGGACGCAATCTCCTTGCGCGTCGCCTCGTCGAGGTCGTTGTAGAGCCAGTCGTAGCCCGTCGCGACGGCAAGGCTCATCTCGGCGGTGTCAAGGAAGTGAGAGGGATTCCAGTCCTCGAACGCACAAATGGCGCGAAGTTCGGCGACGGCGCGGTCGAAGTGCGCCTTTTCGCCGAAGAGCCGCCACGCCATCGCCAGCACGTTGATTCGGCTGAGCGCCTCGCGGCTTACGGTGAGCAAGCGGCGGCCGATGAACGTGCGCTTGACGGGCGGCATCTTCAGGAGGCGATTCGCACTCGCCCGCACGTAGTCCGCGCCCATTTTCACGTATTCGTCCGTGGCGATGCGCTCCTTCAGCGCGGCGAAGCCCGCCTCGTCCGCAAAGAGGCGCGGATGAGGCTTCTTCGCGGCGATCTCGACGGCGGCGAGGATGTCGGGGCGCGCCGCCTCCGGCAGGCAGACGTCGAACTTTTCAGCACCGAAAGCCCCCCCGCCGACGAGACAGCCGGCGGCAAAGGCGAGAATGAGTGTCTTCTTCATTGGATTGATGTCTTTCATTTGATTCTGATTGCAAAGCCCTTCGGCCTGATCGTCTGATGGAAACCTGTGTCGCGCATTATAGCAAATCTCCGCGCGGCTGTATATTGTGATAAATGAATC
>CAVFWY010000028.1:0-1069 GCA_963626175.1 Gemmiger sp.
AAGTGAATGCGACTCCCCGCTTCGCGGGCAGTCGCATTCACTTTGTCTTATCACCGATTGGGCAACCCCCGACCGAACCGCCGCAGTCGCGCCGTTTTTGGTATAATACGCAATGACTATGGCAAGTACGGTTCAAGTTGCCGCCTTTGAGAGCGGTTCGTTGCGTTTGCTCGCCTCGGGGAAGCCCTCCCACGAGGCCGTGCTTGCTTTGCCGCTTTCCCGCCTTCTGGTCAAACTCGTGCGCGTGCCCGCCGAATCGCGGGAAGACCCGTGCGGTTTCGCCGCGCCGCTCCTGCGGGCGATGAGTCCGTATCCCGACGAGCCGCTGACAGTCTCGTGCGAACTGGTGCGCGACGAGGCGGACGGGCTGATCGTGGTGGCGGCGGCACTGCCCGAAAGCGCGGCGGAAGATGTTGCCGAGGCTCTGGACGCGGCGAAACTGAATGTCACGCGGGTGGATGCGCTCGCGCTGGGGGCGGTGCGCGGGCTGTGGTCCGCCATCGGCGGCAGCGACGAACGGCGGCTTCTGCTGATGAAGGGCGCGGACTGCATCTCCCTCCTGATCATTGACGGCGACCTGCCGAGCGCGATTCGCGCGGTCAGCGCGGAAAGCGACCTTCGCCGCGAAGTCATGCTGTCGCTTCTCGAGGCGGAGGACTTTGGTGGCGTGAAGTCCCTTTCCGAAATCATCGTGACGGGCGACCTTTCCGCCGACGGGCTGGAAGACCTCGCGCCGATTCGCCGCATTGAAATCGGCGAAGACGCGGCGCTTGTCGGCGTGGAGGAGCGTTCGGCGGATGAGCACGCGCTCAATGCGCTGCCCGAGAGCTGGCGGCAGGTTCTCGAAGAGTCGCGGCTGAAGAAGAAGTTGACGCGGGGATTGGCCGTGGCCGGGGGTATCTGGCTTCTCGCCATGGGCATTCTCTTTGGTGTGCCGATGGGCTACGGCTTCATGACCGACCGCCAGAAGTCCCTGAGCAAGGAGCATCGCCGCGCCTACGCGGCCGTGAAGGATATGCGCGACAAGGTGAGGCTCGTGCAGAAATACTCCGACCACTCGCGGGGTGCG
>CAVFWY010000028.1:1182-15751 GCA_963626175.1 Gemmiger sp.
GTGGAAGCTTCAGGACGCGATGAACGCGCTTGCGGGCGAAGGCGAGACGGAAGGGGTCTTTGGTCGCGTCGATCTTCATGGCCCTTCCGCCATGAAGGGCGGCAAGCAGAAGTTCGACCTTGACTGTCGATATGAGAAGGGGGAGGAGGACTGATGAACGCGATGAGTTTGCGCGAAAAGGCCGTGCTGGCCGTTCTCGGGATGGTGCTCCTCTACTTTCTCGCGGCGGGGCTCTGGTTCGTGAGCCAACAGGATGCGTGGCGGAAGGCGGCGCGTTCCTACGCCCAGGCGCGGAAGACCTATCTGGACGAGTGTCGCCTCATCTCCGAGCGGCAGAAGTGGAATCAGGCCTACGAGGACGAAAAGGCCCTGATGCCGATGTTCGAGACGGGGAAGGTGACGGATACGACCTGGCAGCGGAAGATGGAGGAAATCGCCACGAAGAACCACATCTCGATTTCCCAGCGGCAGGTCGGAAAGGAAGAGGAAGTGGGCGACGTCTACGAACTGCCGATTGAGGTCAAGTCGTGGGAGGGTGCGCTTGAATCGCTCGTCAAGTTCCTGCATGAGTTGGAAAATACGGACGAGGGAATGTTCGACGTGCGGACGATCAACATGCGCCCCAGTTCCAAGCGCGGCTATCTGAAGGGTTCGCTGACCGTCACCTGCGCCTACATGAGGGAGAAATAACCAATGAAGAAGACTGTCGTTTCCTGTATCATTGCCCTTGTCGGCCTTTCGGCCGTCGCCGCGCCGCCGCGTGGGATTCTTGGCTCACGCCCGTCCCCCGGAACGCCACCGCCCGCCGCCGCACCCGGCTCTTCATCGGACGGGGTCTCGTCCCTCAACTTCAACAATGCCGCCGTGGACATGGTGTTCGAGGTCTACTCGAAACTCGTCAACAAGACGGTCTTGAAGGATCCGGGCGCCCCCACTCCGACGATTACCCTCCAGTCGCGTCCGGGCCAGAAACTGTCGGAGTCTGAACAGGTCGAGGCGATCGAGACGATTCTCGAGATGAACGGCATCCACCTCGAGCCGTACGGGGAGAAGTTCGTCCGCGCCCTGCCGCGTGCGAAGGTGCGCAAGGACGGCATTCCGCTCCTGATGAACACGGATAAGCCGCTGGACGAGTCGATCAAGGTCGTCTCGATGATGATTCCGTTCAAGAACATCGGGACAGACGAGGCGCAGAAGGCGTTGGAGGGCTTCAAGTCCGACAGCGGCATCCTGCTCGTCTTCGAGCGCACGAACTCCATTCTCGTCACGGACACCCAGCAGAACATCAACCGGATGCTGGAAATCGCGAAGATGATTGACGTGGCGACGCCGGTGCTTGAGAACGTGTTCGTGCGGCAGATCAAGAACGCGAGCGCGGCGGACATCAAGACGGCGCTCGAGGCCATCGTGCAGGAGTCGCAGAAGGATCAGGAGAAGAACGGCAAGAACGTCAACAACAACGCCTCGCAGAATGCCGTCCGTCCGCCGTTCGGCGGCGGCCTCGGCGGCAGGGGCCTGTTGCGCGGACGCGAACAGCAGGCGCAGACGCAGCAGTCCACCGTGAACGAGTCCCTCGTGATGTCCGTCTCCGACGCGGATCGCGGCATGATTCGCGGCAAGGTGCTGATTCTCGCGGACGAGCGGTCGAACAAGCTCATCATCGTGACGCAGAAGCCGAACATGGACTTCTTCGACCGGGTGATCGAACAGCTCGACGTCGAGACGACGCCCGACGTGCAGGTGAAGGTCTACCGCCTCAAGTATGCGGATGCCGAGGACGTGTCGGACATGATCAACGACTTGATCGGCAACGCGGCGAGTTCGAAGTCGAGCGCGAAGCAGAACCAGAACCAGAACGCGAAGTCGGGGAGCGGCGGCAACCTGACGCGCTCGTCGACGACGGCGGCGAACCAGCGCAAGTCGGTGAACCAGCGCAGCGGTGAGTCGAAGGCGGGCGAACTCTCGAAGGACAACGTCACGGTGCTCGCCGACAAGCGCATCAACGGGCTGGTCGTGATGGCGAGGACGGAGGACATCCCGACCATTGAGCAGATCATCGAGTCGATGGACATCAAGCTCTCGCAGGTTCTGATCGAGACGGTGATTATCGAAGTGCAGTTGGGCGACGACATTTCGACCGGCATCGACTGGGTGCACGGAATGCAGGCGAAGGGCAACCAATACCGCCAGGCCATCGGCGGGGGCGGCGGGCAGAACAACGTCGCCAGTGCCGCGAGCGGCGTGACGAACGCCTTCATCAACGCGATGGGCAAGGCTCTTCCCGCCCTGTTCTCGCCGGGCGGTGCGGGGCTGACCTACGGCGTCTATTCCGACCGCCTTGATCTCGGTGCGGTCATCAAGGCTTCGAAGAACGACTCGCGTTCGAAATACGTCGCCTCGCCCGTCATCATGACGGTGGACAACAAGGAGGCGACGATTGACGCGACGCAGAAGCGTCAGTTCCTGACGGGCTATCAGGTGTCGTCGTCGGTCTATGCGTCCGGCAACTCGACCGCGCCGCAGTATTCAGCGGAGGAACTCGGCATCACCATCAAGGTCACGCCGAAGATCAACCCGAACGGAACGGTGATGCTGGAAGTCGAGGAGGAGTATTCGCAGTTGGGGGCTCAGCAGACGATTCTCGACCCCAGCAGCCGTGAAGTCCAGATCGATACGTCGCTCAAGCGCAAGATGTCGGCGGACGTGCTGCTGGAAAACCGCCAGACGGTCGTTCTCGGCGGTCTGACGGAGACGAGCGTGTCGGAAAGCGAGAGCGGCATTCCGATTCTGAAGGACATTCCGTGGATCGGCAAGTATCTCTTCGGTTCGACCTCGACGTCCGAGTCGCGCAACGAACTGCTCGTGTTCATGACGCCCTACGTGCTGAACGACAGCGATTCGGCGCAGGTGGAGGCGATGCGCCGCAAGGCGACGATGAGCGATCCGCGTCCGTGGGACGACCACGGCTGGTCGGATTCCGCTTTGGCCGACCCCGTGTCGAAGAAGGAGCAGTTGCGCCGCCTGAAGGACGAGTGGCGGAAACAGGACGAGGAGCGTCAGACCCGTCTTGCCATCGAGCAGGAGAAGATTGAGCGGGCGAAGAAACTCGAGAAGATGGATGAAGCCGAACGCGCCATCTGGATGGAACAGCACCGTGAGGAACTCGAACGCGAGGCCGAGGTGGCGCGGAAGGAACAGTTGCTCGACGCGGAAAGCCAGGAAAGCCTGAGGCAGCTCGCCGAGGACATCCGTATGCGGCAGGCGGACGAAGCGGAAAAGCCGAGCGGGAAAGAGGCGCATGAAGAGTAAGGTTTTCGCCGCGATTCTCGTCTCCGTCGCCGTGATTCTCGCGGCGGTTGCGGGCATTGTCATCACGAACAACCGTGCGGACGTCGCCCGGCTGGCGCAACTCCGTGCGGAAAACGATGAGGCGACGGCGACGCAGGAGGCGAAGAAGGCGAAGGCCGAGCAACTCGCGGCGGAAGCGCAGGCGGCGACGGCGAAGTCCGCCGCCGAGGAGGCGAAGGAGACTCGCCTTGCCGAACAGGCGCGGCAGGAGACGGCGAAACTCGAACGCGAGCGGGCGGCGGCGGAAGCGAAGAAGGCGGAAGCGGAGGCGCGGGCGGCGGCAGACCGGGCGAAGGCGGCGGAGGCGCAGCGCGAGGCGGAGAAGGCGAAGACCGAGGCCGTGCGGCTCGAAAGCGAGAAGGCGAAGTCCGTCGCGGACGCGGCGAAGGCACAGGCGGAAGCCGAGGCACAGGCGGCGGCGGACAAACTCGCTGCGGAGAAACTCAAGTCCGACGCGGTGATTGCCGAGGCGAAGGCTTTGGAACTCCGTCAGGTCGATTTCGTGACGCTCGAGCGCGACTTGCTCGAGTTCAAGCAGGAACTGGACGAGCGCGAGCGGGCGTTGCACCCCGACAAGACGGCGGCGGATCTCGTCTGGGTCGGGGAGCGCGAGGCGGACGAAATCGGCGGTGGCACGAACGCGGTCAGGCGCACGAAGAAGGAGCGCGTTCTGCCCGAGAACGACCGCACGCTCCCGGTCGAATCGCGGCATCTCGCCCGTATCGAGCGGATTGCGGCGGAGAACCGGGCGGCCGACTTCGCCGCCGCCAGCAACCGCATCGTGCGGACGCTTGAGCAGCTTTACGTCGAGGCGCTGAAGGGCGACCGCGTCGTGGATGCCGACTACTACTTGAGGAACATCCGATTCTTTTATCCCGGCTGGAAGTATCAGCCGGAGACAACCAACCAAACAAAGGAAACGAAATAATGTCCGATTGTTGCATATTCGCGGGACAGGGCGCACAGACGCCCGGCATGGGAAAGGACTTCGCGGAGTCCGACGGCGAGCTGATGGCTCTTTTCGACAAGGCAAACGCCGTGCTTGGGTTTGACCTGAAGAAGACGTGCTTCGAGGGCCCGGCGGAGGAACTCACCAAGAGCAACGTCTGCCAGCCGGCGATTTTCGTGACGAGTTATGCGGGGTATCTCGCGCTCCAGAAGCGGCGGCCGACGGCGTTTGCGTGTGCGGCGGGGCTTTCGCTCGGCGAGTGGGGTGCGCTCTGCGCGGCGGGCGTTCTCGACTTCGACTCGACCCTGAAGGTCTTGGAGGCTCGCGGACGCTTCATGCAGGAGGCGTGCGAGGCGACGCCAAGCGGGATGATCGCCATCGTCGGCGCATCGGCGGAACAGCTCGCGGCACTTTGCGAGAAGACGGGCTGCACGGTGGCGAACGTCAATTCCGCCGCGCAGCAGGTGCTTTCCGGCTCGAAGGAGGCGATTGCGAACGCGGCGACCGTGGCGAAGGAACTCGGCGTCAAGCGGGCGATTCCGCTCGCGACGGCGGGTGCATTCCACTCCCCGTTCATGGCCCCCGCCCGCGAGAAACTCGCGCCGGTGCTCGACGGCATCGCCTTCCACGCGCCGAAGTTCCCCGTGCTCTCGAACGTGACGGGCAAGCCCCACTCGGACGACCCCGGCGCAATCAAGGCCCTCATGCTCGAACAGGTGACGGGCACGACCAACTGGGCGGCGGACGTCGCGGCGGCGAAGGAACTCGGCTGCTCGCGCTTCGTCGAGTTCGGGCCGGGCAAGGTGCTGTCGGGGCTCGTCAAGAAGATTGACCCCGCGCTTCAGACGGCGAACGTGGGCGATCTCGCCTCGCTCGACGCGACGGTCGCGATGCTGAACGCCTGATTGACCATTTATTTGCAGAAAGGAAAAGAAAAATGAAGAACCTCGAAGGAAAAGTCGCCATTGTAACTGGCGCGGCGCGCGGAATCGGCGCGGCAATTGCGAAGAAACTGGCCACCAACGGCGCGAATGTCGCGATTTGCGACCTCAAGGCCGAATGGTGCGACGAAACCGTGAAGGCGCTGGAGGCGCTCGGCGTGAAGGCGAAGGGCTACGGCGTGAACGTCGCCTGTTCGGCGGAAGTCGACGCCTGCGTGAAGGCGGTGCTCGCGGACTTCGGCAAGATTGACATCATGGTCAACAACGCCGGCATCACGAAGGACGGCCTGCTGATGCGCATGTCGGACGAGGACTGGGACGCGGTGCTGAACGTGAACCTGAAGGGCACGTTCCTCTTCACCCGCGCCGTCGCCCGCCCGATGATGAAGAACAAGGCGGCGGACGGCACCCAGCTCGGCGGCTCGATCATCAACATCGCGTCGGTCGTCGGCATCATGGGCAACGCCGGCCAGGCGAACTACACCGCCTCGAAGGGCGGCGTGATCGCCCTCACGAAGACCACCTCGAAGGAACTCGGCTCGCGCAACATCCGCTGCAACGCGGTCGCGCCGGGCTTCATCCAGTCGAAGATGACGGATGTTCTGCCGGAGGAAGTCCGCAAGAACTACATGGAGCAGATTCCGCTTCGCCGCTTCGGCACGGTGGAGGACATCGCCAAGGCGGTCGCGTGGCTCGCGGGCGACGAGAGCGCCTACGTCACGGGACAGATCATTTCCGTGAACGGCGGCATGATCGGCTGACCCCCTTGCGCGACAACCCCAAAATTTAGTATAATACACTCATCCAAAATCATAAGGAGATAAATACATCATGGCAGGAAAGCTTGAAGATCGCGTAAAAGAAATCATCGTTGAGCAGCTCGGCGTCAATGCGGAGCAGGTCACGACCGAGGCGTCGTTCATCGACGACCTGGGTGCGGACTCGCTCGACTCCGTCGAACTCATCATGGCCTTTGAAGAGGAATTCGGTGCTTCGATTCCCGAGGAAGATGCTGAGAAGCTGACGACCGTCGGCAAGGTTGTCGAGTACCTCAAGTCGAAGGGCTATGGCGACGACGGTTCCGCTCCTGCGAAGTAAGCAGCGGTCGGATGCGTTCAAATGGGCGTGGGGCTTCAGTCCCGCGCCCATTTCGTTTGCCCCCCCCCATTTCGTTTGTCTCCCAATTCTTGTCAATCCTGTGAATTCTGTCTGAAAAAGCCGCGCTGAAAAAGCCGCTTCGTGGCGGATTTGACGCGGAGAACAGGATTTGATACAATTTACCCGACAAGTTGTATCAGGTTCACTAAAACAAAGGAACAACAGACGATGAAAACGTTGAAACTGAAGCCATTGTTCGCCGCCGCGTTCGCCGCCGTCGCGCTCGCCGCGTTTGCCGCGCCCGAAGTTGCCGTCCTGCACGGACGCAACTCGAAGGCGACCGACTTCGACGAGGCCGTCCGCAAGGTCGGCTGCGAGACCGACTTCTACAAGTGCAACGATGCGTCCATCCGCGAGTTCTGCACGAAGGCGTCGCAATACAAACTCGTGCTGGTCGATTCGCTCTTCGACTACGGCGGGGACAAGAAGAACCTCCTCTCGCCTGATGCGACGGATTTCGCCGCCGTGAGGGCGTTTGTCGAGAATGGCGGCGTGCTCGTGGTGGCGGACGCGATTTACCAGGTGCGTGGCTGGATTACGAAGATCGATCCGTCGCTCGCCCTGCCCGGTATCGGCAAGTGCAACTCGTCGCAGTGGGCGGTGCTCGGCCATACGGTGAACCGCGAGCCGATCGACCCCATCCGCGCCTTCCCGAACCGTATTACCCAGGGCAACGACTGGCCGCACTTCGAGAAGGAGATTCCCGCCGGATGGAAGGTCGTCGCGGACTGCTCGGAGGGCTTCCCCGTCACGATTACGAAGCGGCTCGGCAAGGGGCTTGTCGTCGCGTCCGCCCTGCGCCAGCCTGGCGTGAAGCTGCTCGAGAACTACCTCGCCGCCGCGCAGCTGCTGGCGGCCGGCATTGAGGTGAAGGACTTCTCGCTCTCGCCGTTCGCGCTCGGCCCCGGACGTCTCGAGATGTCTCTCGCGAAGCCCGCCGCCGAGGGGACGCGCCTTGTCTACGAATTCACTGATGCGAAGGAGAAGTCCGTCTCGTTCGCGACGAACTTCGTCGGTACCGCCGCCACGCTTGACTACAAACTGAAGGTGCGCGGACCGGTGACGGCGCGGCTCTGGCTCGAGACGCCGAACGGCGAGCGCAGCCTGCTCTTCCGCCGTCAGGCGACGATGCCCGCGCTGCTCACGGTTGACCCGCCCGCCTATCGCGGCATCCTCTCCACCGCCCGCCGCCTGAAGGACGTGCGCTTCCGCGTGCGAATCGCGCATCTCGGCGAGGAGATTGCGGGGCTTCCGCTGACCGTCTCCGTCTACGACTCGCTCAGCAACTGCGTCTTCAAGCACGTGCAGACCTTCGACAAGGACTGGAAGAAGCCGATTCCCGCCGACTTCGAGGTCGCGATGCCGCTGCCGAAGGAGCTTTCGCCCGGCGGCTACGAAGTCCGCGCTACGATCACGCGCAACGGTTCGATCGTCTACGGCGCGAAGAGCGCCGCCCCGTTCGAGATCCTTGCGCCGCGCTCCGCCCAGACGGTCGTCGATGAGGACAACACCTTCCTCGTCAACGGCAAGCCGTTCTTCCCGCTCGGCATCTACCACGTCGGCAAGGATTATGACGCGGTCGCCGACCTCGGCTTCAACCTCATCCAGTTCTGGGCGTGGTCGGTCGGCATGGACGAGTACGGCACGCCGAAGGGCGTGAACCGGGCGCTCGGACGCAACATGCGAATCCTCTTCGAGTCCAACCACCACGGCGAGCAGATCTATCGCCAGCGCACGGGGGAGCTCGCCGACCACGACGGGATCTTCATGTGGTACGTGAGCGACGAGCCAGCGGAGGGCGCGGAGGACTTCGTGCGCTCGGTCAACGACGGCTGGCACAGGTACGACAAGCACCACCCGACGTTCATCCTCTCGTGCCGCGAAGACCTCTTTGGCGTCCACTCGCAGTTCGGCGACGTGTTCGCGTTCGACGTCTACGGCGAGGGTAAGAAGGATGCGTGGTCGCCGATGCCGCAGACCGCCCGGTGGATGGCGACGGCGACCGAGGCGACGCGGGGGCGCAAGCCGCTCGTCTGCGTGCCGTGGGCGAATCCGAGGCCGGATACCATCCGTCCGATTGCCTACACCGCGCTCGCGAACGACGCGCGCGGGCTGATCTGGTATTGCTGGAGCCAGGCCGGCGGCGGTCCGCTCGGCATCGGACTGAAGAACGACGAGAAGTGCCAGGCCGTGTTGAAGGATCTGGTCGCGGAAATCAAGGGACTTTTCCCCGGTCTGCTTTCGCCGCAGCGCCGCGTCTTCCGTGCGATGGACGGCAAGATCAACGCGATGGTCTGCGGCACGGCGGAGAAGAAGCGCTTCCTCATCATGACCAACCCGACGGACGAGACGATCGAGGCGGCGTTTGACGTCGAGGAGATGAAGCGGGCGAAGAACGTCGTCGATTATCCGTCGGAAGCGGCGGCGGGCGAGACGGTCAAGGACGGTCGCGTCACCTTCACCTTCGAGCCCCACGCCGTCAAGGTGCTGCACTGGTAAAAGAAGAACCGCGCCCTTCGAGTTTTCGAAGTTTACAGAATCGGCACTTGATGCCGATTCTGTAAAAATAGGATAGGTCATTTGCGTGAACTTCGTGTTCTGATGACCCTTTCCGTTTTATGGTTTGTGCCTGACAGCGTACGGCACGGCGGGCGGCAACTTCGCTGGGAATCGCTTGTGTTTCGGTCTGCCAGTTCTTAAGCGTAGGCGGTGAGGGCGTGGGTTGCATGAGCGGTGCGCATTTGATGCGGCTGCGCAGGTTTTCCACGGATTTCCCCTCTCCCGATTCTCCCGATCACCACGGCTATCCCCCTTCATCCCACAAAATCCGTGAAAATCCGTAAAATCCGTGGTGATATCGCCCCCGTCGCCCCGCCTTGCGCATCGTCCGAAGGTCTGATGCGCATCAACCACCCCCTTTGATGCGCATCGACCTACCCCCTTGATGCGCATCAACCACCCCCTTTGATGCGCATCAACACCACCCCTTGATGCGCATCAACACCACCCTTTGATGCGCATCAACACCCCCTCTTGATGCGCATCACTCCATCCTCGACTTCGGCAAATGGGGTGCCGGCTAATACAAAACGGAATCTCACTTTTAATTAAAAGTGAGATTCCGAGTGGAAGAATTCGCGTTTCTGCGCGATTATGCCTGTCGCTCGCCCTAATCAGAAGCGGAACGCGAGACCGGCGCTGACGATGAGCGAGGAGAAATCGACGTCAGCCGAAAGACCGCCCGCCGTGACGTCAAAGCCATCCACCCATTCGTAACCGACCTCGCCGTAAAAGCCGAGGTTCTCGGTCACGTAGGCGGCAAGCCCCACCTCGCCCGCGAAACCGAGACGGCACTGCGTCTCGCTCGCCTTGCTCGTACCCGCCTCGAAGTCGAGCGCGGCGATGTTGCAGAGCGCGGCGACGCTTGCGTAGGCGTCGAGCCACGAGAGCGCATGCCACGTCACGGTCGGACCCAGTCCGATCTGGTAGAGATCGGCGCGAATCCGCGAACGCACCGTGCGCCCCACCGTCGTCGCACCCGAGTTGATGACGGGGTCGTTGCCGTCGAACTCGTCATACGAGCGATGAACCGGGTCGTTTGCATAGGGGTCGCGCACATAAGCGCCGTCCCTGGGATACGGACCGTCCTCGAAGAGCCAGTAGTCCGTATAGGTCGTCGTGGTCGCCCGCGAGCCGGCGATGCGTCCCGAGGCGGACGACCTCATGTTCCAGTAGCCCGCGAAGCGCAGGTCGAGTCCGACGGAGAACGTCTCGTTCTCGATGAAGTCGAAGCCCGCCCGTGCCTTGACACCGAGCGACGACGGACGGTCTGTCGCGTCAATCGGCGTGCCGCCGCCATCGTAACTGACGGTTGTCACGTCATAGCTCGCGGGAATCGCCCAACGCGCGGCATCGGAGTCGCCATAGATTGCGGCGACATCCCGGTCGACTACCGTCGCCACCGAGCCTTCGTAATTGCGCCAGCCGCCGTTCTCCAGATCGGTGTAGGCTCGCGAATTGACGCGATCCGTCGTATCTGCCGCCGTAGGCGCACCGCGCATCTCGGTCTTCATCTGCGCACGGAACGCAGGACCCACCGAAAGCCGCCACCCGGCCGCCTGCGCGGCGGAAGCCGCGCAGAGCGCCGTTGCAAGGATGAGAATCTGATTCGTCTTCATTTGTCTGTCTCCTTTCCTTTGTTTCACTCAACGACCGCCTTGAAGAACGCCGCGCCGGTAGCACCTTCGGGCGCTTCCGCCGTCACCGTGACCGAGCAGCCCTCGCTCGTCAGTTCGGTGTCGCCGACGGTGAACGGAACTTCCTCCGTCATGGTTTCGGGCGTCGTCCCATAGAGCACACGGAGGCCGGACGTGCTGATCGCGCCGCCCGTGCCGGAGACAAGCATCGTCGCCGAACCCGTGCGGGGATTGACGGCGAATTCGCCGATCGTCATGACGTCGGGCTTCTTGCCCTGCGTGATGCCCGAAGAGTAGAACGCATCCGGGTCAACCGTCGTCCCGCTCTTGATCGTCACCTTCTTCAGGTTCTTGCAGTTCGCGAAGGCGTATTTGCCGACTTTGGAGACGTATTCCGGGATGACAATCTCCTCGACATCCGACGAACTGAAGGCGTTCGCCCCGATCTCAAGCGTGGCCTCCACGTCTTCGGGCGTGTAGACCTTCTCCGCGAAGGTGACGGTCTTGAGGTTCTCGTTGCCGCGGAACGCGCTCGCGTCAACCTTCGTCACATATTTCGAAAGCGTCACGTTTTCCGCCGCGCACTGCGTCGTCTGTTTCGCGAACGCACCCACAGCGACCTCCGTCACCTTCTTCCCGTCGATTTCCTCCGGAATGTAGAGGTCGGAGTCCTTGGCGGTGTCGTCACTCACGCCCGTAATCGAGAGCGTCCCGTCCTTCTTCGTCTCCGCCTTGTAGCTGTAGACGATCAGCGTGCCGAACTTCGTCGTGACGTTGTAGTTCGCCACGACCGTGCCGGCCGTGAACACGTATGAGAACGTGTTCTCGTAGCTGCCGGGGGCGGTGACGGACTTGAAGCCGGAGAACGTCGCGCCGTCCGTGCCGACGAACCCGTCGCCCGAAACGGTCGGAGCCGTCTCGCACGAATGCGCCTCGCCGTCCCACGCCCATTCGGCGGACGCGCTCGTGAAGGTCAGCGAACGCGGCGAAATGGTGAAGGTCGTCTCGACCGTGCCCGCGTAGTTGCCGACGCCCGTGACGACGACCTTCGCCGTGCCGGCGTTCACGTTGCCCGAGTAGACGGGCGCGGCGTAGTCGGACGACGAGAAGCCTGCAAGCGTGTCCGTGACGGATACCGCCGGCGTCTTCGCCGCGCCGTCATACTTGTAGCCCTCTTCGGGGATTCCGAGAAGCGTGAGCGTCGCGTTCGAGATCGGGCGCGGGCTCACCGTGACCGTCGCGGCGTTCGTCACGCCGAGGTAGCCGTCCGCAAGCGCACGATACCAGACCTTCGTCGCCGCGCAGGCGACCGTGAAGGTGATCGCCTCCGACTGCCAGGGGCCGTTCTGGGAGAGTGCGTATTCGACCGTCACGCCGCTCGTCGGCGACTTGACGGAGACGGAGATACCGTGCGCCGCGCCGTCGTAGGTGGCGCTCACGTCCGCCGCCGTCGCGCTCACCGTCGGCACGGACGGCGCCGGATCGCCGCCATCCTTCTTCAGGTTCGCGACCTCGCAGGTGTCTTTTCCGGCAGAATCCCCCGCGTGCATGATGGACGAGCCGCTCGACTGCGCGTAATGGCTGCAGGCCGTGTTGCGGAAGACGAATTTCGCATCAAACCAGTCGTCCTTCTCGTCATTCCAGCACCAACATGTCCCAACAATGTGGCAGTCCGTCTTGTCCGTGATGACCCATCCTTTCAAATCATCATTGTGATTGATAACATCGCCATCAGCAAACACATACTTCTCTTTCGTCCCGGTTGCGCTCACAGTCAACGTGTAAGTGCCTTTGTAGGTCGCGGCGTCACTTGGAACATAATTGAGGACATCTCCGCTCCACGTCCCGACGACCCACTCCGGCCAGCCGTCGGCGGGAGCCGTGTTCATCTCAAGTTTCGTCAGTTCCTTCACGTCCACCGTGTCGCCGCCCGTAATCTTTGATGAATAGCTGGACGTGGCGTAATGGCTGCATCCCTCCTTGCGGAGAACCATGTTCGCGTCAAACTTCTGCGTGTGCGAATCGCTCCAGTACCAGAAAGACAGGGCGAGATGGCAGTCGGCCTGATCAGTGACCTTCAAATCGTTCCAGGCATCGGCGTGTTCCACAATCTCTCCATCGTCGAAGATGTATTCTTCCTGAACGCCAGTTGCGCTCAGCGTCAACTTGTAGAGTCCCTCATATGTCTTTCCTTCGTCCGGGACATAATTTGCGAGTTTTCCCGCCCACGTCCCGATTGCCCACGAAGGCCAGGCGATGACGGACGACGACTGATACTCGTAGCACCCGATGTCGACCTTGCCGTTGGAAACGCGGGGGTTGCCGTCGAGGTCTGTATCCCCGTATGCCGTGCCGCCCTTGTCGATGCAGGGCGAACCTTCCTTGAGGCGGAAGTCGCCGTTCGCCGCGTCCACAAAGAGCGGGTCGGCAACAGTTACGCCCGTGCGTTTAGCATTGTAGGTGACACCATAAAAGACGCAGTTGGCAAGCGTCCAGTTGGCGAGCGTCCCCTTTTCCTCGTTTTTCTCGCCCTCATCCAGTCGCACTTTGTCGCCTCTACCATAGACGATTGTGTTCTCCAATTGACCGCTCAGTTCAGAGCCTGTATAGACGGTGCAGTTGCGGAGGATGCAATCCGAGAGCAGTTCCACGGGACTTTCCTCTGACCCATCTTCTTCTATC
Organism: Gemmiger sp.; assembly: GCA_963626175.1. Taxonomy (GTDB): domain Bacteria; phylum Verrucomicrobiota; class Kiritimatiellia; order RFP12; family UBA1067; genus UBA1067. The sequence continues at coordinate 14,457 of CAVFWY010000028.1, forward strand.
CACATTCCAAGGTAGCCAGCCTCGATCAAACTATTTTCAATGACGGCCAGCTGGACTAGGTTAAACCGCTGGACGCCATCCGCGCAAACCAGGCGGCAGTTCTTGATACGCCCGCCGACAATGCCGACCTGGTCGGCGCTCCCGACGCTTTTCACTTCAATGGTAAACCCCTCCAAAGTGCTGCACGGGAAATCGGCAGGAGTCCAGGTCTTCCACTCGTCTACGACATCGTATTTGTATGTCGTGTGTTCTCCTTCGTAATCAGGGTCTTCCGAGTCGCCGACCTGTCCAAAGGTTTCCTCGGAAATCAGCATCGCCGCCGTTACCTCACCGTTCTCATCAACGCCACTGCCGGTTCTCGCGACGATCTTCGTCTTCTCGGCGCCGTCAGTCGAGCGGATCGTGATGTCCTTGCCCTGAGTGTCGATGGCGTCATATGTGCCCGGCGCGACGAGAATCGTATCGCCGGCGGACGCCGCGTTGATCGCCGCCTGGATTGTCGTATATGTTCCGTCCGTTCCGCCGACGCGCAAGGTCGTCGCGTTCGCACCGAAGACGGCGCAAGCCGCAAGCGCGACCACGCTTAGAAGTTTTTTCATTGCTTTTCCTTTTCTGTTCTGGCCGTGACTGTTTTGTTCGGCGCGCCCGGATGTTCGACCAAATCCACCCAAGCGCGCTGCGCCCGCCTTTACCAAGGCACAGTCCGCCAGGCGCAGAAAAAGAAGCGGCGTGCCTTCACATCGTAGTTCTGATTGAGGCACGACCAAGCGCCTTGAGTAAAACAAACGAATAGAGGACACGCCGCGTGGAGTCTATCCACGTGACGCATCTCACATATTCGGCTTTACTCGAAGATTGGTCGTTTTCAATCAAAGCCAAATACGCAAGATTGCGTACGTCTCGCGGGCGTCGGATGCGTCTCCGCGAGTCCTTCTTCTGCGGTCCAGTGTGCAGCCGCGAGTCAAAGGTTTTGCCCTCCACAAATTACAATAAAATCGAGAACGAGGGTCAGACCTCAAATCTACATTTTATTGTAATTTCGCTTCGAGCCGATGACGGGCGCGAGGTGCCGCGCCCGACGATGTCAAAGATTTATGCGCCTTTTCAGTCGCATTATCAGCCTTTCGGCCGTTCAGGCGACCGCACCTCCCGCCTGACGGAGCGAATTATACCATATCCCCCCATCCCGTTGCAACTGGGGATCCATCTGGAGTTTACCCATTTTTTGTGCTCTTCCGGCTGGCGGGTGAAAAAAGGGCGGCAACCGCCCGCCGTTTTTCGGTAAAATACCGACT
>CAVFWY010000029.1:0-15656 GCA_963626175.1 Gemmiger sp.
TGGCGAAGGCGCGGCTCGCCGTCTACTTCAAGAAGCCCGAACAGTATGAAGTCGTCGCGGAAATGAAGGGCGCGGCGCTCAAGGGTTGGGAATACGAGCCGATCTTCCCCTATTACGCGGCGAAGAAGTCCGAGGGCGCGTTCCATGTGCTGAACGACAACTATGTCACGACGGACGACGGCACGGGGCTCGTGCACATCGCGCCGGCCTACGGCGAGGACGACTTCCGCGTCTGCAAGGAGGCGGGGATGAACGCCATCGTGGATCCGCTCGACGCGAGTGCGGCGTTCGGTCCCGAAGTCCCCGAATACCAGGGGCGGTTCTGCAAGGACTGTGACAAGGACATCATCAAGCGGCTCAAGGCCGAGGGCAAGCTCGTCCACCAGTCCACGATCGTTCACTCCTATCCCTACTGCGACCGCACGGATACGCCGCTCATCTACCGCGCCATCGATGCGTGGTACGTGCGGGTGGAAGACCTGCACGAGCAACTCGCGGCGAATAACGCGACGGTTCACTGGACGCCCGACTACGTTGGCGACAAGCGGTTCGGCAACTGGCTGAAGGATGCCCGCGACTGGAACATCTCGCGCAACCGCTTCTGGGGCAGCTGCATCCCCGTCTGGGTCAACGACGACGACCCCAGCGACATGATCTGCATCGGGTCGATCAGGGAACTTGAGGAACTGTCGGGCGAGAAGGTGACCGACCTCCACAAGCACTACGTGGACAAGATTGTCATCCGCAGGGACGGCAAGACCTACCACCGCACGCCCGAAGTGCTGGACTGCTGGTTCGAGTCCGGCTCGATGCCCTACGCCCAGCAGCACTACATGGGCGGTGCGGACGGCAAGCCGGACGAGAAGGGCTTCGCCGATTTCTTCCCGGCGGACTTCATCGCCGAGGGACTCGACCAGACGCGGGGCTGGTTCTACACGCTGATGCTGCTCGGCACGATGCTCTTTGGCAAGTCGCCCTACAGGAACGTGGTCGTGAACGGGCTCGTCCTCGCCGAGGACGGCAAGAAGATGTCAAAGCGGCTGAAGAACTACCCTGACCCGAACCTGATGCTGAACACCTACGGGGCGGACGCGATTCGCCTCTACATGATCTACTCGCCCGTCGTTCGCGCCGAGAACCTGAAGTTCTCCGAGAACGGCGTGAAGCAGATCATGCGCGACCTCCTGATTCCGTGGTGGAACGCCTACTCCTTCTTCGTCACCTACGCGAACGTGGACGGCTTCGCCGATGTGGAGGTCGTGAAGCCCGCGTCGGAGAACGTGCTCGACCGCTGGATCGTCTCGTCGATGGAAACCCTCATCGCCGATGTCACCGAGGCGATGGACGCCTACGACCTGCAGAGGGCGGTGCGTCCGTTCGTGAAGTTCATCGAAGATCTGACGAACTGGTACATCCGCCGCAGCCGCCGCCGCTTCTGGAAATCGACGAACGACGGCGACAAGCTGAACGCCTACCGCACGCTGCGCTACGTGCTCGTGCAGCTCGCGAAGGTCGCCGCGCCGTTCACGCCGTTCATCGCCGAGGAAATCTACGGCAACCTGAAGGGCGCGGGCGACCCCGAATCGGTGCACCTCTGCGACTTCCCGACGGCGAACGCCGCCGCACGCGACCTCGACCTCGAACGGCGCATGGCCGACGTGCAGGCCGCCGTCGAACTCGGTCGCCGACTCCGCGCCGATAACGACCTCAAGGTGCGCCAGCCGCTTTCCGCACTGAAACTCGCGGGCGGCGACGTGAAGGGGCTTGAAGACCTGATCGAGGACGAACTGAACGTGAAGAAGGTCGAGTTCGTTGCGGACGAGACGGAACTCTGCGACATCACGCTCAAGGCGAACTTCAAGACGCTCGGCAAGAAGTGCGGGCCGAAGATGAAGGCCGTCGCCGCCGCAATCGCCGCGATGGACGGTGCGGGCGCATGGCCGCGCACGGTCGAGGGCGTAGAGGTGTCGGAGGAGGACGTCATCGTCACGCGCAAGCCCAAGGCGGGTCTTGTCGTCGCTTCCGCCGGTTCGATTGTCGTCGGGCTTGAAACCGCGCTCACCCCCGAACTGGTTGCCGAGGGACTCGCCCGCGAGTTCGTCAGCCACGTGCAGTCGATGCGCAAGGAGGCGGATTTCGAGGTCTCCCAGCGCATCACCGTCACGGTCGAGACGGATGCCGAAGTTTCCGCCGCGCTCGCGGCGCATCTCGACTACGTGAAGGGCGAAGTCCTTGCGACGGAGGTGTCGTTCGGCGCGAATGCGGGTGGCGCGGCCGTCGATCTCAACGGTCACGCGGCGAAAATCACGGTTCAGCCCGTTGGCTGAGAAAGGTTGGTCAGATGAAAGTTTCGTTGCTCCTCGCTCTCGTTTTCACGCTTGGCTTCGCGTTTGCGGGCGATGCGCCGTCCGCATCGACGCGCGTCTTTCGCGTCGAACGCCATTCGCGCGGCGACGTCGGGGTGCGGCGAATCCAGCCGATTGACGACGCCGCGTGGCTGTGGCATCCTTCCTATGCGAAGGAGATCAGTGAAGCGCCGGAACGCTACTTCCGCTTCCGCCGCGCCTTTGACTCGACGGGCGGCGTGGCGCGAATCGACGTGAGCGCGGACGAGCGATTCGTGCTTCTGCTCGATGGCAAGGTCGTCGGGCGCGGACCGAATCGCGGCAGTGTGGCGAACTGGACTTACCAGACCTACGACCTCGACCTGCCGCCGGGCGGACACATCGTCGAGGCGGTCGTCTGGCGAATCGGCGAGAGTGCGCCGCTGGCGCAACTCTCCCATCGCGGCGGATTTATCCTCAAGGCGGAGGGTGCGTTCGACGGCCTTCTCACGACGGGCAAGGCGGCCTGGGAAGTCGGCGAACTGAAGGGCACGACAGGCGATAGGTCGCTCGCCACGGGCGGTGCGTGGGGTGTCGGCTCGCCGTTCACGGTTTCGGGAACGGGGCTTCTCGGCGAACAGCCGAGCGAATGGGCGAAGGCGGTCGTCGTGCGGGGGGCGTTGCCGCCGAGCGAGTGGACGGTCTTCGGCTATGGTCTTCGCGCCAAGGGGTGGCTTCTCTACCCGTCGGCTCTCCCTGACCAAACCGAAATCCGCCGCGCTCCCGGTTTCGTCAAGACGGGGGATGTCGAGCCGGGGCGGCCTTTCACCGTCGCTCCGAAGACGAAGCGGGAAATCCTCTGGGATCTCGAGGACTACTATTGTGCATATCCGATTCTCGCGACGAAGGGCGGGAAGGGTGCGAAGGTGACGTGGGGCTGGTGCGAAGCATTGCGGACGGAGAAGGGGCGCAAGGCTCACAACCGTGCGGACTGGAATGGGCTGACCTTCACGGGCTTCACCGACCGATTTCTGCCCGACGGACGCGACGGGGCGGTTTTTTCGACGCCGTGGTGGCGGTGCGGGCGGTGGGTGAAAATCATTATTGAGACGACGGACGAGCCGCTGGAGGTGACGGACTTCGCCATTCTCGAATCGCGCTATCCCGTGGAGGACGAGAGTGTGTTCGAGTCGGACGATGCGACCCTGCCCGCAATCCGTCGGATTTGTCGGCGCGGAATGCAGATGTGTGCGCACGAGATGCTGTTCGACTGCCCCTACTACGAACAGCAGATGTATCCGGGTGACACGCGGGTGCAGCTTCGCATCCTCGCGGCGATGAGCGGCGACGACCGCCTCATCCGCCGGGCGATTGACCTCTACGACTATGCGCGGCGGGACAACGGTACGATCCCGATGAACTGGCCGACGCGGAACGAGCAGGAGTCCGTCACCTACTCGATGTGCCAGGTGATGATGTATGGCGACTACGTGCGCGAGCACGACAACCGCGCGTGGCTTGAGGAGCGCATCCCCGGCATGCGCAACACGTTGGACGGGATTTCGCGTTACGAGGACAAGGAGGGACTTCTCGTCAATCTCCCCGGCTGGAGTTTCATCGACTGGGTGCCGGACTGGAAGGTCGGCGTCGCGCCGGATGGAAACGCCGCGCCGCCGAGTTCGGTGAACAACCTCTACTGGGTGATGACCCTGCGCAACGCGGCGGAAGTCGAGCGTGCGCTCGGTGACGAGACGCGGGCGGCGATCTGGGAGAGGAAGGCAGCGCGGACGTTCGCGGCGGTCGAGCGGCACTTCTGGGACGAGGCGCGGGGAATGTTCGCCGACACCGTGCGGCACGACCTCTATTCCGAACACGCGCAGTGTCTCGCCCTGCTGACGGGGCTTCTGCCGCAGGAACGGGCGGAGCGCGTCTTCAACGGGCTCATCACCGCACCCGACCTCGCGCGGTGCACGGTCTATTTCTCCTATTATCTCTTTGACACCTATTTCAAGTTCGGGCGCGGCGACCTCTTCCTGAAGCGGCTCGACCTCTGGCGCGATTACGTGGCGCGGGACGCGAAGACGGCGCTCGAGATGCCCGAAACGGAGGAGAGCGACTCGCGCAGCGACTGCCACGCCTGGGGTTCGCATCCGCTCGTCTTCATGCAGAGAGGGCTCGCCGGGGTGCAAAGCGCCGCGCCGTTCTACGCCCGCGTGAAGGTTGCGCCGTCGCCGGGTTCGCTCGCCTTCATCCGCTCGAAAACGCCGCATCCAAAGGGTTTCGTCGAGACTGATCTGCGCTTTGACGGCGAAAAGGTCTCGGGTTCGGTCACGCTTCCGGAGGGCGTGGACGGGGAGTTCCTCTGGCGCGGACGGACGATTCCGCTCGCGGCCGGGAGAAATCTTCTTTCGGTGACGGATTGACTTCCAGGCGGTTATTTCGCTATAATACGAAATGATAAACCTTACAAGGAGCAAAACAGATATGGAAAATCAGAATAAGCGGGGCGGCAGCGCAATGGCGATTGCCACGATGTTTGCGTTGTTCTTCATGATTGCGTTCGTGACGAACTTCGCCGGGTCAATGGCGGTTGTCGCCAAGAACCAGTTCAATGCGTCGGCAACCGCCTCGCAGCTGGGAAGTGCGGCGAACTTCTTCGCCTACCTCTTCATGGGGATTCCCGGCGGGCTGATTCTCAAGCGCAAGGGTTACAAGTTCACAGCGCTTCTCGCGGCGGCGGTCGGCTTCGCGGGGCTCGGCATCCAGCTTCTGTCGGGTTACGTGCCGCTTTCGGCGAATCCGTTCTACATCTACATCGCGGGCGCGTTCGTCGCGGGCTTCTCGATGTGCCTTTTGAATCTCGTCGTCAATCCGATGCTCAACACGCTCGGCGGCGAGGGCAACCGGGGCAACCAGCTCGTGCAGATGGGCTGCTCGATCAATTCGATTGGCGCGACGCTCGCGCCGATGATCCTCGGCTGGCTGATCGGCGGTGCGATGGACGAGGCGACGGTCTCGAAGGTCGCGCCGGCGATGCTTATTGCGATGGGACTCTTCGCGGTGGCGTTCGTGATCGTGCTTGTCTCGAAGATTCCCGAACCTCACCTCGAGACGGCGGAAGAGAAGGCCGACCGTCTCGCGGGTCGGACGAGCGTTCTCAAGGACATCATTTCAACGCTCAAGTTCCGTCACTTCACGCTCGGTGCGCTCGCCATCTTCTTCTACATCACGATTGAGTCGGGCATTCCGAACATGGCGAACCTCTACATGAGCGAAATGGAAGGCGTCGGGCCGGTCGTCGCGGGCAGTGTTGTCGCGTCCTACTGGTTCGCGATGATGATCGGCCGCATCATGGGCGGTGCAATCGGCGGCAAGGTGAGCTCGAAGGCGATGATTACCGTGCTGTCGGTCATGGGCATCGTCACGCTCCTTGCGATGATGTTCATGCCGGTGAAGCTCGTCACGGTCTTCGGCAAGACGATTCCGCTTTCGATGTGCCTGCTGTTCGTCTGCGGTCTTGCGACCTCGGTCATGTGGGGCGGGCTCTTCAACCTCGCGGCGGAAGGTCTCGGCAAGTACGTGCCGATGGGTTCGGGCATCTTCATGGCCTGCGTGTTCGGCGGCGTCTGCCTGCCGCTTCAGGGTATGCTCGCGGGCAAGATCGGCTATCTCGGAAGCTACTGGCTGACGATTGCGCTCTTCGCGTATATCTTCGTGTACGCCAATTTCCTCTCGAAGCCGAAACAAAAGTAAGGACAGTGAAGAAAGGATTCTCACCATGCTGAATCAGGAAGTCTACGACGAACTCGTTGCGAAGTTCGAGAAACTCTACGGGGCGAAGCCCGAAGTCGTGGCGTATGCGCCGGGGCGCATCGAGGTACTCGGCAACCACACCGACTACAACGAGGGCTACGTCTTTTCCGCCGCGATTGACAAGGGCACGTTCTTCGCCGTCTCGGCGACGGCGGACGACACCTGCGAACTGACGGCGGCGGATTTGATGGAGACGGCGAAGTTCACGACGAAGACGGTTGCGCCCGCCAAGACGATGACGTGGCAGAACTACGTGAACGGAACGTTCAACTGGCTCTTCGACGGCAAGCCCGCGAACGCGAAGCACGGCTTCAAGGCGGCGTTCCTCGGCAACATCCCGCTCGGCGCGGGGCTTTCCTCGTCCGCCGCGCTGGAGATGTGCACCGTGCTCGCCCTCTCGAAACTCTACGGAATCGAGAAGGACAAGACCGAGATGGCGAAGATCGGGCAGAAGGCGGAACACACGTTCGCGGGATGTCCGTGCGGGTTGCTCGACCAGGCCTCCTCGCTCTATGGCAAGGCGGGGGCGCTCGTGAAGAGCGACTTCCGCTACTGCACGTTCGAGAACGTCACGCTCGGTCCGAAAGTCTCGTTCATGATGGTGAAGTCGAACGCGCACCACGCGCTCGTCGACGGGGCTTACGCCTCGCGGCGCGAGGCGTGCGAGGATGCGGCGAAGTATTTCGCGTCCATCCTGCGCAAGAAAGTCACGCACCTGCGCGACGTGACGATGGCGGAGTGGGTGCTCTATCGCGGCGGTTTGAGCGAGACGACGGCGCGGCGGGCGGTGCATCCGATTGGCGAAGACGAGCGCGTCCTGCAGGGCGCGGCGCTTCTCGAGAAGGGCGACCTCGCCGGGTTCGGTGCGCTGATGTATGATTCGCACGAGTCGAGCCGCAACTGGTTCGAGAACTCCTGCGAAGAGCTTGATACGATTGTGGATGCCGCGAAGGCGATTCCCTCCGTGTATGGCGCACGCCTGTCGGGCGGCGGATTCGGCGGCAGCTGCTGTCTGCTGGTCGATCCGACGGCGGCGGACGAAATCGCGGCGGCCATCAAGAAGGAATATAAGGCGAAGCACGGCGACGAGCCGACCGTGAGCCTGATTCGTCCTTCGGACGGCGCACACCTTGTTTGAAAGGCTGGAAGAATATGAATAGACTGTTTCGCGTGTTGGTTTGTGGCTCCGCCGCGTTCGCGGCGGCCGGCGCGTTCGCGCAGGAAGAAGAGGCCGTGTCGGAGGAGACTGGGGCGCAGGAGGCCGAGGTCGCGGGCGCAAAGCCGAAACAGGAGGGGGAGAAGTTCTTCTTCGCCCTGCCCGTTTGCCGCCTTCTGGAAGGCTCGGGCGAAGTGCTCAAGCCCGGGACGTCCAAATGGGAGGTCGTCGAGGAAGGCCGCTACTACCCGCTCGGCAGTTCGTATCGAACCACAGGCGGCGCGAGCAAGCTGACGATTCGCTTTGGCGCGGCGAGCGAGGTTTCGCTGAGCGGCGACTCCTCGTTCGGCACGGTCGTCCAGCCGCTGGGAATCAAGTCGCGCACGCTGGTTCTGCGGTCGGGCACGATTGACGTCAAACTGCCGCGCAACCTTCCCGAGGGACTGATGACGGTGACCGCTCCGGGCTTTTCCGTCTTCAATCCGGCGGGCGAATCGCGCTATACGTATTCGGCGACGGGCGACGGCGACGAAGCCGTCGTGCGCTGCGTGACGGGCTCGCTTTCAATCAAGGGACGGCATTTCTCGATTCCCGAAATGCACGCGGCGAATGAGATCCGCATCCGCACGTCGCAGGACATCCTTTTCACGGGGCTTTACGGCACGAGCGGCGACTATGTCGTGAACCTCGACCAGGGTGCGGAGACGACGAAAGACCTCGAAACGGGCAAGGAAACCGTTTCCGAACGGACTCTCGCGTGGAAGCTTTCGCCCCAGACGGCGGTGCGCATTCACCGCGCCGTTCCGGCTATCGGCGATCGGATGGCCGTCACCGTGATGACGTTCGATTCGGCGGGCGGTTTGATGAACCGTTGCGCCTTTGTCGAAGGTCGCCCCGAATTGAGCACGGGCGAACAGGGTGAAGCGGCGATTCAGGCGAAGGAGGCCGCCGCGAAGAAGGCGGCGGATGCCGCCGAATCGGCGACGGTCGATGCCGAGCCGGAGCCTCTCCGTTCGGACGAGACTTCCGAATCGGAGGGGTCGGACTTCGAGGACGCCGAGTGATTTTGACTAACAACGATTAACACAACAAGAGAGTACACGGTAAAAAGATGGTTATCCTTCAGTTCAATAAGCTTATTCGCAACAAGTGGGTTTGGGGTGCGTTTGCAATCGTCATTTCCGCCGCGTTCTGCTTCGACGGCCTGTTCACGCCGGATCGCGGCGATGCGGCTTCCGTCGGCGAGGCGGGGTCTCTTGCCGGAAAGTCGGTCAAGGCGGCGGAGTTTTCGTCCGTCGCGGACGACATTCGCGGCTTCGGGCGCAATCGGGACTGGCGGCGCAAGACGGGCGAGGTCAATCGCCTGGCGTGGGAGACGATTGCCGCGCTGACGGTCGCCAGTGAGGATGGTCTGACGGCGACGGATTCCGAAGTCCGCGAAATGATTCGCCGCGATCCTTCGTTCACCGTGAACGGGCAGTTCAGCTTTGCCCGTTATCAGGCCTTGCTTCGCGAGAATTCGGTTACGCCCGAACGCTTCGAGGAGTTTCTCAAGCGGCGGATCACGATGATGCGTCTCGGCGAGGCGATGCTTGGTTCGGCGGCGTGGGTCTCGCCCATGGAAGTCGAGCGTGCGGTCGCCGACCTGACCGACACCTTCACCGTGCGGGTGGCTCGCTTCGCACAGGCGAAGATGGTTCCGGAAGACCTTAAGGTGGACGATGCGGCGATCAGGAAGTGGTACGACGAGAACACCAATTCGCTCGCTCTGCCCGAGCGCGTCAAGATTCGCATGGTCAAGTTTGACGCGACCAAGCCCGCCATTCTCGCCAAGATGACGGTTACGGACGATGATCTGCGCGACCATTACGACGCTACGGTCGACCGCTATACGACGACGGATACGAACGGCGTCGAGAGCGTGAAGAAGTTCGAGGACGTGAAGGAACAGGTCGAGAAGGAAGTCCGCCGTATCGCGGCGATTCAGTATTTCGAAACGAATGCGACCCATCTCGCCTATTCGGTGAAGGCCGCCGAAGGCAAGTCCCGTCTTGACGAGATTGCGGCTCAGTTCGGTCTCAAGGTCGAAACTTCGGACTGGTTCGCCCCCGAGGGCGGCTACGCGGAGGGCTTCATGAAGTCCATGGCGTCGATTCTGCCCGGTGCGGAAGGCTTTGCCGAAGCGGTGGCCGAACTCGATTCGTCAAGCGAAGACCTTCGCTACGGCGTCGTCCGTTCCGAGCGGGCCGTGTGGCTGATTGAGAAGGGCGAGACGAGTCCCGCCCACGTTCCGACCTTTGATGAGGCGAAGGAGGCGATTCGTCCGCGCGTGTTCCGTGCGGCGAAGGCGGATGCCTTCAAGACGGCGGTCGAGGCACTTGCCGCGAAGGGAACGAACGCCGTCCTCGCGACGGAGGTTGTCTCGACGAACATCACCTTTTCGATTTGCGACATGAAGCCGGGCGAGTTCGTCGAGCAGAATGCGGTGGCGAGCGCCGTCCGCAAGTTGGATAAGGGCGCGATTTCTGACTTCACGCGGACGGGTTCCGGAACGGGGCTGCTCGTCGTCTGTCTTGACCGTGTGGAAGGGGATGCGGCGAAGGCCCTCTTGCTGAAATCCCAGATTGCGGACGACCTGGCCGCGCTTCAGCGTCGCCAGTTGCCCGAATCCTGGAAGAAGTGGAATCTGGAGCGTCTCGGCTTCGAGCCGAATGAACTTTCGTCGGTCGTCGATGAATCGAGCGAAGGCGCGGAAGAATAAATGACCCTGAAGTTCAAGCGCATTCATCCCGATGCGGTGTTGCCCGCCTACGCGCATCCGACCGATGCGGGGATGGATGTGCGCAGCGTGGAGAGCCTGACCATTCCCGCCGGGCGGCACGCGCTCGTCCGCACGGGGCTGGTGGCCCTTCTGCCGCCCGGCTATGAGATTCAGGTTCGCCCGCGTTCGGGACTTGCACTCAAGTCCGGCGTGACGGTTCTCAATTCTCCTGGCACGATTGACGCGGGGTATCGCGGGGAGATTGGCGTGATTCTCGCCAACTTCGGCGCGTCCGATTTCCCCGTCGCCAAGGGCGACCGCATTGCCCAGTTCGTCGTTGCGCCCGTTCTGCAGCCGACGGTTGCGGAAGCTGAGGACATCGATGAGACGGATCGCGGCGCGGGCGGATTCGGCTCGACGGGAAAGTGAGGCGAGAGGCGGTATGGTGCTCAAACTCTACAAGTATGGGGAGAAAGTCCTTCGCGAGAAGGCGAATCCCGTTGTCGTCGTCACGGACGTGCAGCGGAAGCTCGCGGATGACATGGTCGAGACGATGCACGCGGCGCGTGGCGTCGGCTTGGCCGCCGAGCAGGTCGGCCGCACGGATCGCCTTTGCGTGATTGACATTCCCGCCGATTGCGAGACGGAAGAGGATGCCGCGTTCAACGCGCCGATTCCCATGCCGCTCAAGTTGTGGAATCCGCAGATCGTGGCGCGGGAGGGAAGCGTTCGGGACAAGGAAGGGTGCTTGAGCTTCCCCGGCGTCGGCGGTGCGATTGTTCGCGCCGAGCAGGTGACTGCGCAGTATCTGGATGAGAACAACCTGCCGCAGATGATTACGGCTCGCGGTTATCTTGCGCGGGCGCTTCAGCATGAAATCGACCATCTGGACGGCATTCTCTACGTTGACCACATGACTGCGGTCGAGCGGCTTTCCTGTGCCGCCAAACTGAAGAAACTGGCGAAGCAGAACGGCGGCGTTCGCTAACAGGCGAGTTTGACCGACGAAGTGCCGGACGTCTGACGCGGCTTGAAGACGATGCCGTTTTCCACGTCCTTGCTCATCAGGAAGACGTCACGCCAGGTCGAAAGGCGGCTGTCTCGGTTCTTGACGAGCATCGCCTCCAGCAATTGGGCGAATCCCTGCGAGAGTTCGGGACGATAGAGCCTCGGGTCGCGGGCTTGCGAATCGTCATTGCACTGCGCCCGCATGGTCTGTTCGTTGTCGAGACCGGGAAAGAGGACTCGCCCCGTGGAGAGATGGTAAAGCGTTGCGCCAAGCGAGTAGATGTCAGTTCGGCAGTCGAGTTCGACGTCTCCGTAGACCTGCTCGGGCGAGATGTAGGCCGGCGTTCCCGTCACGTGGTCGGGGACTTCCTTGACGCCGCCCTCGAGATCCTTGAATTCGTAGGAAATCCCGAGGTCGGTGAGCTTGACCTCGCCCGACGTGTTGATCATGATGTTCTCCGGCTTGATGTCGCAGTGCACGAGACCGAAGTCGTTCCACGCATAGTCCAGGGCGACGGCAATCGACTGGCAGATCAGCAGGCAGTCCTCTTCCTTCACGTGCTGCTTGCGCTTCAGCAGGTCGGCGAACGTGTAGCCGTCGACGTATTCCATCACGAGAAACCAGTTTCCGTTCCCGTTGTTGAAGTCATAGGCCGCGACGATTCCGGGATGGCGGAGTTTCTCCATCGTCCGCTCTTCGGCGCGGAAGGCCCTGACGTCTTCGCCGCTCTTCGCATATTCGCGGTTGAGGATCTTGACGGCGACCAGGCGCTGGTTGGCGACGTCCCACGCCTTCCAGACGGTGGACATTCCCCCCTCGCCGATTTTCCCAATGAGTTTGAGTCCGGGTATCTTCAGGATTCGGCTGCGAACCGTCAGCTGTTCGGTCGGGTATTCTGGCGTCAGTTGATCTTCCATGCGTTCAATTTTCGGTGCAGGGTTCGACGGGAGATGCCGAGGAGTTCGGCGGCTTTCGACTTGTTGCCTTTGCAGGAGTCGAGGACGGAAAGGATTTTTGCGCGTTCGGCATCCGCCAGCGAGCCGTCGTCGGCAATCGCCGGCGCGGCGGAAGCGGGTTCGGGATGAACGGGCGAGCGGATTTCCATCGGCACGTCGTCCGCCGTCAGTTTTTCGCCCGTTGCGAGAACGACCATCTTTTCAATCACGTTCCGCAGCTGCCGCACGTTCCCCGGCCACGAATAGTCCTCAAGGGCCTTCAGCGCAACCGCGTCAATTCCCTTGACGCGGTTGCCGTTCTCGGCGGAGAACTCCTTGAGGAAGCGAGAGACGAGAAGGGCGATGTCGCCCGGACGATCCTTCAGAGCGGGCAAGTGGATGTCGATGACGTTCAGCCTGTAGTAGAGGTCTTCGCGGAACTTGCCTTCGGCAACGTATTTCGCGAGGTCGCGGTTCGTCGCGGCGACGATGCGGATGTCGGCTTTGATGTCCTCCGTGCCGCCGACGCGCTGGAAGGTGCGCGTTTCAAGGACGCGCAGGAGCTTCACTTGGGTCGAGGGGTCGATTTCGGAGATTTCATCGAGAAAGAGAGTGCCGCCGTTCGCCGCCTCGAAGCGGCCGATCTTCTGGCGAATGGCGTCGGTGAACGCACCTTTTTCGTGTCCGAACAGTTCCGATTCGAGAAGCGTCGCGGAAAGCGCAGCGCATTCGACGGCGACGAACGGGCCGTTCGCGCGCGGCGAAAGCGCGTGGAGGGCGTGGGCGACGAGTTCCTTGCCCGTGCCGCTCGGGCCTTCGATCAGCACGTTCGCCGACGAGGGGGCCGCCTGTCGGATGAGCTGATAGACCTTCTGCATCGCGGGGGAGCGGCCGGTGAAGTCGGCGAGACGGTCGTCGAGCTGGGACTTCAGATCCTTCACCTGACGTTCGAGGCTGCCCGTGCGAATCGCCTTCGCGACGCGCAGCTCGAGCTGGTCGAGGTCGGTGATTGGCTTCGTGAGGAAATCGTCCGCACCATCCTTCATCGCGGCGACGGCGAGATCGACCGTGCCATAGGCCGTGAGGAGCATGCAGGCGAGGTTGGGGTTCGCGGCCTTTGCGCGACGGAGAAGCGAGATGCCGTCCTCGCCGGGCATCCGGACGTCGGAAATCATCAGCGCGAGATCGGGATTCGCCGCGACGGCCGTCATCGCCTGTTCGGCGTCCGCCGCCGTCAGGCAGTCGTACTTGGCGGCGAGGACGCGCACCATCACGTCCCGCGTCGGTTTTTCGTCATCGACAATCAGGATTTTCGGTTTCATCATTTCAACTCCCTGATTCGCCGCTCGAGACGCGGCAGTTTGACGGTGAAGACCGTCCCCTTGCCGACCTTGGATTCCGCACCGATCGTGCCGCCGTGGTCGTGGACGATGCGCGAGGAAATCATCAGACCGAGCCCCGAGCCTTTCTGCTTCGTCGTGCGGGCGGCCTCGAAGAGGTGGGCAAGCTGTTCGGTCGTCATGCCCTTGCCCGTATCCTGAATGGCGACGGCGACATCCGTGTCGTCCGACGAGACGGTGATGGCAATCGTCCCGCCGTCGTGCATCGCCTCGAGCGCGTTCTTGAGAAGGTTGAAGTAGACCTGCTCCATCTGATTCGCATCGAGCGCGACGGACGGCAGGGCGGACGGAACGTCCAGCACGACGGAAATCTTCCGCTCCTCGAACTGCTGCTTGAGTGCGGCGAGGCAGTTCTTCAGCGGTTCGGCGACGGAACCCGGCATGAGGTTCGGTTTCGTCGGGCGGAGCGCGGAAAGATAGCCGCGAATGATGCCGTCGAGCCGTGCGATCTGCTGTCGGCAGGTGGCGATCATCTCGGGTTCCTTCACGTCCGAGCGCTGCATGAGCTGAAGATTGAGCGAGAGGGCGTTCAGCGGATTGCCGATTTCGTGCGCAAGCCCTGCGGCGAGGCCTTTCACCGCTTCGGTCGCGCCCGCCCGCAACTCTTCTTCCGTCCGCGCCTTCTCGGCGGTCGTGTCGCTCAGGTAGACGAGCGTTCCGCCGTCGATCGGTATCGTCTGCAGTTCGAGGTCGCGGCGTTCCGGGTAGGAAATCGTCATCTCGCGCTTGGAGGGACGGCCGAGCGGAATGTCAAGCGCGTCGATCGCGTCCTCCGGCTTCATGCCGAGCAGCGTCTTCGCGGCAGGGTTGCTCCGCGCAACCCGTCCGTTCGCGTCCAGCACGACAATGCCGCGGTTGATGGTCTCAAAGAGCGTGTCGAGGAAATCGACCTCGTCCGAGATCAGCGCATACTGTTCGCGGAGGTGCGTGGCATCGAGTTTGTCGATGTGCTTGCGGACGCTCTGGAAGAAACTCTTCATCCTCACTTCTTGCGGTTATCGATCACGCGCTTGATCTTGCCCTGGCTGCGCGGCAGGGTGTTCGGGGCGCAGAGCGTGATCTTCGGGCTGAGGCCGATGATCTGCCGCACGGCGGCGAGCACGTTCTTCCGCAGGATCTCCAGCGTGCGGATGTCGTCCGAAAAGGCCTCGGGCTGGAGTTCGACGCGAATCTCGAAGACATCCATCGTATTCGTCGAACTGAGCACAATCTGGTAGTGCGGGGCCATTTCGGGAATCTTCAGCAGGGCGGACTCGACCTGACCCGGAAAGACGTTCACGCCGTGGATGATGAGCATGTCGTCCGAGCGGGACTTGATGCGGTTCATCACGCGAATCGTACGCCCGCACGAGCAGGTTTCGGCGTGGAGCGTGGTGAGGTCGCGGGTGCGGTAGCGCACCATCGGCGTGCCGAAGCGGTCGAGCGTGGTGAAGACGAGTTCGCCTTCCGTGCCGTCGGGCAGGGGCTGGAGCGTTTCGGGGTCGATGATTTCGGGATAATAGTGGTCTTCGAAGATATGAAGCCCGTGCGAATGGCCGCAGTCGCCCGCCACGCCGGGACCCGAAATCTCGGTCAGACCGTAGATGTCGTGGGCGGTAATGCCCGTTTCGCGCTCGATTGTCGCCCGCATCTCGTCCGTCCAGGGCTCCGCACCGAAGATGCCGTGCCGGAGTTTCGTGTCGCGGCGGAAGTCGATGCCGAGGCTCTTGGCGACTTCGATGACGTGCAGGAACCAACTCGGCGTGCAGGCGATGGCGGTCACCTGGAGGTCGCGCATGAGCATGAGCTGCTTTTCCGTGTTGCCCGCGCCCGTCGGCAGAACGGCACAGCCGAGTTTCTCGCCGCCGTAGTGCAGGCCGAGCCCGCCCGTGAAGAGTCCGTAGCCGTAGCTCACCTGCAGGATGTCCTCGTCCGTCAGGCCATACATCGCCAGACACCGCGCCGTCGCGTCCGCCCAGACCTCGATGTCGCCCTTTGTGTTCGGGATGCAGATCGGCTTGCCCGTCGTGCCGGAGGAACAGTGGAAGCGGACGATTTCCCTCATCGGCGCGGCGGTGAGGCCGATCGGATACTCGTCGCGCAAGTCCGTCTTCTTCATGAAGGGGAGTTTCGCGATGTCGGCGAGCGTCACGATGTCGCGGGGCTTCACGCCCTTTTCGTCGCAACGGCGACGGAAGAGCGGCACGCGGTCGTATTCGTAGGAGACGAGTTTCTGGAGTTTGGCGAGTTGGAGTTCGCGCAACTCCTCACGCGGCATG
>CAVFWY010000030.1:0-15378 GCA_963626175.1 Gemmiger sp.
TTCAATTCGCCGCCGGAGGCGTGTGCGGCGATGCTCGCGGGGCGGTGCGCGTTCGTCATTGCGGACGTCAACCCCGCGCAGATCTGCGTGAAGAACGACGGCCGCCTCGTGCTTTCGGACTATCTGAGGAACGAGGAATACGCCATTGCGGTGGCGAAGGGGAACACGAATCTCCTCGCCACGGTGAATGCCGTCATTCGGGAAGTCCAGGCGGACGGACGCCTCGACAAGTGGATCGCCGACTACACCGAGGAGTGCGAGCGGTCCGTCCTCTCCGAACTCGTCGCCAGGGAGGATGATGCCGGCGAGGCCGAGCCTGCGCTCGTGGCGGACGCAATCGCCGCGCTGAAGCGGATGTGGACGGCGCTTGCGGATGACTTCTACCTCTGCTTCATGAAGCGTTCGGCGGACGGATCCTATCGCGGCGAGTATCTCATCAAGGGGCTTGGCGTCACGATTGAAGTCGCGCTCGCGGCAATCGTGCTCGGTCTCCTCATCGGCTTTCTCGTCGCCGTCATCCGTTCCTCGCACGACAAGTACGGCTACTTCGGTTTCCTGAACGCCCTCGCGAAGGCCTATCTGGCCATCATCCGCGGAACGCCGATGGTCGTCCAGTTGCTGATCACCTACTACATCATCCTGCGGTCGGTCGATTCGAAGGTGCTGATAGCGATTCTCGCCTTCGGCATCAATTCGGGGGCCTATCAGGCCGAAATCATCCGCGCGGGAATCGTCTCGATCGACCCGGGGCAGATGGAGGCGGGCCGCGCTCTCGGCCTTTCGTATTGGAAGACGATGATTCGGATCATCCTGCCGCAGGCGGTGCGCAACGTCCTGCCCGCGCTCGGCAACGAGTTCATCGTGCTGATGAAGGATACGTCGATCGTCGGCTACATCGCGCTCATCGACCTCGCCAAGGGCGGGGACATCATCCGCAGCCAGACCTACTCGGTCTATCTGCCCTATCTCGCGGTCGCGGCGATCTACCTGATTCTGGTCATGTCGTTCACGTGGCTCCTGGGACGGCTCGAGCGATACCTGCGCAATACCGGGGCCGATCCCGTGCACAACGATTCGTAAGGCTTGGAGATTATGGAAGAGACACTGTTGAAGATTGAGAACCTGAAGAAGAGTTTCGGCAAACTGGAGGTGCTGAAGGGCATCTCGACGGAGATTCGTCGCGGGGAAGTCGTGGTGATGATCGGGCCGTCGGGCGGCGGCAAGTCGACCTTCCTGCGGTGCATGAACCTCCTGGACGAACCGACCGAGGGGCGCATCATTTTCAACGGGACGGACATCGTCGCGGCGTCCGAAAGAGAGAAGAACCGCGTCCGCTCCGAAATGGGAATGGTCTTCCAGCACTTCAACCTCTTCCCCCACCTGACGATTCTCGAGAACGTCACGCTCGCTCCGCGGCTCGTGCGCGGCGTTTCGCGCGCCGACGCCGAGAAGAAGGCGATGGAACTCCTGGAGCGCGTCGGGTTGCCCGAGAAGGCGAAGAACTACCCCCAGCAGCTTTCGGGCGGACAGAAGCAGCGCGTCGCCATCGTGCGTTCGCTTGCGATGGAGCCGCAGATGATGCTCTTCGACGAGCCGACCTCCGCCCTCGACCCCGAAATGGTCGGGGAAGTGCTGGACGTGATGAAGGATCTCGCGAAGAACGGCATGACGATGGTGGTCGTGACCCACGAGATGCGCTTCGCCCGCGACGTCGCCTCGCGCGTCCTCTTCCTTGAGGGCGGTCGAATCGCCGAGGAGGGTTCGCCGGCGGAGATCTTCGGCGCACCGAAGTCGGAACGCCTGAAACTCTTCCTCGGGAAAGTCAATCTGTCGGAAACTAAGTAATCAAGGTTCAAAAGTCATGCATACCGTATTGAAGCATCCGCTCGTCGAACACCGCGTCACCCTGATGCGCGACCAGGATACCCCGCCGAAACTGTTTCGCGAACTCGTGAACGAACTCACGACCTTCCTCGCCTATGAGGCACTGAAGGACGTGCGCACGCGGACGGTCGACGTCACGACCCCCGTCGCGAAAACGACGGGACTGCTCATTGACGAGCGGGTCGTCCTCGTGCCGATTCTCCGGGCCGGGATGGGGATGCTCGACGCGATGCTGCACGTGCTCCCATATGCCAAGGTCGGCGTTCTCGGCATGCAGCGCAACGAGGAAACCGCCGAGCCGATTCCCTACTACGCGAAAGTTCCGCCCGCGAAAGGCGAGGAACTCGCCCTTGTCATCGACCCGATGCTGGCGACGGGCGGCAGCGCGTGCGATGCCGTCGCGCAGCTGAAGAAGCTCGGCTACCGGCGAATCAAGTTCCTGAACCTCATCTCCGCCCCGGAGGGCATCGCCAGGTTCGAGGCGGCGCACCCGGAAGTCCCCGTCTTCACGGCGGCGCAGGACGAGCGGCTCAACTCCCACTTCTACATCGTCCCCGGCCTCGGCGACGCGGGCGACCGCATCTTCGGGACGCTCTAGGCGCAACATTCGATTTCATTCACTAACCAACCACTAACAGAAAGAAACACTCATGTTTGAGAAACTATTCAAGTTGAGCGCGGTCAAGACGACCGTCCGCACCGAACTCGTCGCCGGTCTGACGACGTTCATGACGATGGCGTATATTCTCGCCGTCAACCCCAACATCCTTTCGCAGGCGGGGATTCCGCGCGGCGGCGTGTTCGTGGCGACGTGTCTCGCCGCGTTCGTCGGCACGATGCTGATGGCGTTCATGTCGAACTATCCGTTCGCGCTTGCGCCGGGCATGGGGCTCAACGCCTTCCTAACCTTCGGCGTGTGTTTCGGCATGGGCTACAGCTGGCAGTTCGCGCTCTTCGCGGTGTTTGTGGAAGGGCTGGTCTTCCTCGCCCTGTCGCTCACCCCCGTGCGCGAGGGCATCTTCAACTGCATTCCCTTCTCGCTCAAGAAGGCGGTCGCGGCGGGCATCGGCCTCTTCATCTGCTTCATCGCCCTGCAGACCTCGAAGATCATCGTGAACAACGACGCAGTTCTCGTCGGCATCATGAGCTTCAAGAACGCCGCGTTCCACACGCAGGGCATCTGCGCGCTCCTCGCCATCCTCGGCACGATCCTGACGGGCGTGATGATGACGAAGGGCGTCAAGGGCGCGATTCTCTACGGAATCTTCCTCACGTGGGGCCTTGGCATGCTCTGCCAGGCGACGGGGGTCTACGTTCCCGACCCGACGAAGGGCTACTTCTCGCTCTATCCGTCCCTGACCTTCGCGGGCATCAAGGATTCCTTCGTGGAGTTCAAGTCGACCTGCTGCGCGGTGTTCGACCCGAACGGCTGGACGCACAAGGGCGACGCGAAGGCGGGCTGGGCGCTCGTGAAGGGGCTTGACTTCTTCGTCGTCATGTTCGCGTTCTTCTTCGTCGACCTCTTCGACACCCTCGGCACGCTCATCGGCGTTTCGATGAAGGGCGGCTTCCTGACGAAGGAAGGCAAGCTGCCTCGCATTTCGGGCGCGCTCTGCGCGGACGCGATCGCGACTTCGGTCGGTGCGGTGTTCGGCACGTCCACGACCACGACCTACGTGGAGTCCGCCTCGGGCGTGATGGTGGGCGGCAAGACGGGCCTCACCGCCGCGACGACGGCGATCCTCTTCCTCGCGGCAATCGTGTTCGCCCCCGTGTTCCTCGCGGTGCCGGGCTTCGCGACGACTCCCGCGCTCATCATCGTCGGCTACCTGATGCTCTCATCGGTTGCCGAAATCGACTTCAAGGACGCGAGCGAGTCCATCCCCGCCTTCCTGACGGTCGCGATGATGCCGTTCGCCTATTCGATTTCGGACGGCATCATGGCGGGCATCATCAGCTACACGCTCATCAACCTCTTCTGCGGCAAGGCGAAGAAGGTTCACCCGATCATGTACATCCTGACGGTGCTCTTCATCGCGAAGTATGCGCTGATGTAATTGAGCGGGAAAGGAGCGAAGGACGATGAAAGAGGAAGCGGTCAAGGCGGTTCGGCCAATCGTGACGTGGCTGATGGAAAAGGGCGTGGATTATGCCGTGGACGTCGCGGCGGCGCTCGTCATCCTGATTGTCGGGGCGGTCGCCATTCGCATGCTGGGCGCCTTCCTCCGCCACGCGCTCGTCCGCGCGGACGGGCGGCACGCGCTCGCCTCGCGCTTCGTCGTGTCCGTCGCCGTGAAGACGGCGTGGGCGTTCCTCGTCGTCATCGTCCTCGGCAAGCTCGGCGTGAACGTCGGCCCGCTGATTGCGGGGCTTGGCGTGACGGGCTTCATCCTCGGCTTCGCCTTTCAGGAGTCGCTGGGGAGTCTCGCGAGCGGACTGATGATCGCCATCAACGAGCCGTTCAAGGTCGGCGACTACGTCGTGGTCGGCGGCAACGAGGGCACGGTTCTTCAGCTCGACATGATGGCGGTCACGCTCGCGACGCCCGACAACCGCCGCATCACCATTCCGAACAAGGCCGCGTGGGGTTCGCCCATCGTCAACTATTCGGCACTCGCGACGCGCCGCGTGGATCTCGCGGTTCGGATTGCCTACGGGACGGACGTCTCGCGGGCGCGGGCGACGGCGATCGCCGCCGTCACCTCCGTCTCGGGCGTGCTGGCCGACCCCGCGCCGCTGGCGGAAATCAAGTCCCTCGACGAGAACGGCATCGCCCTGACGGTGCGCGGATGGGTCAGGAATGAGGACTACTGGACGGTCTACTTCGCCGCCGCGCAGGCGCTCAAGGAGGCGTTCGAGCGCGACGGCATCGAGATTCCCCGCCCGCAACTCGAAGTCCATACGGTCGCGAACGCGGCAAAATGAAACAAACTTACAGTGAAAGAGTGAAAGGATAAAAGACAATGGCAAAGGCAACGATTAAGGAAATCCCCCCCGAAGGCATTTACGACGCGCGGCAGCTGGGGTATCCGCGCATGGGGATTCTCGGCGTGCAGCACCTGTTCGCGATGTTTGGCGCGACGGTGCTCGTGCCGCTTCTGACGGGCATCTCCGTCTCGTCCACGCTCCTCTTCGCGGGACTCGGCACGCTCTTCTTCCACCTCGTGACGAAGCGCATCGTCCCCGCCTTCCTGGGCAGTTCGTTCGCCTTTCTCGCGGGCTACTTCGCCCTGACGGGCATGAAGGGCGGCATGTGGGAAGGGCTGACGAAGACGCAGCTTCTCGCCTACGCCTCGGTGGGCGTGATTGTCGCGGGGCTCATCTACGTCGTCTTCGCGGGAATCGTGAAGTCCGTCGGCGTGAAGCGCGTGATGCGGTTCTTCCCGCCCGTGGTGACGGGCCCGATCATCATCGGCATCGGCCTCGTTCTCTCGCCCGTCGCGGTGAACAGCGCCTCGACCTGCTGGCCCGTTGCCCTCGTGGGCATCGTCGCCGTCCTCGTCGCGGCGATTTTCGGTCGCGGCATGGTGAAGATCGTCCCGATTCTGATTGGCGTCCTCGCGAGTTATGCGGCGGCTTATCTGTATTGCAACGTGCTGGGGCAGGGTCCGGCGATTGACTTCTCGCACATTGCCGCCGCGCCGTGGGTGGGTCTGCCCGTGAAGATGGAGGAGACGGTTTTCCCGATTCTCGCACACGCGGGCGACAACGTCGGGCGCATCGTGAGCGCGATTCTGATTGTCGCCCCGCTCGCGGCGGCGACGATGATGGAGCACGTGGGCGACATCTCCGCCATCAGCTCGACCGTCAAGCGCAACTTCTTCGCGAATCCCGGCCTGCACCGCACGCTCATCGGCGACGGCATCGCGACGAGCCTCGCGGCGGTTTTCGGCGCACCCGCGAACACGACTTACGGCGAGAACACGGGTGTGCTCTCGCTCTCGAAGGTCTACGACCCCCGCGTCATCCGCATCGCGGCGTATCTCGCCGTCGTCCTCGCCTTCTGCCCGAAGTTCGCGGCGATCATCACCACGCTCCCGGCGGCGACGATCGGCGGCGTCTCGTTCGTCCTCTACGGCATGATCTCCGCCGTCGGCGTCCGCAACCTTGTCGAGCATCAGGTGGACTTCTCCAAGCCGCGGAACATGCTGATTTGCGCGATTTCCATCGTCTGCACGCTCGGCATCAGCTTCTCCAAGGCGGGGGCGATCACCTTTGCTATCGGCGAGGTGCACCTGTCGCTCTCGGGGCTCGCCGTGGGCGCGCTGATGGGCATCTTCCTGAACGCCGTTCTGCCCGGCAAGGACTACGATTTCTCGGAAACCGAACCCAACATCAAGGATGCGGAACGCTTCGGCGGCGTGAAGGCCGAGGCCTGATCCGACCGCCGTTCCCACCGACTCACGAAGGAGACGAAAGATGATTCTGTTGCTTGGAACCGATGCCTATTCCCCGTTTCGACTGGATGCCCTGCGTGCGGCGATCGGGCGGGCCGACCCCGAACTCGGGCCTGTCGAGATCGACGCGAAGTGGGTCTACGCCCTGCAGACGGCGAGCGAAACCTGCCCCGACGCGGAACTCCGCCGGGCGGCGACCCTGTTGAACGCGGCGGGCGCGTGCGACGGCACGGACTTCTTCGTCACGCCCCGCAAGGGTACGATCTCCCCCTGGAGTTCGAAGGCGACGGACATCTTCCGCAACTGCGGGCTGACCTCCTTCCTCCGCGTGGAGCGCGGCATCCGCTTCCGCACCTCGAAGCCGCTCAAGCCCGCCTGTCTCGCCGCGCTCTACGACCGCATGACCGAGGGCGTCTACGCCGACCTCTCCGACCTCTTCGACGAGGCGGACCCGAAGCCGGGGCGCACCTACGACGTGCTGGCGAAGGGCGTTGACGCGATTCGCGAGGCGAACGTCGAGATCGGGCTCGCCATCTCCGAGCCGGAGATGGAGTATCTCGCGAAGAGTTTCAAGGCCGCCGGGCGCAACCCGACCGACACGGAACTCGTGATGTTCGGTCAGGTGAACTCCGAGCACTGCCGCCACAAGATCTTCGGCGCTGAGTTCATCATCAACGGCAAGAGGCAGCGCAACTCGCTCTTCGGCATGATCAAGAACACCCACGCGAAGCGTCCGCAGGATACCCTCTCCGCCTACAAGGACAACTCGGCGGTCGTGAAGGGGTTCAAGACGGACGTGTTCGCAATCGATCCGAAGACCAACGCCTACACGTTCAAGAAGGATGAGATCGACCAGCTCATGAAGGTCGAGACCCACAACCACCCGACGGCGATTTCGCCGTTTCCCGGGGCGGCGACGGGCGTGGGCGGCGAAATCCGCGACGAGGCGGCGACCGGCACGGGTTCGCGCACGGTGGCGGGCATCTGCGGCTTCATGGTCTCGAACCTCCGCATTCCCGGCTATCCCCAGCCGTGGGAGCGCACGTTCGCCGACTTCCCGACGCGCCTGGCGACGCCGCTCCAGATCATGACGGAAGGCCCGCTCGGCGGCGCGGCGTTCGGCAACGAGTTCGGCCGTCCCCAGCTCTGCGGATTCTTCCGCACCTACGAGGACGAGATTGCGGGCGAACTGCGCGGCTACCACAAGCCGATCATGCTGGCGGGCGGCATGGGCGTGATCCGTCACGGACAGTTTCTGAAGAAGGACGTGAAGGTCGGTTCGCTGATCGTGCAGATCGGCGGCCCCGCGATGCGCATCGGCCTCGGCGGCGGCGCGGCGAGTTCGATGATGACCGGCACGAATTCCGAAGCCCTCGACTTCAACTCCGTCCAGCGCGGCAACGCCGAGATGCAGCGCCGCTGCCAGGGCGTGATCGACGCGTGCGCCGCGCTCGGCGCGGCGAATCCGATTCTCTCCGTGCACGACATCGGCGCGGGCGGGCTTTCCAACGGCTGCCCCGAGCTCGTCGAGGCGACGGGCGGCAAGTTCGAGCTCCGCAAGGTTCACAACGAGGAGAAGTCGATGAACCCGATGGAGATCTGGTGCTGCGAGGCGCAGGAACGCTACGTGCTCGCGCTCCGTCCGTCGGCGCGGCAGTTCTTCGAGAAACTCTGCGCGCGCGAACGCTGTCCGGTCGCCTTCATCGGCGTGGCGACGGGCGACGGGCGGCTCGTGCTGACCGACGACCATTTCGGCGACCGCCCGATCGACATGGACGTGAAGGTTCTCCTCGGCAAGCCGCCGCGCATGGTGCGCAACGTGAAGCGCGTGAAGAAGGCGCACATCCCCACCAACTTCGAGGGGGTGCGCCCGCTCGACGCGCTGACCCGCGTCCTTCATCTCCCCGCCGTGGCGGACAAGACCTTCCTCATCACGATTACCGACCGCACGGTGACGGGGCGCGTGGCGCGTGACCAGATGGTCGGCAAGTATCAGCTTCCCGTGGCGGACTGCGCCGTGACGACGATGGGCTACGCGACGGACGAGGGTCAGGCGATGGCGACGGGCGAACGCACGCCGATTGCCCTGCTGGACGGCCCCGCCTCCGGGCGCATGGCGATTGCCGAGGCGATCACGAACCTTGCGGCGGCGGACGTCGGCGACATCGGGCAGATTCGCCTTTCCGCGAACTGGATGGCCCCGTGCGGCGAACCCGGCGAGGACGCGATCCTCTACGACACGGTCGAGGAAGTCGGTCTTCGGTTCTGTCCGAAACTCGGCGTGTCGATTCCCGTGGGCAAGGACAGCTGTTCGATGCACACGACGTGGACGGACGCGAAGGGCGAGCAGAAGAAGCAGGTCGCGCCGCTGTCGCTCGTCGTCTCGAGCTTCGCGCCGGTGAACGACGTGCGCCTCACGCTCACCCCCGACCTGAAGCCGGACGCGGCGGGCGAGAGTTCGTTCCTTGTCTACGTGGACTTGGGCGACGGCTCGGCCCCGCTCGGCGCCACGGCGCTCGCGCAGGTCTATGGCCAGCTCGGCAACACCCACGCCGACGCGGACGCGGCGACCCTGAAGCGGTTCTTCAACGCGATGCAGGAGGTCGTGCGCGGCAAACTCGCGCTCGCCTACCACGACCGCTCGGACGGCGGGCTTGCCGTCACGCTCGCCGAAATGGCGATTGCGGGCGGACGCGGCATCGTCGCGAAGCTGCCGGAGGGCGATGCGCTCGCCCAGCTCTTCAACGAACAGCCCGGCGCGGTGCTTCAGGTCTCCGAAAAGAACCTCGCGGCGGTTCTCGCCATCTTCAAGAAGGCGCGTGTTCCCGCCGTCCTCGCGGGCGCGGTGCGGCGTTCCTCCCGTGTGTTCGAGATTTTCGTCGGCGAACGACTCGCCGTCCGAACCGACCTCACCTACGTCCGCCGCGCCTGGAGCGAGACGACCTATCGCATGCAGGCTCTCCGCGACAATCCCGTCACGGCGCGCGAGGAATACGACAATGCGCTGGACGAGACCGACCCCGGCATGCAGTTCGCGCTCGCCTACGACCCGGACGAAATTCGCGTCTCCCTGCGCCGCAAGCATTCCGCGCCGCGTCCGCGCATGGCGGTTCTGCGCGAACAGGGCGTGAACGGCCACATCGAGATGGCGGCGGCGTTCGCCCTCGCCGGCTTCGACTGCACCGACGTCCACATGAGCGACCTGATCGCGGGGCGCGTCGATCTCGCCGACTTCAAGGGACTCGTCGCCTGCGGCGGCTTCAGCTACGGCGACGTGCTCGGCGCGGGTTCCGGCTGGGCGCGGTCGATCCTCTACAACGACCGCCTGAAGAAGATGTTCGAGACCTTCTTCCACCGTCCCGACACCTTCTCGCTCGGCGTGTGCAACGGCTGCCAGATGCTCTCGCAGCTGAAGGACATCATCCCCGGTGCGGAAGGGTGGCCGCGCTTCGTGAAGAACGTCTCGGAGCAGTTTGAGGCGCGTTATTCGGCGATCCGCATCGAGCCTTCGCCGTCCATCTTCTTCCGCGGCATGGAAAATTCCGTGCTGCCGATTGCCGTGGCGCACGGCGAGGGGCGCGTGTGGACGGAGGGCTGGACGCCCACGATCTGCGCGGCGCACTTCGTCGACGGACGCGGCCGGGCGACGATGCGCTATCCCTACAACCCGAACGGGTCGATGGGCGGTCAGACGGCGTTCACGACGGCGGACGGACGCGCCACCATCATGATGCCGCACCCGGAACGCGGCTTCCGCGCCTGTCAGCTCAGTTACAACCCCGGCGTGTTCGTCGAGAACGGCCCGTGGATGCGGATGTTCCAGAACGCCTATCGCTTCGCCACGGCGAAGTGAGGGGCGTTCAGGTTTTTACTACGGAAGGCAAATCTGCGGAAGGAAAGGTCATTTCCGTTCCCTTTCCGCGATTTCCGTAGTGAAAAACACACGACGGCAGAAAGTTTCTAACGCAAAGAACGCGAAGGTTTTGACGCAAAGGGGACGCAAAGCCTTTGCGCTCTTAGCGTCAACATTCTTTGCGAACTCCTATGCGCATCAACCACCCCCATTGATGCGCATCAACACCCCCTCTTGATGCGCATCAACACCCCCTCTTGATGCGCATCAACCACCCCCTTTGATGCGCATCAACCACCCCCCTTGATGCGCATCAACACCCCCCTTTGATGCGCATCAACACCCCCCCTTTGATGCGCATCAACACCACTCTTCAACTTCTCCCAACCCCTCCCTCTCCCGATTCTCCCGATCACCACGGCTATTCCCAGCCTCAATCCGTAAAAATCCGTGAAATCCGTGGTGCTAACAAAACGACCCTGCGTTTTTTCGCAATTCGCCCGAAAATATTTTTCGCAAAACGCCCGAAAAGGTCTGTTCGTCCGTGGCGGAATCTGCTATAATGTGCGCGTCTCCGGGGGAAAGAGCGGCGGCGGGCAGTGTGAAAGCCCGTCGTCGGAACGCCGAAAGGCGTCCGGACGAACAGGAAAGGCGAAGTGGACGAAGAAGAAAAAGCGATACAGTAAAGGTGAATAGAACGAAGATGAGTAGAGTAGGTGTGCTGGTGGCGATGCTTCCGCTTGCGCTGTGCGCGGCGGATACGCAGTCTATTGACATTGTCGCGTCCGCAAAGGCGAAGAACCCGCAGCGGGCGAAGTGGCTCGTCGGGAAACTGCCGGGCAAGGGCGAGGTGAAGGTGGTGAACGAGGCGTGTTCCTTCCCCGTGGAGATTCGCGGGGCGGGGGACTATCGGGTGTGGGTGAAATACAACACGACCTCGAACAAGTGGATGAACATGTCGGTGCGCATCGACGCGCCCGGCGGCGAGCCGCTCCTCTACGAGCGCATCGACTCCACCCACGGCCTGCCGTCGGCGAATCCGCTGCAGGGGCGCGACTGCGTCCGCCCGGCTCAGGCGGCGTGGCACTCGTTCGCGGCGACCTTCGAGCGTCCCGGCGTCTACTCGTTCGTCGTGAACAAGGCGGAGGGCAGTTTCTGGCAGCAGGGCGGCAACCCGCCTTTCAGGCTTGAGGAGGTGTGGGTGAGCGACGACGCGGCGTTCGATCCGCGCCGTCCGACGCGGAAGACCGACGCGAACGCGAAGAAGCCGTCCGTCCCCGCCGGGTTCGTCGCCGCCCGCGAGATTCCGATGACGGTCGCGCTCAACACGGGCATTGCCGACGAGAAGAAGCGCTTTCGCACCGCGATCCACCAGAACTACCCCGTCTTCCCCAATCCGTGGCTGCTGATTGACGTCGGGTGCGTCGCCGAGCAGAACAACTACGGCTGGACGAACGACGGCGGCACGGGGCTGCGCGGGGCGCAGAACCTCCAGAACGGGCCGGACTGGAAGGAGATGCACGACAAGTATCCGATGCCCAAGAAGGGCGAGACGTTCACGCCCGTCGGGCGCAAGGCGAACGCGGAGGGGAAATACTGGGACGAGTGGAGCGTCTCCTTCGACGCGGCGAACGAGAACGCCTATAAGAAGGACTTGAAGACGGTCAAGGACACGGTGGCGAACGCCGCGCTCAACAAGCGCACCGACAGCTGGGGCGTCGCGTGGGAACAGGCGGGAACCTACGACTACGGCGAAACTTCGGTGAAGGCGTTTCGCACGTGGCTCGCGGCGACCTACGGCACGATCGCCGCGCTCAACAAGGCGTGGCGCACGGACTACAAGTCGTTCGACGAGATTACGCCCGCGAAGCGCGCCGACATCGTCGGCCCCGCGAAACTCGCCGACCCGTTCAAGCGGGCGCAGGCGACGGCGAACTTCATCGACTTCCGCGACTTCTGCTCGAAGGAATACGCGAAGATCGTCGCCCGCCGCGTCGCCGCCGCGAAGACCGACCCCGAGGGACGGACGATCTCGACCCAGTTCGCCAACCTCGACCTGAACGCCGTCGAGTGGTCGGGCTGGCGGCCCCTGAACGACGAAGACCTCTTCCGCATCGGCGTGAAGGACGCCGACCGCTACGGCTACGACGTCTATGCGGTGGACGACTGGGTCGGCGCGGAATACGACCTCCTCAGCGCCTTCGGCAACGACGAGAAGCGCATGGAAGTCCGCGAGGGCAGCACCCACACGCCCGACCCCGACCTCGCCGTGCGCACCTACTGGACGCTCGTCGGCAAGGGCATCAAGGGCTTTTCGCACTTCATGCTGCAGGAGGGCAACAACCACGCCGAGTTCCCGAAGTTCGGCCTCACCAACTTTGACCAGACGCCGCGCCCGAAACTCGCCGCCTACTCGGACGCCATCCGCGCCGTCCACCAGATCGAGAACGTCCTCGTCGAGGCGCGGCGGACCCACGCGGCGAAGCCCGTGGCGATCTACTACAGCCGCACGTGCAACGCCCTGCAGGAGCGTTCGCTCGGCTCGCTCTTCGACTGCGGGCCGGATAACGTGTTCCGCATCTACGAACTCATCCGCGGCAACGGCTACCCCGCGACGTTCGTGACCGACGCGCAGATTCGCGAGGGACGGCTCGACAAACTCGCCGCGCTCGTCTTCGCGGACGCGAAATACGTCCCGACGGACGTCCTCGAGCGCGTCGAGGCGTGGGTGGAGAAGGGCGGCGCGGTGCTCGCCGACTACCAGCCGGGCGTCTACGACGGCCACGGCTTCCCGTCCGACCGCCTCCTCAAGTTCCTCGGCGTCGAGCCGATTCAGCAGAAGAAGGTGGATAGCCTCGCGGCGGAGAAGAATCCGTTCGGCTACAGCGCGATGAGCTTCGACGTGGTGGACGCGGACGCGCTCCACAAGACGCAGTTCGAGTTCTTCCAGCAGTGGGACTCGACGCACCCGATTGCGAAGGCGCTCGACAAGTTCATGTTCAGCGGCTTCGGCTACCAGCAGGTGAAGGCGACGGCGGGCGAGACGATTGTGATGGCGCAGAACGGACGGCCCGCGGCGGTGATCCGTGCGCACGGCAAGGGGACGAGCCTCTACTTCGCGGGTCTGCTCGGCTCGATCTACGGCGGCGCGGCGACGACCTACGAGTGGCGCGACGCGCACTCCGACCCCTCGCCCTACCGCTTCATGGATGCCTACCTCGCCTTCGTCGGCGCGAAGAAGGCCGCGACGAGCGACCAGCCCCAGCGCATCCGCACGAAGATGCGCTTCGAGTCCCCGCTCGTGGATTCTCGCGGCAACGCGATTCTCTCGATGGCGAGCTACAACGACGACGAGGTGAAGCCGTTCCGCGTGTCGTGGGCGCTGCCGCAGGGGGTGAAGCCGCCGAAGCGGCTTTACGCGCTCGCGCAGGGTTCGCGGCGGCTGACCCCGCTCGACTGCGCGGCGGACGGCAACGGCGGCGTCGCCTTCACGATGCCCGCGTTCCGCGACTTCGCGGCGGTGCTCGCGCTGAACGACGCCGAGCCGCTCGTCTCGGTCGATTTCGGCGAGGCGAGAAGGGGGGCGGCGAATCTCGTCGAGGTCAGGCCCGGCGAAGTCCTGACCGCCCGCGTGAAGGTGTTCAATCCGTCGCCGAAGCCGCTCGCGGCGGGCAAGGTGACGCTCCGCCTCCCGGCGGGCTGGTATTACGACCGCGAGACGGCGGACGTGCCGAAGGTCGCGGCGTTCGGCGAGTCGGGCGAACTCGTCTTCCGCATTCACGCGCCCGCGCATTGCGCCGCGACGCGGATTCGCCCGATGAACTTCATCTACGAGAACGCCTCCGTCAAGTCCATGCCGACGGCGGAAGTCGTCCTCTGGACAAAATAGGCACGTGCGATAAAGACAATTTCTCTCACAAACTAACAAGAAAGGAACAAGACTATGATAATCAAAAAAATGAGAACAGGCACGTTCTGCCGCGTTGCCGTGGGCGTTCTCTGCCTCGGTTCGGCATTCGCCGCCCAGGCGACCACGTGGACGTATTCGTCGGACACCGAGACCATCACCGACGGAAAGCAGTGGACTCTCAAGGTCTCCTCATTCGACAAGACGACAGGAACGCTCACCTTCAAATATCAGGCGAGCAAAGGCGGCTGGACTGACCCAGAAGACGCCACGTCCGGAATCCTTGACCTGCGTTCGCCGCTTGTCGTCACGGACAGTTCTGACAACTCCCAAACGACCGTCAGTTCGGTCGCGATCGGCAAGTCGTTCTTTGAGGCGACCGACATTGTCGAATTTTATTGCGATATCATCGGCAAGATGTATGGGCCTAAGGATAGCAGCGAGTTTCAGGGCTGCGCAAACATGACAAGAATCGAGATTGGCGGCACTGCCGAGACCATTACTGGGCTTTTCCTGAGCAGATGCGGTAAACTGAAGACAATCAAGCTCAATTTCCCGAATATGCGCAATATCGGGAACACCAACCAGCAGGCAATCCTCGGCGCCTATACATATCCTGACACTATTGACATCTCGACCGTCGCCACTCCCGGTGTCACCAATGTCTATGGCAATGCGTTCGCGCACGCCTATTGGAAAGGCGACATCGCCTTCACGAACATTATGGCGATAGGGGCGAGCGCGTTCAGCGGCGCTTCGCTGACGAATGTATTTCTCGCCGGAACGCTCGCCACCCTGCCCTACAGGGCCTTTTACGGCGGCTCGATCACCAACATCGTCCTCGACCTGCCGAACTCCGCTACGGTCGCCTCGGCTACGTTCGAAAACCAGTCGAAGATTCGCCGCGTGGAACTGGTGACCGCGTTTTCGGATATGTCGCAGGTCACGAACATCGTGAGGTGGTCTAACAATGACGGCAGCGTCGACAACCTCCGTATCTACGTTTCGCGGAAGCAGTGGACACCGAGCGCGGCGGAAACCTACGATGCGGATACGAATCAGGCGGGCTTCTTCTCGAGGATAACTGCCCAAGAGAAGGCTGCGCTTGACGAGGAGACGCAAAGGAAAGTCATTGGCGTCCTGGTTAAGGGCGGAACGCGCAAGGGCATTTTCGTCCACAAGGTGTCCATTCACGACCCGCTGGGGATGTTCATCCGAATCCGCTGACGCGGAGAAAGAGAGTTCGATTCGATGAGGCGTTGTATTTTCGCCGCCGTCCTGCTCGCCGCGAGTTCGCTCGCGGCGGGCGAACTTGGTGAACTGCCGGCGGACTGGTC
>CAVFWY010000031.1:0-14755 GCA_963626175.1 Gemmiger sp.
AAATGCAGTCGTGGTACATCGCGCCCGTCCCGGGTTCGCCGACGTACATGCCCGGTCGCATCCGGATGTGCGTCACCGGGTCGAGTGTCTTGATGCTGTCAGCACCGTATTCGTTCTTCGCCATAGGCCGTCTATTATAGCAAAAGTTTGGCTCGGACGGCTAACCGCCCGCCGCCCGCCTTGTCCAGCCCCACCCATTGTTGATGTAATGAGGGGTTTTGCGCATCATTTGCGAATGGTGGCCGACGTTTTGCCGTTTGTGGTTCTTCCCGCCCTCTGTCGTCTTGTGCCTGACAACGTGCGGCACGGCGGGCGGCAACCGTGCTGGCCCCGCCCGTTGTGTCTGCCGCTGGGTGTTGCTTGTGTGGCGGTCGACCAGTTCCTTAAGCGTAGGCGGTGAGGGCGGGGGTTGCACGAGAGGAGCGCAGCGGCTCGCCGCCGTAGGAGAGGTTTTCATTCGTAACCACAGACTTTGTCGAGGCAGGGCTGACTGAATACGGCTTGTTGTTGAAGTGCGAAAGGCGGTACGAGGCCGCGCAGCGACGGATCGGGCGACACCCGCCCGAGCCGCCGGAGTTCGCCCGTCATTGACTTTGAGCGGCAAAAAAGAGTAAAATATGCCGTTTTCCTGACAGAAAGAAGGGCATAGACAGATGAAGCAGATTGGCGTTGGCATACTTGGTTTTGGAACGGTGGGCGCGGGCGTCGCGGACGGGCTCTTGAAGCACCGCGACGTCATGGCGAAGCGCCTTGGCGTGGATATTGTCCTGCGGAAGATTGCCGACCTGGACATTACGACGGATCGCGGCATTTCCGTCCCGGCGGGCGTGCTGACGACGGATGCGAAGAGCGTGATTGCCGACCCCGAAGTGCAGATTGTCGTCGAGACGATTGGCGGCACGGGCATCGCCAAGACGTTCGTGCTCGACGCCCTCGCCAACCGCAAGTGCGTGGTG
The DNA here is from genome assembly GCA_963626175.1 of Gemmiger sp. Lineage (GTDB taxonomy): Bacteria > Verrucomicrobiota > Kiritimatiellia > RFP12 > UBA1067 > UBA1067. The sequence continues at coordinate 957 of CAVFWY010000031.1, forward strand.
ACGGCGAACAAGAAACTGCTGGCGGAATACGGGAAGGAAATCTTCGACACGGCGGCTCAGAATAATGTGGACATCTACTTCGGGGCTTCCGTCGGCGGCGGAATCCCGATCATCCGCGTCCTTCGCGAAGGCTTGGCCGGGAACGGAATCGAATCCATCCACGGCATTCTGAACGGCACGTGCAACTACATTCTGACGCGGATGGAGAACGAGGGGCTGCCGTTTGATGAGGTCTTGCGCGACGCGCAGAAACTCGGCTACGCCGAGGCGAACCCCTCGCTCGACATCGATGGCTTCGACACGGCTCACAAGGCCTGCATTCTCGCCGCGCTGGCGTATGGCTTCCAGCCGAAGGTCGAGGAAGTCGACGTGAAGGGAATCCGCAATCTCGCCGGGGACGACGTCCGCTACGCGGCGGACTTCGGCTACCGCATCAAGCTTCTTGCGCGTGTGGCGCGCGTCGGCGACGAGGTGGAGGTTGGCGTCGGGCCGACGCTCGTGCCGATGACGCACATGCTCGCCTCGGTGAACGACGCCTTCAACGCGGCGTGGGTGAAGGGCGACATGAGCGATTACACGATGTATTACGGACGCGGCGCGGGGCGTGCGCCGACGGCCTCGACGGTTGTCGGCGACATCGGCGACATCGCCCGCAACCTCGCGCACGGCGAGACGCGATACGCCCGCGCCATCCCGAACTACGCGGAGGGCAAGGTCAAACTCCGTGCGGCGGGCGAGATTTCGTCCTCCTTCTACCTGCGCTTCAACGTGACGGACAAGCCGGGCGCGTTCGGGCAGATCGCGACGACGCTCGGTGCGCACGGCGTGTCGATTTCGGCGGCTTCCCAGAAGGCGGCGGGAACGGACGGGTTCGCCCCGGTCGCCGTGCTGACCCACGAGGCGAAGACGGCCGAGCTGACGGCGGCGCTCGCGGAAATCGCGAAGTCGGGCATGATTGCCGGCGAACCGGTTGCGCTTCGCGTTCTTTGAGTTTTGCTGGACATTTCACGAGGAAAAAATGAAAGTCTGTAAGTTTGGTGGTAGTTCGCTCGCCAATGCGGCGCAGCTCAACAAGGTAATCGACATCGTCCTGGCGGATCCGACGCGGCGAATCGTGGTCGTTTCCGCCCCCGGCAAGCGACATTCGGGCGATACGAAGGTGACGGATCTGCTGATTGCGCTCGCCAACGCGGCGCTCGCCGGGGAGAACACCGACCGCGCCTATGGCGACGTGGTCGAGCGCTATGCGGGAATCGCGACGGAACTGAAGCTCGGCGAGGAGATCGTCCACGAGATCGAGAACGACCTGCGCGGCCGTCTCGCCCAGCGCGAGCAGCTCTCGGCGGCGGAGTTCATGGATCTCATGAAGGCGGCGGGCGAGGACAACAATGCGAAACTCGTGGCGGTCGCATTCACGGCGCGCGGACGCAAGGCGCGGTATGCGAGCCCGCGCGAGACGGGGATGGTGCTGATGGGCGAGTTCGGCGACGCCACGCTCGACCCGTCCAGCTATTCCACGCTTTCCCGCGCGTTTTCGAACTTCGACGGCATCGTCATCTATCCCGGCTTCTTCGGCTACACGAAGGAGGGCAAGGTCGCCACCTTCCCGCGCGGCGGAAGCGACATCACCGGGTCGATTCTCGCGGCGGCGGTCTGCGCCGACGTCTACGAGAACTTCACCGACGTGGATTCCGTCTATCCGGTCGATCCGCGCATCGTCCCCGAAGTGAAGGACGGTGAGGGCATACCGACGATGACCTACCGTGAGATGCGCGAACTCGCCTACGCGGGCTTCGGCGTGTTCAACGACGACGCGGTGATTCCCGCCGTGCGGGCGAGGATTCCGATCAACATCCGCAACACGAACCATCCGTCCGAACCCGGCACGATGATCGTGCAGTCGCGGCGGGTCGTGCCCGGCACGGTGGTCGGCATCGCCTCGCAGGACGACTTCTGCAACATCGTCGTCGAGAAATACCTGATGAACCGCGCGATCGGCTTCGGTCGCCGCCTTCTCCAGATTCTCGAGGAAGAGCACATCGCCTACGAGCACATGCCCTCGGGCGTGGACTCGCAGTGCGTCGTCGTGAAGGGCGTGAACCTTCCGAAGGAGAAGGAACGCCGCGTCGTGCAGGCAATCCGCCGCGAACTCGAGCCGGACAGCGTGGCGGTCGAGCGCGACATCACGATCATCATGATTGTCGGCGAAGGCATGTGCTATACGCCGGGTATGTTCGCGAAGGCGTGTCTGGCGCTCGCCTCGGCGGGCATTTCGATGTCGATGGTCAACCAGGGTTCGAGCGAAGTCTCGTTCATGATTGCCATCCGCCAGCAGGATCGCGACGCGGCGGTTCGCGCCCTCTACAAGGCGTTCTTCGGCCGCTGAACGGCATCCGTCGGCTGAAAAAGGGAAGACCCCGATGCGTCATGCGGCGCACCGGGGTCTTCTGGCGAACGGGTTTGCGATCAGTGGATCTCGATCTTCTTCGCCTGCGTTTCGGCGCGTTTCTTTACGATGACCGTCAACACGCCGTTTTCCAGCTTTGCGGATAGCGCGGCGGGGTTCGCAAGTTCGGGCAGGTCGGCGCTCATCGCGTAATTCAGCCGCTCGAATTCCTCCGCGACTTGTTTGAAGCCGGCCGGATTCTGGTATTTCGCGTGCGTCTTGAGCGTGAGCGCCTTGCCCTCGACGTGTAACTCGGCCTCGTCCTTGCCAATGCCGGGAATCTCGATCTTGAGTTCGTATTCGTCCGGCTTTTCCGAAAGCACCGCTGTCGGAACCACAAATTTCTCTTCGTTCATCTTGAATCTCCTTTCTTTCCTTATTATAGGATTATAGGTCTGTTTACCGTTTAGCCCTGAATGGCGATGTGCCGCACGCCGTCGGCTTCCGCTTTCGGCAGTTCGATGCGCAGAATGCCGTTCTCGAACTTCGCGTTCGCCTTGTCGGCATTTACGCGGAAGGGCAGTTCCAGGCGGCGGCTCCACGCGGGGCGCATCTCGATGGGCTTGCCCGTCTTGGCGTCAGTCTCCTCGGCGGGCTTGTCCGCCACGATGACTGCCTGCGGTTCGAGGGAAAGCGTCACGTCCTTTGCCGTTTTGCCGGGCAGTTCCAGGTCGATGATGACCGCGTCATCGTCCAAGAACACATTCACGGGCGGGAAGTGTCCGGCGGCGCGAGCCCTCATGCTTCTGAATGCGCGGCTGTTCGCATCGAACAACTCGTCCAGAAAGCCCCACGGATCCATATTCATCAATGCGTTCATATCTTGAACTCCTTTCATTTCGTTTGTTTCAACATCAAACGAATGAGCAAAGCCCGTGCCAAGAGGAAAACGGCCCTGCGCGGCGAATCGACTGTGACAAACTGTCGCGAAGTGGGACGAAATGATTCTCTAAAACGGGATAGGGGTAAGGGAGGAATTCCGCCGTGAGTTTTGGTATAATGTGGGTGTGAAAAGCTCATCATACGAAAAGTGGTGGATTGTCAAAGTCGATGCCCATAGGGTATGGGCAATGAGTCTAACAAAGGATGAGGAAGGGAGTATGGTCAATTAGTCGCACAGTACAAAGGAGAAGGAATATCCTCTCTCCTCCCCCATGGGGGAGGACTATGGGCAACGACTTTGAGGAATTTCCGAGGGAGACACTTGTCGGAGTCCATTTTGTCGAACATGAATATCTGGATCAGTTAATCGACCAGTTACATTTGTTGGAGACATTTGAGCGGAATGTCATGCTTGGTTCAGAAAATGACACAATGGAAGATGTCGGGCGAATAAAAGAGACCTTGCGGAGGCAGAGGAATGCAGTTTTATCTTCCCAGAAGCGATTCTCGCCGTTTCGCTATGAGCGAAATGTTAGTCAGCTGTTGTTTTCATTTGTTCGGATAAGGGAGTTTGTCCGTAGTCCGAAAGATTTCGCACGAACTATTGCGAATGACGTCCTTGGCGATGAGTTATTTGACTTGGACATGTCGAAATGTGACTGGATTCATGTCGGATCAGATCGATTTTCCCGGCTGCAACTCTTTAGGGATTTCGTGCTTCTCTCGTTTTACATATCGGAGAAGTCAGCCGATCCCTCTGGGAATGTGAGTTATGTCATTGAAAATATAGAGAATGAGCGGTTGGTAGAGGTGATGAGGAGAAGAGGCTTCAAATTCGTATCGACTCAAGGCAAATGGACTCTTCTCTGGGCGCGATTCGGTGTTGTTAAGGACCCATTGGAGGAATTTGCCCTTATTCCACAGATAGAGGGTATCACGTGTATCTCAGACAAACGTTCCGACTTGACGGGTGTCGTCCACCTGTCTTCGGACTTTTCTATGCGGCGGCGGGAGATATTCCGGCGGGGTGAGATGTTGCGAGGAGCACATCTTGTTGTTGGAGAGGAGTTCATCGTGGTGGATAAGTCCCATGCGGCAGCCATCTTGGAAGGGAAATAGGTTTTGGTAAGGCTAATGAATGGATTCACAACATCTTGGTTTAACGATAATCGGTATAGAATTGCCATTAGAGTCGGTAACTCCTTGTCCGACTCGGTATATTGCTCGTGGCCATTTGGAGGACTTTGTTTTAGAGATTCGGAACTGATTTTGAGATGCGGACCATTTCGGAAAATGTTACTGTCACGAATGCATGTCATATCTTTTGAGATAAAACGCTCGCTAATCTGCCGATTCATAAGAATAAGGCATAACGACAACAGTCTGCCGATTTTCATAGACATATATCTTTTTCACAACATTGGAAAGATGTTGAACAAGCTGGAGGAGTGGCGTAATGGAAATATGGCATAACCCATGAAATCAAAATTGTGGAGCGGATCTTATTGCAAATTAGGGGAGTGACGGCTATGGAGTTCACATGCGCGCGTTCGTCATGGAGTAGGAGACTCTGACGGAGACGAGTCTCGACGCAAACTGTCGCGAAGTGGAACGAAATGGACGCGCAAGAGGCTCTCGGAGAGCCGCTGTCAGATGCAGAAGTCCATCGCGGCGGTCTCGCCGGGCTTGCGTTCGAGGATTTTTGCCAGCGTGACGCGAGCAAGAACGTTCATAAATCCGGTGTTGACATCCGACCAGATCTGCCGCGCCAGGCAGTTTGGCTTGCGTGGACAATTGTCCTCCGATTCCGTCAGGCAGTCAAGAATGGCGAGCGGGCCTTGCATCGTTTCGACGATTTTGAGCAGGGTGATGTCTTCGCTGGAGCGTGCGAGGCGAAATCCGCCGCCCGAACCGCGCACGGAGCGAATCAGTCCCGCTTCGCGCAGGGGAATGACGAGGCGGGAGATGAATTTCTCCGAAATGTGCTGTGATTTGGCGATTTCGGCAATTGAGCGAGGCTTCGCCTCGCGGGTGTGCGCGGCGACATCCAGCAGAATACGCAGTCCGTAGCGGGTCTTTGCCGATACCTTAAGCCCGCGCTGGGCGCAGGACGAAGCCTTTGAAACCGTATTTGTTTGTCTGTTCATTTTGCTGTCAAGGGTTGTGGACGGAGATTTAACCATTTTTCCGCTCAAAAAGCAAGCACCGTTTTGGGTGATACGCATCAACCACTCCCTTTGATGCGCATCAACGACCCCCTTTGATGCGCATCAAGACCCCCTGTTGATGCGCATCAACCACCCCTCTTGATGCGCATCACAGCCCCCCTTTGATGCGCATCAGCCTTCCAGCCGATGCGCAGGGGAGCCTGTTCAGAAGACCTTGATGTAGGCTTCGGCGCGGAGGCGTTCGATCCAGTTTTCGTAAATCTGCCGCGCCCGCGCTTCCTTCACGTTCGCCTCGATGTCGTCGTAGGCTTCGGCGAACGAACGCGGCCGCGCCTCGGATTCGTCGTCCTTGCGCAGCAGGAAGTGCCAGCCGTCCAGGTCGATCCACTTGCTGATCGTGCCTTTCGGCATCTTCTCGATTTCCGCGCATACTTCGGGCCGGAACGATTCCTCGGGGTTGACGTCCTTCCAGACGCCGCCCTTCGCGGCATTCGCGTCCGCCGAATAGCGGCGGGCGACGTCGGCGAACGGCTCGTCCTTCAGTGCGGCATCGACCTCCGCCTTCTTCGCGGCATCCTCCGGCTTCAGCAAAATCACCGAAACCGTGACTTTTTTGTCGAGAACGTAGCGTTCGGGGTGGCTTGCGTATTCCTCCTTCATCTCCGCAGGCGATGCGGTGACGTTCTTGTCGACCACCTGCCAGCGCATGGCGGAGACGACCAGGTCTTCGCGCATGCGCTCGCGCCATTCGGTGTAGGAGATTTTCTGCCGCGCCAGGGTCTCCATCAGGCGGTTGCGGTCGCCGCCGAACATCCGGGCGATGATTTCCCGAACGCGGTTCTCGACGACCCAGTCCTGCATCGTGAGTTTCGACGCGGCGGCCGCCTTCAGGATGAGCTGGCGGTCGATCATGTCGTTTCGGACTTCGGTGAAGCGGGTGGCGTCCGCCCCCATCCGCCGCAGTTCGTTCACGACTTCACTCCGCAGAATGACGGCGGAATCGACCTTCGCGGCGATTCCGTCGATTTCGACGGCGACGGCGGCGGATGCGAGCAGCCCCAGCGCAAGCGCGACTTCGGTTTTCATTCGCGCCTCACAGCATGGCCGCAATCGCCGCGCCAACCATCGGCGCGTCATCAACCTGCGGGGTAATGACGTAGTGGATGTTGCGCCGCTTGACGAGCAGTTCGTCGAGTTCGCGCTTCACCGTTTCGGCGAACGAGACCGCCCGCGTCTTGTAGTAGGTTGAGCCGTCCGCATTGATCGCCACGGGCACGGAAGCCTCGACGCCTTCGCCCGTCTTGATGACGAAGGCGGCGAGATGCACGGCGGTGTAGACCGCCGCACGCTCGAAGATCGGCAGACCGAGCCGCCGCGCAACCTTCGCGTCCGCCTCGTCCGCGAAAATCGCGTCGAGCGGATTCTTGCGCCCTTCCTTCTTGTAGTTCGCGACGAAGTTGTCGAAGTCCATCGTCTCGAGCGCGGCGAGACCGACGATCTTTTCCGTCGCCGCCTTCGTGAAGAAGCCGTCCTTCGCCGCCGCCTTGTAGAGTTCAAGGCCGGTCGGACCGAGATAGGCGCCCGAAATCATCTTCTCGAAGACGTGGTTGCCGGGGTCGATCTGCTTCGCGTCCATCGCCAGGTCGAACGCGCTGCGCCCGATCTTGTTGAAGTTGCCCGATTCGGCGTTGATAATCATCGAGCCGTTCGGGTCGAGGCCTTCCATCTTGCGGATGTTCGTGTTCTTCTCGACATACGCGGCGTTCGTGCCCGTGCCGAGGATGAAGCCGATGTAGGAGGAATAGGTCTTGTCGCCTTCCATCGCCTTCGCCGCGAGAAGCGTCGCCACCGTGTCGTTCACGATGGCGATCGAGCCACCGCCGAGGCGACGGAGCAACTCGCGCCCGATGGTCTGCCCGACGATGCTCGGCGCACGGATGCCCTTCGTCCAACTCAACAGTTTCGCGTCCAGGTCGGGCGTCGCCTCGGCCGGGTAGGAGAAGCAGAAGCCGATCTTCTTCGCCGTCGCCTTCGGCAGGACGCGCTTCACTTCCGTCGCGAACGCACCGTAGAACGTCTCGTCGTCGACTTCGCCCTGCGTGCCGGGCATCGGCTGGTTCTGTTTGTCCTCGATCTGCGGCGGAATCGAGACGACCGCCGAGCGGAAGTTCGTGCCGCCCGCATCCAGCACGGCCGCCTTCGACCCCTGCGGGATCTTCCCATTCACGCCGACAAACGTCGGAATCATGCGTAGGGACGATTCCTTCCCGGCAAGGCCCTTCTCCATCTCGGAGAGGAATGCGGCAATCAGTCCCGCACGGTCAATTTCATGAGCGAGCGGAAGGTTGTTTTCCTTCAGGAATTCTTCAGGCGTTTTCATTGGTCTTCATCAGTCCTTTTACGAGGTCAATCCAATCGTTGTTTGAGAGCTCTTCCGCCCTCGCCGTAGATTGTATCATATCTTTGAAGATGCTGCCAAGTTGCTTGCGGCGGTGAGAGAAGGCGATTTTCGTCAGATTGTGGAAAAGTTTGCGTTCTTCCGCCGAAAATGAGCAGTTTCGGTCGTGGCGAACGAGACGGACGACACTGGAGCCGATTTCGGGGCGCGGCCAGAAGCAGTTCGCCGCGACTTTCCGCACGACCGTGACGTCGTAGTCGAGTTGCGCCCACACGCCCGCGAGTCCCCGCGTCTTCGACCCCTCTTTCGCCGCGAGACGGTCGGCGACTTCGCTCTGCACGAGCACGGTCATCACGGGGATTTCGCGGCGCTGAACGAGTTCGAGGAGGATGCGCGTGCCTGCCTGATAGGGGAGATTCGAGACGAGCGCGTCGAACGCCCCCGCGTTGGGGCGGGCAATCCAGTCGAGCGCGTCATCCGCGACGACCGTCAGACCCTGGGGATTGTCGAGCGCCTCTGAAAGCCGCGCCGCGAGAACGGGGTCTTTCTCCACCGCCAGAACCGCCGCGCCGCGATTCAGCAACTCCTCCGTCAGGACACCGAGACCGGGACCAATCTCGAGGATGCGCTTCCCGTGCGCGTCGCCCACCTTCTCAAGCCCCGCGTCCACAATCGCCACGAGCGCATTGCGGTCGATGAGAAAGTTCTGCCCCATCGTGCGGTTCGGATGGAAGTCGTGCTCAATGCACCAGGCCTTCACCTGGCTCGGACTCGTCAAGTTCATCATAAGACCCTGTCAATGATGCTGATGTATTCCCACTGGGGGTCTTCTAGCGACCCCGTCACCTTGAATTCCAGCAAAAGTTTCGAGAATGTCCAGGTAATCGGACGAATGAGGAACTTACCGAGGATCGAATCGTCCTTCATGAACCTGACGCGGACGGAGAAGGCGAGGCGGTCGTTCACGATGTCGTAGGTGCCCTCCGCGAGGATCGAGAAGAGCGCACCCTCGATGCGGATGTTTTTCGACTCAATCACGCCGTTCGTCAGCGTGAAGTCCGCCGCGCCTTCCGACTGCTCGACGATGGAGGCGACGCCCGGCACCTTGTCGGCGAGCAGGTCGGTCAGACCCGCGAAAAGGCGCATCTGGGCGAGTTTGCCGTCCCAGACGTTGACGTGGCCGCTTCCGTTCAGGCGCGAGACGAAGTTCGTGGCGAGCGGAGCGGAGAGGTCGAGGTGACCCGAGACCTTGCCGTGCCGGTCGCCGAAGTCCTCGTGAAGCCACTCCTCCAGTTCCGCAATCGATCCGTTGGCGTAGTCGAGCGCGACGTGGAAGTTCGCCCGGTCGGGGTCACGCCCGGGGATGTTGATTTCCGCCGCGCCGACGAGCGTGCCGTCTTGCGACCCGCGCGCCGTCACGTTGGAAAACGAAACCGTCTCGCCGACATAGGCGAACGAGAGTTCGGCGCGGCGCACGGGCATGCCGAAGAACGTACCCTTCTCGAACGCGGCGGTCCCGTGCAGGTCATTGGACTTGGGGTGGCGTTCGTCCGCCGCCAGAGTGCCGCGCACGGTGATGCGCGGCGGCGTTTCGCACTTGAGACAGTCAAGTTCGCCCCCGTTGAGGTAGCCGAGCACGTCAAGGGCGGAAGCAAACGGCAGTTCGCTCCGAGCGTCGAAGCCGACCACGATGTCCACCCCGTTCGTGCACCGAATGTTCACCAGCCCGTCGAGCCGCCGCCCCTTGCGGTCGACGGCAGTCAGCGGGCCGACCGTCACCGCATATTCGAGCCAGCCTTCGTGGATTTGCGAGCGAATGCCGAGTTTGCCGTCCGCCCGCGCCATCGAGACTCCGTTGTAGAGTCCCATTTCGGGGTGTAAATCGAGGTTGAGAGAAAAGGCGAGCGTATTGAGGTCGACATCCCACCCGCAACTCGCGGGCACGGGACTCGGCACGCCCGTGAAGGCATCCATATAAGGAAGAGAGACAGGCAGGTCGAGCGCGACGAGAAGGGGTCGGATCTGCGCCTGGGTCGCCAGCCCCCGCACCTCGCCCTGCACGCGGCGGCTTTCCATGTCAACGCGGCAGAATCCGGTCAGGGACATGCGGTGCTCGCGGTCGGGCCAGTCCAGCCGAATGTTCCGACATTCCAGCCTTCCCGGAAGGCACACGACTTCCCCCTCCACGCTTTCGGGCTCCACGCCGAGAATCGCCGGCCTTTCGAGACGCAGGGTGAACGTCGGCAGACGCGGAAAGGCGAAGCCCTCCAGACTTTCGCGCACCGCCTTCGGCGACGAATAGGCGGGTTCGTAGTAAGAGTCGGGCAGACGCGTATATTTCGCCCCGACAACCGTCACGCGCCGCGACAGGGGCTGGATGCAGATCCGACTCGCCGCCGCCATCGGCGTGACGCTGACCGCCCGCTCGAGGTCGTAGACCTTCACGCCCTCGACAACCAGTCCCGAACTGAAGCCAAATGCGGCAGAATCGCAATGAAACACGAGATTTGTGGGAAATTTGGACGAACAAAGCCGCGCCACCCATTCGCCGGAAATCCGTTCCGAGCGGAAGAACAGGGAGACCAGATAAAGACAAAGGACGACGAAGACTAACTTCATCGCCCGCGTTATAACTCGTATGACCTTCTTCACGCCTTTGTTGGCAGCCCCTAGGAGAGTCGAACTCCTCTTACCTGGATGAGAACCAGATGTCCTAGCCGATAGACGAAGGGGCCAGCTTCTTGGTGCACCCGGTGGGATTTGAACCCACACACCTTGCGGCACCAGAACCTGAATCTGGCGTGTATGCCAATTTCACCACGGGTGCAACGGGCGCATAGTATCTCATATTTTTCCTTTCGTGTCAACCCCCCCCCTGACCACGCCTATTTTTTTGGTGTGCAATGTGTCGATTGAATCTTTCCGTGTAATCTTTTCGCGCCTCGTTCGTAAAAAGAACGCTGTGAATGTTGAAAACTCTTTCAAGTCGGTCGCCGGTCAGCTTGGCCGAATAGACGATCAAACGCCTTTCTCCGGGGTTTCCGGTGAAAAGCAACCTTCTGCCGCCAGTCGGGTGGCTTCGGCGGCGAGGCAGTCTTTGACGGTGCGAACAACGCCGGGCGACGGGGTGGTGGCGACGCGGCGGATTGATTCTGCGGATGCGGAGGATGCCCTGAAGACGGATGCGCTGGATGCGCTCATCAAGTCCGCCCTCAATTTTCCACCCCCACCCATGCCGAATTTTGATATAATGTCTTCAGATTCGGCATGAAAGAGTCAGTCCTAAACACATTGGCAAGGGCGATTGGTTATCCGGAGGAGGTTTCCTCCGGCGCTGTTTCTTTTTCCTTTTCGGTTGACGACGGGACAGTCGAGGCTTCGGTTGAGAAGGATCGTCTGCTGCTGACCCATTCCCTTTCCGCCGCGTCCGATACTGACCTTGCGCGGCTTGCCGATTATGCGGCGGGGCGCGTCCTGCGCGAGGAGGCGACGCTCGCCTACGACCCCGCGACAGATTGCGTGATACTCTGGCAGGACTTGCCCGCGTCAGCCGATGCGGGGCTGCTGAGGCGTTTCTTTGAGGTTTTCACCGCCTCGTGCGACTGGTGGCAGGCGCGTGTCAGGGGGGCCGAGACGGCGTCGGCGATTCCCGAAATGATGATTCGTCCGTAGGAGAGGGGAGCGTAAGCGAGATTATGATGCTGAAGAGGTTGGCCTTGTTGATCGCATGCGCGGCACTGCAGCTCGGTGCGGCGGAGATTTCGTGGCGTGTGCCGGACTATTCGATTACCGCACGGAACATGAAGGTGCGCGAGTTGCTTGAGACGTTCGCCATCGCCGAGGGCGTGCCGCTCGTGATGAGCGACGCCGTGCGCGGCGAAATGTCCGGCAACTTCCGCAAGATTCCGGCGCGTGAGTTCCTCGACCGCGTGGCGACGGTCAACAATCTGACGTGGTATTACGACGGCGCGACGATCTGGGTCTACGGGTCGGGCGAAATCCTGACGACGCTCTTGGACTTGCGCTACATGAAGGCGGACGAGGTTCTGGCGCTCATGCGCGATCTCGGCGTCGAGGACGCGCGCTTTCCGCTGAAATCCGCCTCCGGCGGCGAACTCGTGATGGTTTCGGGTCCGCCGCGCTACGTCACGCTCGTCGTCGAGATGATTGCCAAGGCGGACCGCCTGCGCGAACAGCGCACCTTCACGCGTCTTGAGACGCGGCTCTTTCCCCTTACCTACACGTGGGCGGACAACGTGACCTTCCAACGCACGTCCGGCGCGGAGGGAATCGAGACGTCGACCTCGATTCGCGGCGTTGCCTCGCTTCTGCAGGAAATCATGCAAATGACCAACGGCAAGGCACAGGAGGGGACGAACGAGGTCGACCGCGCCGTGAAGACCGTCCCTTCGCCCGTCATTCGTCCCGAGAACCGCCTCAATGCGGTGCTTGTGCGCGACGCCGCGCCGCGGATGCCGATGTATGAGTCGCTCATCCGCGAACTGGATCGTCCGCAGAAGCTCGTCGAGATCGGCGTGACGGTGCTTGAACTCTCGCGTGAGGACGCGCTCGACTGGCAGCTCTCGCTCAACGTCTCCGGCGGCCGTTCGCGTGAGAACGAGACGCACAGCGGCGGCGTCGGGCAGAATGTCGACAACCTGATGACGCCGGACACGCTTTCGGGGCTTGGCGGGTCGGGGGCCTACTCCTATCTCGGCAAGAACGTGAACGTCAACGCGAGCGTGACCGCGCTCAAGTCGAAGGGCAAGGCGCGGAACATCGCCCGCACCTCCCTGCTGACGCTCAACAACATGATGGCGGAACTCTCCGATACCGAGAGTTATTCGGCAAAACTCGTGGGCGAGAAGGTCGCGAGCGTCTCGGAAACGAGTGCCGGCACGCGCCTTTCGGTTAAGCCACGCATCGTCGAGCCGCCGGCGGGCACGACCAACGTCGCTCGGCAGGTCTGGCTGACGCTCGAACTTCAGGATGGCGGGCTGGACATGCTCGCGACGGTCGATTCTCTGCCGACGAAGCGCACGACGACCCTTGAGACACAGGCTTCGCTCCCCGAAGGCGAGTCGCTGCTGCTTGCGGGCTACTTCAAGGATATTGACGAAGAGTCGGGCTGGGGCATTCCCTATCTGCGCGACATCCCGTTCATCGGCTGGATCTTTGGTGGACATTCCACGAAGAAGCAGACCGTCCAGCGGCTCTTCATCCTCACGCCGCATGTCATCGATCCGTTCGTCGATTACTCGTCGCCGACACAGGGCGTCTCGACCGTGCAGTTGCTGCGCCAGCGCGACGTTACCGAGGCCGAACTGATGTCCGACGCGGCGGATCGCGACTACGAGAACCGCCGCGAGGCGTTCCGCAAGGGCCAGGAGGCGGAGAAGTAGAATGCTCGATGCGGCCCAGATCATGCGTCAGGCACTGCAGGCGGGGCGTTTCGACACCCTGCAGAACGCGGCGTTCTCCGCGACGCAGACGAACAAGGCCGCCGTTGAGTCGGGCCAGGCAATGGGCTTCACCCTTCAGGTGATGGAAGACCCGACGGCTGACCTCATGGATTCGATGGAGGAACTTTCCTTCCAGTTCGAGGAGAAGACCCTGAAGTCCGTCGCCGAGCGCAAACTCGGCGAGATCCGCTCGGCGCAGAGCGCCTACGTGATGGCTGTTGAGACGTGGCAGAAGACGATGCCCGACATGCCGGGCGGTGCGTTCATGGAGCGGATGCTCCGCCAACTCCGTCAGGCGATGCAGTCCGGTCAGTCGCCGGACGCGAACGGACTTCTGAAGATGCTGGGCGAAGGCTCACGCGACCCGTCTCACCAGTTCGCGATGCTCGACATCCTCGAAAAGGCCGTCGGGGCTGACGAGACGAATCTCAAGGGGCTTCTTG
>CAVFWY010000032.1:0-14334 GCA_963626175.1 Gemmiger sp.
TAACATCGTTTTGCTACAATTGCGTCGTTCCGGCAGGGAAGACCATATCGGTTCTCCCCCGGAACAGAAAGGAATCTGGCAATGAAAATGACAAAACGAGTCTGTGCAAGGGGAATCATCACCGCCGTCGGTGTGCTTGCCCTGTTTGCGGTCGGCGGCGCAATCTGCGCGGCGGAACGCAAGGATATGTCTGCGAAGAATTCTGAAGCAACCGTGACAACGAACGAGAACGGTTCCGTCTCGCGAGTATTCACCGAATCGACCGTGACGACAAACGGCAACATGGTGACGGAGATTCGCCGCGAAACCCGCACGACCACGGATACGGATGGAAACGTGCTGGAGAATTCGTCGAGCGAATTCTCCCAAAGTTATTCGGTTGGCACGCTTGACCGTCCCGCATCGTGTGCGCGTCTCCTCAACGAGGAGAACGCGAAGAAGGCGGACGGTGAGACCGACTCCTTCATGGGGCTGAAGTTTGGCGAGGTGCTCGAAGGCACGAACTTCGTGTTCGACGCTTCCGAACCGACGCTTCGTCGCACCACGTTCACTCCCAAGAAGGAACTGGCGGACTTTGACGACTACTATGTTTATGTGACGCCGAAGTCGCACCGGATTGCAAAGGTCATCGCGTGTGCGAAGAACGTCATTGACCCGGGTGCGCGGTGGAAACGCCACTATCTGATTGAGGCCCTTGAGAAGCGGTATGGCACATGGGCGCGGCTCTGCAGTTTTACTCGTCCCTGCTATGCGTTCGACATTGGCGACGGACGTCGCGTGATGGTCTGCCTCGCGGGGGCTTCGTCGGACTACCAGACGGTAATCGCCGCGTGGGACGAGTCGGTTCTGGGTGCGGCCGCCGAGGAGCAGGAATCCCTGCGAGCCGAAGCACGGAAGGCTGCTGCCGAGAAACGAAACCGCCGCGTCAGCGATGCCGCCGATGCCTTTTGAACATTTTGAACAATCTTTCACTCCCCAATAGTCCCGGACATTTTAGTTCTGGGACTTTTTCTGATATTGCTCCGGCAATGAATTACATTGATTCTGCGGCCGCGTGGGCGAAATGCTTGTCCTTGAAGTAGCTTTTGACCCGATTATAGGGTGGAAATCCAGTCAATCCGTGAAAATCCGTTGGCGCGGATTTTTTGGTATAATAGGCACGTGAAGAGCGAGATACCCTATGGTGTAATCAACTGCAAAAACCTTGTCCGCGATTATGTCGTGGACAAGACCTCTTACATCCCGGTCATAACCGTGGAAGGACGGTTTATTCCTGGACAGCCGCTAGACGAGGGAAAAGTTATCAACATTTTTTTGCCATGGGGTCAGACCCCATGGCAGATGCAGAAGTTGCGTCCGTGGAAAGCGAGGTTTGCTAAATGATAGAATTAGCACCCAAAGACCTCTGTTCTGGATGTGCCGCGTGCCGCGCCGTCTGCCCAAAGTCCGCAATCTCGATGGTCGCGGACTCCGAGGGCTTCCTTTATCCGCAAATTAACGCTGAATTGTGCATTTTGTGCGGAAAATGCCAACGTGCGTGTCCGTCCCTCAACCGTCTGCCGCCCCGCGAACCACGCGCCGTCTACGCGGCGGTCGCGACGGACGACGCTCTGCGGATGGCAAGCTCGTCGGGCGGGATGTTTTCGCTCTTGGCGCGGCAAGTCCTCGCCAAGGGCGGCATCGTCTTCGGCGCGGCGTGGGATTATACGGACTATTCGGTGAAAATCATCTCTGTCCGTGATGAGACGGGGCTTGCCGAGCTTCGCGGCAGTAAATATGTCCAGGCGAATGTGGGCGACGCCTATTTTCAGGTGCGCGAGGCGCTTAAAAAGGGCATTCCCGTCCTTTATTCGGGCACGCCCTGCCAAATCGCCGCGTTAAATCGCTATTTAGGCAAGAGTCACGACAATTTGCTCACAATTGAGGTGATTTGTCACGCCGCGCCGTCCCCCTTAGCCTTCCAAAAGTACGCCCAACAGCGCGAAAAAGAGGCTGGGAGTAAAATCTCGCGAATCTTTTCCAGGAGCAAGAATTGCTCCTGGAAAAGATTCGCGATATTGTTGTCGTTTCACTCCAACAATATCGCGTATCTTAAGTCATTGACGGAAGACCCATTCCTGCGCGGATTTCTGTCCGAGCTCTACAACCGCCCGTCGTGCCAGCAATGTGTCGTCCGCGAACTGCGCTCGGGGTCAGACCTGACGATTGCGGATTACTGGGGCATCGAGCAGCGTTTCCCGCTGCTCGACGACGACAAGGGGACGTCCGTCGTCCTCGTGAACACGGAGAAGGGCGCGGCGGCGTTCACGGCGATTAAGGGCTTTTGTCGCGTGGAGACAAGCGACTACGACGACATCCGGCGTCACAATCTGCCCGTATTCCGCTCGTTCCCGCCGCACCCCCGCCGCGCGAAGTTCTTCGCGGCAATCGGCAAGACGGACGATTTTGACGCGCTCGTCATCCGCCTCTTGCGTCCCACGCTCTATCAGCGCATCCGCCGCCTCGGCGGCCGTGTCCTGCGTAAACTTCATTTAAGGAGAAGCGTATGACAATAAAGTTATCAACATTTTTTTGCCATGGGGTCAGACCCCATGGAGGAAAAATAAATTGCTATTGACTATACTTGAGATTGTATGTCCCCGAATCGACGAATATTCTTAAACATCATAGCCACATACGGCAGGTCGCTGTATGCGCTTGTCATCGGTCTCTTTTGCGGTCGGTGGACTTTAATGGCTCTGGGACAAGAAGATTATGGCCTTTGGGGCGTTGTTGGCGGGCTGACGGTCTTTATCGCCTTGTTGAACAGCATCTTGGCTGGGACTATTGGACGATTCTACGCATTATCCGTTGGCGCCAGCTCTGTGGCTGTCGATAAAGACTGCGCACTTGAAGAGTGTCGGAAATGGTTCTCGACAGCTGTGCTTATTCATACGGTCGTGCCCCTCGTCCTCATGTCGATAGGATGGCCTCTGGGCGAGTACGCGATCAACAATGGCTGGATAGTCATTCCTTCAGCACGGGTGTCTGATTGCCTCTGGGTCTTCCACTTCAGTTGCATCACGTGTTTTGTCTCAATGATTACCGTGCCGTTGAGCGCTATGTATACGGCGAAGCAATACATAGCAGAGTTGACAGTTTATTCATTTATAACAACAACCCTAAACGTCGTTTTCCTTTATTACATGGTTTCTCACCCTGCCGTTTGGCTCGCGAAACTTGCGGCATGGTCCTGTCTGCTCGCGCTCGGGCCAAGTCTCGTCATAGCGATTCGCGCATTTCTGCTTTTCCCCGAGTGTCGTTTTCGATTCAGATATGCACTTAGCATTTCCCGCGTCAAGCAGGTGCTGAATTATTCAGGCTGGATGATGTTTGGATGGATAGGGGCCATGTTGCGTTCCCAGGGCATCGCAATCTTGCTTAATCGTCGCCCCGTGTTTGGTCCCATGCGTAATTCGTCAATGACGGTTGCCAATACGCTTGCAGGGCAGACGGAGACTTTGGCGGGATCAATGATCGGTGCGTTTTCACCGGCGATCTACAATGCCTATGGCGCCAATCAAATGGAAAAGGTGAGGTCTCTCTCATTTCAAGCCTGCAAATTCGGAACCTTGCTTACGATGATCTTCGCGATCCCGTTGCTTTTGGAGGTGGATGAAGTGCTTCACATATGGCTGAAAGAACCTCCCGTTTATGCGGCGGGACTTTGTGTGTGCATATTATTCAGCCATATGATTGACCGCACGGCCGTCGGACAGATGTTGGCGGTCAGCGCGAGCGGGAAAATCGCGAAGTATCAATTCGTTCTCGGGACATCCTTGATCCTTACGCTTCCGATCGCGGCGCTTTTCGTTGCACAAGGATGGGGTATTTACTCGGTTGGATATGCCATGATCTTGACAATGATGTTCTGCGCGTGGGGACGCGTCTGGTTCGCGCGCTCAATCGTCGGCATGTCGGCGAGGTATTGGCTGAATAAAGTCTTTCTGCCGCTCATTCTTGCGGGCAGTGGGGCTTTGTTGTTGGGTTATCTCCCTCATTTCCTAATGAAGCCCTCTTTTGTGAGAATTCTTTTGACCGTTCTCTTGACGGAAGTTGCATTGCTTCCATTGGCTTGGTATCTTGTTCTTAATGTGCAAGAACGAAACTTCGTGTCCTCGAGGATACAAATGATGAAAGAAAGATTAATCGGATGAAAGGTGGTCCAGGAGGACGGAGAATAGTATGAAAATTGGCGTAATGACTTGGTGGCGGAACACCAATTATGGTGGGTTTTTGCAGGGACTTGCAATGCAGACGTTCTTGAAAAAGCGTGGCTATGATGTGGAAATGATCAGATACGCATTCCCGGATTGGAAATTCTCGCCGATTTCCGTCGTCTGGCCCACGCGAATCAGGGGCTTGAAGGACTTTCTCCGGGCATTGAAGTCTGCCTTCCGTGACCTTGTCTTCTGCAGCAGCCCCTTCGCGCGAATGAGCCGTCTGCGAAAGACGAAGCGGCTTTTTGACCGATACATCAGGATTTCGCCGCGAGAATACGCCTCGCTTGCGGAACTCGACGAAGCGCATCGCTACGACACGATCATCGTCGGCAGCGACCAGGTCTGGACGACCCGGTGGAACGATCCGGCGTTTTCCTATCTCCTGCGCGGCATTGACGATTCCGTCCGAAAGGTGAGCTACGCGGCGAGCGTCGGCGCGGCCACAGTGCATCCGCATGAGGCGGTATTTGCGGAAGCACTGACGCGCTTCGACGCGATTTCGGTGCGCGAAAGAACGAATGTCGCCGAACTTGAGGCCTTAAGCGGAAAGAAAGTCGAATGGGTGGTTGATCCAACGCAGCTCCTTTCCGCCGATGACTGGCGGGACTTGCTTGACCTGAAGACGGTCCCCGACGAGCCGCACGTCACGTTCTATTGCCTTTCGCCATTTGATGGGCGGGTGTCGGAACTCGTGCGGTTGGCGAAGGAAAGGAAATGCAAAGTCCACATCATGTCGAACGTGGAGGCGTTTCGTGGGGGGGGGGGGGGGGGGGGGGGGGGGGGGGGGGGGCTGGATTCGCTATCTCATCGTACGGGCGCGAATCTTCCTCTCGCCGCATCTTTCGCTTCGTATCGGCGCGGATGCGCGGGAGTGGGTGCAGGACATCTCGACGGCGGAGTTCGTCTTGAGCGATTCGTTCCACGCACTGATGTTCGCGACCATCTTCGGGCGGGAAATCCGCGTGGAGTTCCCCGATGCGCTCAGGTCCGCCATGTCCGCGCGCATCACGGACTTTCAGGCGCGAGCAAGCGAACTCGACACCTGGCGCGAGCGGTCGAAGAAATGGCTTCTGGACGCAATCGGATGAGAGATGTGGGAATGACCGTGGAGGTCGGGAGGGCGTGGAGAAGGGCAGAGGAGAAGAGCGGTGGAGATTTTGGTATAATGTGCGCATGAGAAAGACTTGGTTGTGAAAGTGATGGCTTTGGGCCGTTTCGCGAGAGGAGATTGTTGGTGATGAAGAAGCGCATTAAAAATGAAGCGATGCTTTCGGAGGTCGTGCAGCCGCCGGAGGGCGAGTTGTATCGAAGCGTCCGTGCCATCATCGCTCGGGCGCGCGCGACCGTCTATGTCGCGGCCAATGCCGCGATGGTCGAGGCTTATTGGAATGTCGGACGCGAAATCGTCGAAAAGCAGGGTGGTCGAAGCAAGGCGAAATACGGCGACGGACTGATCAAGACCCTTTCCGTCAAGCTGACGGCGGAGTTCGGAGACGGCTTTACGGAAACCAATCTCCGCTACATGAGGCTTGTCTATCTGGCGTTCCCAAATCGTCACACGCTGTGTGACAAATTGAGTTGGTCGCACTATCGCACACTGGTCAAGGTTGAGAACCCTGATGCGCGGCAATACTATCTTGAAGAGTGCGTGAAGTCAGGGTGGAGCGTTCGCATCCTCCAGCGTCAGATTGCCTCGCTCTACTATGAGCGGCTTCTGCGACACAAGGCCGATCCGAAGTCCTTGAAGGCGATGGTCAAGCGTGAGACACCGCAGGTTCAGGATCTTGTCCGCAGCCCGGCAATCCTGGAGTTCAGCGGCATCCGCCGCGAAGATTATCAGGAGAAGGACTTGGAATCGGCGTTGATTAAGAACATCCGTATGTTTCTGATGGAATTGGGGCGGGGTTTCGCGTTGGACGCCGAGCAGAAGCGATTGCGGATCGGCGACGAGACCTACACGTGCGATCTCGTGTTCTACAACTATATCGCGCGGTGCTTTTTTCTAATCGACCTGAAGGTCGGGAAGGTGACTCCGCAGGACATCGGACAGATGCAGCTCTACAAGCATTATTACGAGCGCGAGATGACGAATCCCGGAGACAATCCGCCGGTCGGAATCGTGCTGGGGTCTGACACGGACTCGGCCATCGTGAAATACACGCTGAACGAGCACGAGCGCAACCTGTTTGCCGTCAAGTATCATCTTGAACTCCCGACGATCAATGAACTCCAGTTGGAGCTCTGCCGCGAGCGCCAAGCCATCGAGGAGGCGATGCTGCTCAGGGGAAATTGACATAGCATGAAGAAAATCGGCATTTTGACTTTTCATCGCGCTTATAACTGTGGAGCGGTGCTTCAGGCATGGGCATTGCAGACTTTCATTGAGCAGATGGGGGGGGGGGGGTATGTAGTGTCCTTCCCTAATTGCAACAATGTCGGGGTCGAATTTCGTGCGCCGAAGTTGTGGCGGCGCGGGATTGTTGGCAAAGCCCGAAATCTCGCAGGCTGGTGTTATCTGCATTGCTCCACGCACTTCGCCTATCTTCGTCGTCATCTCGTCTTTACGCGCTTTGGCAAGAAGTTCTTGCATATTTCGAATGGTTCGTCCAACAATTACGACCTTGTCGTCGTCGGCAGCGATCAGGTTTGGAATCCAGAATGCGCCGGCGCGGACAACATGCCGCTCTTTCTTGGGGAAAGCGTCGGTTCGGCAGTGCCGATGATTGGCTATGCCTTGAGTGGCGGCGATTCGTCTCTTGCGGAGTCGTGGCAGAAGAGACTGACCACGGCGGCCACAAATCGTTTCCGCGCCGTTTCTTATCGAGAGGCGGCACTGCGCGAACAGGTTAAGGTCGCGGGGCCTGTCGTCTGCGACCCGACGCTCCTTCTCTCCAGAGATGCCTACCGCAGGCTTGAGTTCAGGAAGCGCATCGTCAAGGAACCTTACGTTTTCGCCTATGTCGTGAGCGATGCGGATCAGGTCGTCCCCAAGGCTATGGAAATCGCCCGTACACTTGGCCTTCGCCTGTTTGTCGCCGATGTTTATCGGAACAAGCCGACGAGTGGGCTTCAGAATGACGACAACACCTTGCCGCCGGACAAGTTCTTGGCGCATATGCGCGATGCCGAGTATGTCATCGTTTCGTCGTTCCATGGCTGCGTTTTCTCGCTTTTGTATCAAAAGAGGTTTGTCTGCCTTTACGGAGAGAAAGGGCAATCGCCCAACGGACGGCAGCCGTCCCTGCTTTCCAAGGCGGGCGTGGCGGATCGGCGGTTTTCTTACTCGGGTGGCACGGGTGAAATCGTTCGGAAACTGCGAACTGAGTATGCGATTAGCCCCGAACTGGATAAGTACATCGCGGACAGTCAAGCGTGGCTGACTTCCACTGTTGAGGAAGTAAGTGACGGCATGAGGGGTGCGACCCGCAGAAAAAGCTGGATTGCGGCAACGGTGGCGCGGAATATGGTATAATGCGCGGTATGAGATCCGAGCAGATGCCCTATGGCGTGAAGGACTTCAAGCGCATTCGCTTGGAGAATCGTTACTATGTTGACAAGACCGCGTTCATCCGCAAGATGGAGGAACGTGCGGACTTCCTGTTCTTCGTGCGACCGCGTCGGTTCGGGAAGTCCCTCCTCTGCGAGACTCTGCGCTGCTACTATGAAGTCGCTGAGAAGGAGAATTTCCAGCGTCTTTTCGGCGATCTCGACATCGGCAGGAATCCGACGAAGAACGCGAGCCGCTATTTTGTCCTCTCGCTCGACTTCTCGCAGGTCAATGTCTGCCTCGGTACGACGTGGGCGAAGAAGTTCGAGGCCTACATGGACACGACCCTCTACAATCTTGTGTCCAGCCATCGGGAGCAGATTTCGCCGCTTGCGAACGTGGACGAGATCCTGCATGCGCCGGGAGCAGATGCGAAGTACAGTCGGCTGTGCGATCTTGCCAAGCGCCTTGGTCTCGGCATCTACGTGATTGTCGACGAATACGACAACTTCACGAACGAAATCGTCTCGACGGCGGGCAAAGACCCCTACAAGGAGATTACGCACGGCACGGGGTTTTACCGCGGCTGGTTCAAGAAGTTCAAGGGCACGTGCGACCGCATCTTCATGACGGGCGTCTCGCCCGTGACGATGGACGACCTGACGAGCGGCTTCAACATCGCGACGAACATCTCGCAGGAGGCCGAGTTCCACTCGATGGTCGGCTTCACGGCGGACGAGACGCGCCGTCTTTTCGAGGACTTTCAGGGCACGGGCAAGTTCTCAAGCCCCGCCGCGCCGCACCTCAAGACGGTCAAGGCGTGGTACGACAGTTACTGTTTCTCGGAGGCGTGCGTCGGAAAGGAGTCTCTCTACAACTGCGACATGGCGCTCTATTACCTTGGCAAGCTCGTCGCGACGGGCGAGCCGCCGAAGAACCTCATCGACGGCAACATCCGCAGCGACTGGAGCAAGCTGAATATGATTCTCGCCGCGCAACGCCACGCCGAGACATTCGACGGTGTTTTGCCGCTCACCGAGGAACTTGCGGACGCCGACGAGACGACGTTTGACCTTGTCGAGTCGTTCCCAATCGAGAAGATTCTTGATGAGGCGAACTTCAAGTCGCTTTACTACTATTATGGCATCGTCACGATGGGCCGATTCCGTCGCGGCGACCTGACGTTCCGCATCCCGAACGAGTGCGTCCGCCGCCAGATCTTCGAGTATATGCGCTCGCAATACGCCTCGCGTCCGAACGCGGTGGACACGTCGGAGTTCATCGAGAAGTTCAACGCCTTCGCGTGGGACGGCGAGTGGCGCGAGTTCCTGACCTACCTCGCGGAGAAATACCGCGACAACGGCTCGCCGCGTGACGGACTCTACGGCGAAGCGCGGATTAACGGCTACCTCCGCGCCTATTTGACGATGAAGAGCGTCTATATGGTGAAGCCCGAATTGTCGCATCCGTGCGGGTTTTCGGACTACGCGCTCTTCCCGAACCGGATGCTCCCGGAAGGTTCGATTCCCGAGCAAAGTTACGTGATTGAGATGAAGCACTCGAAGGCGGACGCCACGGACGCCGAGCTCGCGGCGAAGCATGCCGAGGCTGTCGCGCAGCTGAAGGCCTACGCGACCGACCCGAACCTGCCCGCGCTCGCCGCCGGCACTCCCGTCCACTTCCTCTGCTATGAGTTCCGCGGCCGAGAGCTCGTGCGGCTGGAGGAAGTGCAGATACAATGATCTTCTCCATCATCATTCCCGTCTACAATGTCGCACCGTATTTGCGCGAGTGCTTGGATTCCGTCCTGTCGCAGACCTTCACGGACTGGGAGGCGATCTGCGTGGATGATGGCTCGACGGACGCGAGTGGCGCGATTCTCGACGAATATGCCGCGAAAGATGCGAGATTCCGCGTGATTCATCAATCGAACGCGGGCGTGAGCGCGGCGCGGAACAGGGCGTTGGACATGGCGCGAAGCGAGTGGGTTTTGTTTCTCGACGGCGATGACTATCTCGCGACCGGGCATTTGCAATTCTTTGTCGACCAGCCCCACAAGGCGGATGTGAATTTTCTGCCGGTTCGCTTTGTCAATGACGATGGCACGGTGAAGTTTTGTCGTGGGCCGCGCATTGGAGTGATTGATTCCTGTGAGGGGATTGCGACCTATTGTCGGAAATTGGTGTTTAACGATACGGGAGTCAATCTATTGGGATACACTTGGAATAAGTTTTTTAAGCTGTCGTTGATCAACGACAACCACAAGAGATTCGTCCCTAATTTGTCTGTCAGCGAGGACGAGGTTTTTACTTATGCTGTTCTTGATCATGCAAAAACAGTCACAGGGTTTTCCGACACCGGTTATTGCTATCGTTGGCATGCTTTTGGGCTTACGCACAGTAAAAGAAAGGATCACAAACTCCTTTATTCGTCATATAAGGACTTACACGCGACAGTTCGCAACAAAGCCCTGAAAGGATTGTTGCAGAACAGGTGTTTGAATTCTTTAGCATCGTGCTATGCTCAAGACAGGACGCTGTCGAACGCGACTCTTTTGCTTCATGAAATTGCGGATGCAGGTTTTGATTTAGTTGTCGGAAAGAAAAAGAGAATCATAGCCGGTCTCTTCAAATATAATCGAGGTCTTACTGCCTTGTTCTTTTTGTGTTTTGTTCGGTCTATCGCGTTCGCGTGTGATTCTCCGACTTCTTGCGAGGCGCAAGAAAGGCAGATTGTTCGTCCTGGCCGCGTTCTCAACAGGCTTTTGCATAGGGGGAGGTCGCATGAATCCTGAAGTCATTGACGCCGTGCTGAATCTCGATCTCAACGAAGATGAAGTCGCAAAATCAGTCTTGAAAATGCCCCAAGGATTAATCTGACTTAAAGCACTATGGAAAAACTGCTCTCTATTATCGTTCCCTCCTACAATATGGAGAAGTATCTGCCGAAGTGTCTCGGCAGTCTGGTCGTCGATGACGCGGATATGCTGAGCCGGTTGGACATCATCGTGGTCAATGACGGGTCGAAAGACCGGACGAGCGAGATTGCGCATGAGTTTGAGACGAAATACCCGGGCGTTTTCCGCGTCATCGACAAGGCGAACGGAAACTACGGCAGCTGCATTAACGCGGCGTTACCAGTCGCGGAAGGACGTTTCGTCAAGATTCTCGATGCCGATGACACCTACGACACGGCGGCGTTCGGGCTGTATTTGAAAGAACTCGCAAACCTTCCGCCGACGACGGACATGGTGATGAACGACTGGGTCTTGGTCAAGGTCGGCAAGAAAGGAGTTGTATGCGAATCCAAGAACTACCCATTGCCGACGGATGTGCCATTCGGTATCGAGATGTGCGTCGAGCGTAAATGCGAAATGGCTATGCATGCCATAGCCTATCGCACGGCGCTCGTCAGGGAGATTGGCTACACGCAATTGGAGGGCATTTCCTATACGGATACCGAGTGGATGTATCTTCCGGCAGCGTTTTCGCGTGGAATGCGTTACATCAAGCAACCCGTCTACCGCTATCTGGTTGGGCGTGCCGGGCAGAGCGTGGAGCATGCGATATCTGTTCGAAATGTTTGGATGTTTGATAAGATCTTTGACAGAATGTTGAAGCAGTATTGTGCGGAATCCCGTTCGCAAGCGTCACGGCCTTATCTGGAATTCCAACTGCAAAGAATGCTCGCAATTGCACTCTCTCTACATCTGGATGCTTCGCTACGGGCGCAATTCTCCAAGTATGCAGAGATGGTTCGGCAGATGGTTGCGACGCATGAGTTTCTTGAGTCGGCAGTTCGGGCGCAAACTGTCTTTACGCGCTCGCCATTTTGCTTTCATTACGTTGAATTGATCTTTAGATATCCGTTTCTTGAACGCATCGTTCTTTTTTTCATTGACAAGTATAGTAGCGTCCGTGCCAAGGTATGAAACGGCCTCTTGCTATCGGGAGGCGGCATGATGAAGACGCGGATTCTCTATGACGAAGGCGGACTTTGTGAGCCTCACGGTGGCGTGAGCCGCTATTTCACGGAAATCATGAGACGGCTGGGCGATTACGGATGTGAGGTGCGGCTTCCGTTGGTGAATAGCAACAATGCGTTCTTGGTTGAGCCACCGTTCTCTCTGCCGCGTCCGTTGCAGACGATGCAGGACTTTGAGCGGCAGTTTCTCGACGGACACACTTTTCGTGGAATCAGCTATGTCTATAGGACATTGGCGAGGCTGTTCCCGAAGACATTCCCCAGCGGAGAACTTGCGAACATTCGGGCCGTGGATGCGGCATTGGGTGCGGGCGATTTTGATGTGTTTCATCCGACCGCCCCCCATCGTATGCGCGGCGTTTACAAAAAGTTGCCGAAGGGGTGTCCGATGGTGGTGACGATTCACGACCTCATCCCCGAGCTTATCAACAACGATCGGCGCGTGCGGCACAATCGCAAGCAGGTTCTGCGGCGAGCGAATGCGATTATTGCCGTGTCGGAGAACACAAAAAGAGACATTCTGCGGCTCTATGATGTCCCAGAAGAGAAGATTCGCGTCATTTATCACGGTTTTACACCATCCGCCGCGCCCTCAGAGTCAGCCGTCTGCGAAGAAACAGTAGCGGACTTCCAACGGTCTCCTTATATTCTGTTTGTGGGCAAGCGTAACGGATACAAGAATTTCGAATGGTTCGTGAAGTCCATTGCGCCCTTGCTCAGGGACGGACTTCGCTTGATTTGCACGGGTACTCGGTTTACGGACTCCGAGCGGCAATTATTGATTGCCGAGCATATCGAAAAGGCGGTCGAGCAACGCTTCTTGAGTGACGCGGAACTCCGCGCGGCATATGCGAATACCGTGGCGTTCGTGTATCCGTCGCTGTATGAGGGCTTTGGGATTCCGATTCTTGAGGCATTTGACGCGGGGTGTCCAGTGATCTTGTCGAAGGCGAGTTGCTTCCCTGAAGTGGCGGGAGATGCCGCGCTTTACTTTGAGCCTGGGGACGACAAAACCTTGCGGGATGATATAACGGCTCTCGCAAATGATAAGAACCTACGCACTCAAATGATTGCGAAAGGCCTTTCTCGCCGCGCCGCCTTCTCGTGGTCTGCCTGTGCCGAGCAAACGGCAAATGTCTATAAGGCGTTTGTGTGACGGTTAGAAAGTTGAAGTTGAAGTCGAATAGTGGAAAGTAATGGGCGGCAGGCCAACCAATCCTGGTCGCTCCGGCGGCTTGGGCGGGTGTCGCCCGATCCGTCGCTGCGCGGCTCTTTCAGGTTAACAGATTGACTGGATTCTCCACTGTTCGACTTCGACTGATTGGTTCACCACGGATCTCACGGATTTTGGTGAGATAGCCGTTGAGGGTGGGGGAGGGGGATAGCCGTGGTGATCGGGAGAATCGGGAGAGGGGATGAAAAGAAGTTGGAGTTGAAGTTGAAGAATGGAATGGTTATCCTCCAGTGACAAGAAAGACGAGGGTGAGGAGCGGGAGGGGCGGACGAGCGTTGAGCGGAGTGAGACCGAGCACGCCCCTCAAGCGCGAAGTCGCGACGCGACGAACTCGACCAGGGTTGCCGCCCGCCGTGCCGCACGTTGTCAGGCAAAAAGGCAAAGGGGAAAGGCAGAAATTGCAAACAACGATGTGGCGGTTACAGTTTGCAAACGGCTTGCGCAACCGGCCCGTTACTAGTGGAAAATCCGCAGGAGCGGATTTTTGGTATAATAGGCATCATGAAGCGCGAGATACCTTATGGTGTAATCAACTGGGAGAACCTTGTCCGCGACTGCTATGTCGTGGACAATACCTCTTACATCCGCGAGTTGGAGAGGTGCCGGACGCCCGTGTTCCTGCGTCCGAAGCGCTTCGGCAAGTCCATCGTCTGCTCGATGCTCGAATACTACTACGACGTCAACTGCAAGGACAGGTTTGCGGAACTCTTCGGACGTTTCGACATCGGCAAAGACCCGACGCCGCTCGCGAACTCCTTCCTCGTGCTGACGTTTGACTTCTCGACAATCCAGGTCGGGACGGTCAAGGAGATCGAGCGCGACTTCCTGGGGCACGTGAAGGAATGCGTCTCCCGCTTCACGACCGCCTACTCGCATCTGGCTGACTGGTCTCCAGTCGCGGCTGCGCCGACGGCGGCGGCAACCATCGATGCCGTGCGTAACATCGTCAAGAACGCGGGTCTTCCCCCGCTCTACGTCATCGTCGACGAATACGACAACTTTACCAACGAACTTGTCGTCTCGCGACGCGACGACGACTACGACGCAATCTGCGGACACGACAGCGAGCAGGCGCGCGAGTCGTTCTTCAAGGCGTTCTTCAAGTCGTTCAAGGCTGGACTGAAGGACAACACGGTCGGGCGCACCTACTTCACGGGCGTCCTGCCGATTACGCTCGACGACCTCTCCAGCGGCTTCAACGTCGGCACGGTCATCAGCCTCGACGAGGACAAGCTTGGCATGGTCGGCTTCACCGGGGCGCAGGTGCGGAAATACGTCGACGAGGTCTTCGCGGACTACGGGTTCGACCCTGCGCTCAAGGAGACGGTGCTCTCCGACCTCAAGGCGTTCTACGACGGCTACCACTT
>CAVFWY010000033.1:0-14283 GCA_963626175.1 Gemmiger sp.
GGGTGAGGAGCGGGAGGGGCGGGCGAGCGTTGAGCGGAGTGAGACGGGCGGACGCCCCTCAAGCGCGACGGCGCGACGCGACGAACTCGACCAGGGTTGCCAACGCGGCACGGCGGGCGGCCGACAGCCGAGTGCCCGACCTCAGGCGCGGCGGATTGCGCCGGACGCGCCCCCGAAGGCAATCTCAAGATTGTCGAGCGGGGCGACGGACGCGTAAGCCGCTGCGCATCAGGGCGGGTCAGCGAGGTCGCCGCCCGCCGTGCCGCACGTTGCCAGGCACAAAGACAGCAGAGAAAGCCAAAAACCGCAAACACCGCAAACACCGACACCTATATCCTGGCAACATACGCCCGCAAATATGGTATAATCTCCGCAAATGGAAAAACCGAACATGAAACGACTTCGCATCAAGTTCGTCGACTACTACGGAATGAACCCGAAGGACATCGGAATCTACCGTCTGCTATCGAAGTTCTACGAAATCGAACTCGTCGAACGAGACCCCGACTACCTCATCGACGGCGGGCTTGGAATGGAGCACCTCGACTACCCGAATGCCGTGCGGATCGTTTGCATCGGCGAGAGTTACGTGCCGGACTTCAACCAGTTCGACTACGCCATCGGCTTCGACGACCTCTCCTTCGGCGACAGATACCTGCGAAGCCCCCTTTTCTCGCACTATGGCAGTTCAAGTCGCTCTGCGAACTGAAGCCGCCGACGGGCGACGAGAAGGCCGCCCTCCTCAAGCGCGAGTTCTGCTCATTCGTCGTCTCAAACGACGAAGGCGACCCGCTGCGCATCGAATTCTTCAAGCGGCTTTCAAAGTATAAGCCCGTAGCCTCGGGAGGAAAGGTGCTGAACAACGTGGGCGGGCGCGTGGCGGACAAGTCCGCGTTCATCGCCGGCTACAAGTTCAACATCGCCTTTGAAAACTCGACCGTCCCCGGCTACACGACCGAGAAGGTGATGGAGCCGCTCGCCGTCCGCAGTGTGCCGATCTACTACGGAAACCCCGAAATCGCGGCGGACTTCAATCCGGCCGCGATGGTGCGCGTCGCTTCGCGGGACGACGTGGAACGCGCGGTGGAGGAGGTCATCCGTCTCGACCGGGACGATGCGGCCTATCTCGAGAAGGTTTCCGCACCCTCGTTCGTCCATCCGTACACCTGGTATGAAGAACGGCTGACGGCGTTCCTCCGGCACATCTTCGACCAAGACCTTGACGCGGCAAGGCGGCTCAACGCCTACGGCTACCAGCGGAACATCCGCCACCGCGCCGACTACATGCGCAAGACCTATGTCGCCACGCATCCGAAGGAATGGATAAAGGCCCTGAAGCGACACATCTGACGACCGCGAAACGACCCTCTTCCGATTGACATGAAGCAGCCTCATCCTATCCACCCCTCGGAACCCGACCGCGCCTCAAAGTCGCGCCATGTCGTCTTCGCGACGGACGACCGCGGATTCCTTCCGCTCATGGTTGCCGTCCGCTCGCTTCTCAAGTCGGCGGACAAGGCGTTTCCCCTTCGGGTTTCGATCCTCACGGGCTGCGGTGCGCTGACGCGGGAGCATGAAGCCGCGCTTCTGGGCCTCGCCGAGGGGGATGAGGCTTCGCTGGAGGTCATCAACTGTGACGACCTGATGACGCGGTATCGGAATGTCATCGGCAAGGAGAACGGCGTCTGGGGAAGCATGATGTGGGCACGGTGTTTTATTGCCGAATGCTTTCCCGAAGCGCACGGAAACATCGTCTATCTCGACATCGACACGTTCGTATGCTGCGACTTGGCGGAACTCTACAACCTGGATCTGACGGGAATGGTTCTTGCCGCCGTGCCTGAAACGCGGCGCGATGCGCGGGAGAATCCCGACCCGATCTGGGAGTCGGACATCATGTCGTCGCAGGCGACCGCGTATTTCAATTCCGGCGTTCTCGTCATGAACGTGGATGCGTTTCGGGAGGAACGACTTCTGCCGCAGATCATGGACTGGTACGGAGTCCACCGCGATGCGGTGACTCGTCCCGATCAGGACGCGCTGAATTGCCTGTTCTGGGCCCGCACCGTGTGGTTGCCGGCGCGATACAACCATTGTGACGGCTGGCTGGATCGACAGTTCAAGCAATCCGCAAACGATGCGCACTGGCGGGGGTGTCCGCCGCGCGAGATCCTTGAGGCCATTCTCAATCCGGCGATTCTGCACTACTGGGGGCCCAAAAAGCCGTGGAAGTGGAACCATCGTCCGGAAGGACGGCGGTACGAGCGGTGCTTGCGCGAACTGGGGCTTGTGGAAGGTCGTTTGCCGGCACGACCCCTGTCCGTCGGATTGTCGGGGGCTTCTACGAAGCGTATCATGCCATTGCGCGAAGAATCGCCGCCGCACGACTCAGTCGTCTTTCAAGCATCAGGCGATGAAGGCGTAGAGGTAAGATCTTGCCACAAATCGGGTGATGCGCAGGGTATCCGCCTGTGTTTGACACATTTGCTAAGGTTTTGATAGAATCTGTGGCAAATGAGAGGTTGGTTCGCAAGAGTGGTAACGGTTGCGCTGCGCGGGGGCGTCGCGACGAACGCGGCGGTTTCCTACGCGATGCCGACGAACGGGGCGACCTGCGGGAAGTGGCATCTGCGCGGCGCTTACGATGACGTGACAATCGCCGACTTCGGGGACTGGAAGTTCCCCGTCGGCACGGGCGAGACTTCCAAGGTGTGGGCGTTCGTGTGGGGGCGGGTGCGCCCCGCCCTGCGCGACGCGGCGCACGAGATCCGCGCCGTGGACGCGCCGATGTCGGCGATTCCGTCCGTCTCGCGGCTCTGGACCGCCGCGACGGCGGAGGGCGGGCGGCTCGTGACGTGGGAGCGGTTCGCCCTCGGGCGGATTTTTCGCGGCAGTCCGCTGACCGGGGAGCGCACCGTGAACGCCCAGTTCGAACTCCGCCCGAACGGCGACTTCGTGACGCGCTCGAACGCGGTGGAGTGCGCCTACCGCCGCATCGACCCGTTCGACTGGGACGGCGACGGCATCCCGAACGAGGATGACGCTCGCCCGCGCCGCAACGACGGCGACCACTCCGGTCAGACGGACGAATGTCGCGAATGGGTCGCCGTGCAGGTCGGCGCGGGCGAGCGGAACGGACTCTACCGCCTCCGCGCGACGTTCCCCTCCGCGCCCGTGCGCCGGACGCTCCTGACGGTGGGGACGAACCGCGTCGTTGTCGCCGAGGCGGGCGACTACGACTTCCTGCTTGAGAAGGGTGCGGAATACTCCCTCTTGACCGAGCCGTTCGATTCGTCCATCACCTGGTCTGCCGACGACGGCGTGACGCGGCGGACTTTCCGCGCCGCCGCGCAAACCGCCGCGTCGTCCGCCGTGGGGCGGTGGACGGAGGACTTCGGCCGCCTCGTCGTCATCCCGCAGTCCGCGTCCGTGGCGGGGCTCGTCTTCTGGCTGCCGGGGCTGAAGGGGACGCCCGACGCGGGGCACGTCAGCCGCTTCCCCGGAAAACTCAGTTTCGCCGCGACCTTCACCGACTGCCGCGCCGATCCCGCCGCCACCTACCGCTGGCGGACGGACGACCCCGACGTGCGCATCCTCTCGCCCGCCGCGAAGGTGACGGAGGTCGAGTTCCTGTCCGCGCCGAGCTGGCGTTCGTCCGAGATTTCCGTGACCGCGACAATCGGCACGAACGAACTCGTCTCGGTTCTCCGCTTCACCTACGGCACGAACGAGACCCCGCAGGCGCGGCTCTCGCTCTCCCTGCCGCCCGGTCTCGTGCGCCGCGACCTTTGGATGGAGGGCAGCCGCCCCGCGCCGCTCGTCGTCCGCCTCGACGCGGACTGCCCGACGGGCGGTGTCGTCCGCGTGTGGCAGACGTCGGGCGCGGATGCGGTCGAGTTCTCCCGTCCGCTTCCCGCCGAGTTCGCGGTGGAGGACGCGGCGGAATGGTCGGAGACAATCGGGGTGTCGGGCGTCGCCGCGAGCGCGGCGGAGGGCGATGTCGCGTTCGTGTGCTCGTTCACGCCCAATGTCGCGACGGGGGCAGTCCTGTGCGCGGAGGCGGAGGGGACGGTCTACGCGCCTGGTGCGGTCGCCGTGCCGGAAGCCCCCGCG
The DNA here is from genome assembly GCA_963626175.1 of Gemmiger sp. Taxonomy (GTDB): domain Bacteria; phylum Verrucomicrobiota; class Kiritimatiellia; order RFP12; family UBA1067; genus UBA1067. The sequence goes on from CAVFWY010000033.1 coordinate 4,114, forward strand.
ACGGGGCTTGCGGTCGTGCGCGGCACTTCCGTTGGGGTGCGGCTCGGGATGGAGCCGTCGGCGGGACGCGGCGTTTCGGTGGAGTGGCAGACGGCGCGGCGGCGGACGCGGGACGGCTACGACCCGTGGCGGCTTCGCCTGTCTGGCGGCACTTCCGAAGACCTCCCGATGGACGCGGCGGGCGTGTTCGCGCTCCGCGCCCGCACGGTCTGCGCCACCCAGTCCAACGAGGTCGAGTACGTTCACGGCGTGTCGGAATTGTCGGGACCCTGCAAGAAGGGAATGCGCAATCACATCGGGGTCAGCACATCCTCCGCTATGCTCGCCTTGCGGAACGCCGCGCTCGCGCAGATGGGGAATGAGCGGTATGGACGCGATAGGAGCCTTTCTGCAAGGAATGGTTTTGCTACCGTTCAGAAAGGAAAATGGAAGTGCAACGCCTTCGTGGCGGACTTGGCAATCTCGGTTGGGTTGCCTGTTCCAATTCAGCACACGACGGGAAACTTCTGGTTATTTGAGCGCCATTATCCGCCAATCGCCAACGAATGGGCATCGGCGGGTGTGGAAATAGAGGGTTGGACTTACTGGGATACCTATCCCGTGCCGGGCTTTGTCGTCGCCCATCCAAATCCGGGCAGCTTGGGGCATGTCGGCGTTGTGGACTATGACGGTGAGGGCATAGGCGCGGGAAAAATCCGTGTCTCGCGGAATTATGCGTTATTTCTCGACGGAACGTGTGGCTACAGGGAATACTCTGGAGGACAAAATGATGAAACCGAATAACTTGGTAAAGAACATTGTGCTTGCTGTAAGCCTGATGGCGGGGCAATTGTGTAGCGGAGGGGGTAATCTTAAGGAGTCATTTCAATCCTTCCTTGAGGAATCGTACTTCCGCAGACACAATGCCGCCCTGGGTGTGCTTGAATACGGGCTTCCCGACAGAATCCGCGAAACGCCCTCGTTCACCAATCTTGTCACGGTTATCTCGAATGAAGTCGGAGGGTGTTTCGAGGACTGGAAGGTTCTCGCGACGAACGACCTCAACCGCGCCTTGTTCAGAACGGCTCTTGCGGAAGCCGGTCCAACGGTCTACACATGTTTTGTGACGAATGCGTTGGACAAGTCTGCTCTACAGACCATGGGGTACGGTGTTCTTGAGCTGGAGGAGTATATGGACGCGGCGTGTACAAAACTTGAAGACTACTATATGCTCAACTATGACAAGCCTGGGGTGAGCAATCTTTGGCTAAAGGCAAGGGCAATCTTTAAGACGAAGGGGTTGTCGGATTCCGTCGAATGGGTCGACAGGATTCTCTCGGGTGAAGAAAAGGCCGACTACCTTGAACTCAAGGCGGCGGGGGCGATTGACTGAACGGAGGCTATGCGATGAAGAGACTGCTTGCTTTGTTGATTGGCTTGTCGTCGGCGTTCGCGCTCGCGGGCACACGGGTGTCGGTCGCGCCCCTGGGGGAATCGGAGTTCGCAGACACCGAGGCCTCGACGAATGTGACGTTCACGGCATCCAGCGCGGCGGATGACCTGCTCGAAGTTCGGCTTGCCCTCCACGCCTCCGAGACGAATGCTCTCACGGTGTCCTTCGGGACTGACGCGGACGAGGATGGACGGCTCGCCCCCGACGAATGCGGGCTTTCGCTCGGTTGGGAGTGCGGCGAGTGGTTCGTCCGCGAAGAATCGACGGGCTGGCGGCAGACTCTTTCGGGTGCGGCGGGGCTTCAGACGATTGTATTCCGCTTACGCCTCGGTTCAGACGGAACGCTGCGGTCGCTCGCGCTGCGGGACGATTCGGGACATCCTCTTGCCCTGTGGAGCGGAAGTCTGCCATGCGGACTCTTTTGCCGCGAGTGGAACTTGCTGAATGTGATGAGCCACGGATTTCCGTCGCCAGAAGCGGAGGTCGCCGTCCGGCTGGGCGGTGTCGGCTTCATCGTCCGCATCCGATAGGATTGTAGATCGACTATTCTTGTATTCTCTGTCGCTAGACATCACTTGTATTTTGGCCTGCCAGTTTACCTAGATTCGACAGTTGACCAACCGGAGGCACTATCACCCCATTGACGGTGGTGTGGCGAGCGCGGCAATTCGCGCGGCAAGCGCGGGAAGGTCGGGGTCACGCGCTCCGCAGGTCGCAAACGCGGCAAAATCGGCGCGATGCGCCCCAATCCATTCATATGCCGCGTTCAAGTCGGCAACCAATTCGCACTTTGCCGCGTCAATCTTCGCCGCGAGTGCGTCGGAATTGACGGAGCGGTCGGTCGTGCCGCCCGCGTCGTAGACGGGTAGAAGGAGCAGTCTATCCTGCGGACGCACAATCTCATTGAACGTCGCCGCGAGCGAATCCATCATCTTGCGAAGCGGGGCGTAGCCGTGCGGCCGCCAGATGACGCAAATGCCGTTCGGATAATGCTCCGCCAGAGTGTTCCACATTGCCCGCAGTTTCTCCGGATTGTGCGCGTAATCGTCGTAGACGCACGAACCATACCGCTGAAGACGACGCTCCACGCCGCCGAAGGTCAGGAGCGCGGCGTGTGCCGCGTCTTCGGCGCATCCGAGGGCAACCGCCATTCGCAGCGCGAGCCACGCATTGTTGCGGTTGTGCCGCCCCGGTATCGAAACATCCGCTTCGCCAGTCTGCTCCCGTCCGTCCACCACCGGGCCGGGGACGTCCCTCACGAATGCGTCGAACACCTCGTCCATCTCCTCCTTCGAGTAGTGGTCGGTGCTGGCATTCGTGACAATCGCCGCGTAGGGATGGAACGCGACGAGCGAGCGGTCACTCTCGTCCACCTCGGCGACGGCATATTCGCCGCGACCAAAGCGTACCGCGCCTTCCCACCCCGGCACGTTCGCGCCGTTGACACAGAAAGGATCAAATCCGCAACTTGCGAGGATATGCCCCAGCATGGCCGTGACGGTCGATTTGCCGCACGTGCCGACGACAGCGACAAGGCGATGCCCTGCGAGAGCCGACGCAAGGGCTTTCGCACGGTGCGTGACGGGAATGCCCAGTTGCGCCGCCTTCAGAAGCCCTGGGTTATCCGATTCGATGGCGGTCGAGACAATGACCTCGTCCGTCGCCGTGTCCACGCCGCTCCCGTCGTCAGAAAAGCACTTTACGCCGATTGACTCGAGAAAGGCGATGTTCTTCGTCGCGAGATTCCTATCCGCCCCCGTCACTTCGTCGCCCAGCCGAACGAGCGCGGTTGCGAGCGCACTCATCCCGACGCCGCCGACGCCAATCAGATGACGCTTCATCGCCGCCTACCTCGTCGGCTTCCCGCCGGCCAGCGTTTCGGCGATATTAAGGTAATAGGATCTGACGCGCTCGTAGGCGTTGATGATGTCGAGTTCGCCCAGAACCCGAAGCGGTGAGGCGGGGTCGTCAGGCCCGACGCGACCGAGCTGGGCGCGGCGGCAGTCCCGCAGGAACTCGTGGAGTTCACGCGACCGCTTCTGGGTCGCCTCGATGTCGATGGCGGGACGCGGCGAACGAATCCACGGAGTCACTTCCTGCGCAAAGGCCTCCACCCGCTGGGCGACGTCAAGCAAAACGCCGCGTGAGACGGGGGAAATCACCTGCTTGTTCTTCCTGAGCCGATGCACGACGCGCAGGATGACCGCCGCTTCGTCCGACACGCTCTCCAGTTCGTCCGTGAGGCGCAGCAACCGCCGCGCCCGCTCCGCGACATCCGCCGCGAGACGCTTGGTCATGATGCTCCCCAGGAACTCCGTCACTTCGCGCTGGACATTGTCGAGAATGCTCTCGCGGTGGAGGATGTGTTTCTCCTCATCTTCGTCGGATTCCCCCGCGATGACCTTGCGGGCGCAGTCGAGGAGGCTCAGGTTGCTGTCGCGCATGAACTGAACTTCCTGCAGGGCCTGGTCACAGGCGATGACGGGCGAGAGCTTCGCGCCGACCTTCAGCACGGAGAGGTGCGGCTTCTCGTTCTCGGGCTGGCGGATGAGCCGCTCCACAAAGCGGGCGAACGGCTTTACGAACGGGAAGAGCAGAACGCCGCGACAGACGGCGAAAATCGTATCCGTCACGGCGATCGGGGCCATGATGTGCGGCAGAACGGTCGCCTCGCGTCCCGAAACGATCATTGTGCCGACCTCGTTCCAGTTCGGGAAGAGCGCCTGACCCGCCTTCACGAAGAACGGGAAGAGCGGCAGGAAGACGAGCGAGCCGATGACGTTCGAGAGCGTGTGGGCGAGAGCCGTGCGCTTGCCGTCCGCCGTGCCGCCAATCGCGGCAATCCAGGCGGTGGCGGTCGTGCCGATGTTCGCGCCGAAGAGGACGGCGATGGCGACTTCGTAGGTGATGAGCTGCTGCTGGGCGAGCGCCATCGCAATCATGATCGTCGCGGCGGAGGACTGGATGACCGCCGTCAGCAGGAGGGCGACGAGGGCGACAAGCGCCGCGCCCGCGAGGGTGGAGGCATCCATCTTCGCGAACACCGCGCTGATGTCGGGGTTCTCACGAATCGGCGCAACGCCCTTGGACATGAAGTAGAGCCCGAGGAACACAAGCCCGAGCCCGATGACCGTCAGCCCGATGTTGTGGACTTTCTCGCCGCGGAAGAAGAAGTAGAGCGCACCGCCGAGCGCAAGCCCCACGAATCCGAGCAACTGCGGATCGGGCGCGTAGGCGATGATCCACACCGTCGCCGTCGTGCCGATGTTCGCACCGATGATGACGTTGATTGCCTGCGGCAGGGTGAGGAGGGCGGTCGAGACGAACCCGACCAGCATCACCGTGATAATCGACGAGGACTGCACGATGATGGTCGAGACGATGCCCGTGCCGACGCCGACGAGGCGGTGGCTCGTCGCGTGGGACATGAACTTGCGAAGTCCGCCGCCCGCCGTCGCCTGCAACCCTTCAGATAGATGCTTCATCCCCAACAGAAAGAGGCCGAGGCCTCCGCAAACCGTAACGAGGATCAGAAGCACGTCTTTCATATTGAATAGCCAATCAGGATGAGCGCAATCCCCCACGCGGCGCAGAGAAGCCCCAGACCCTTCAAACGAAGGTTCGAGGACTGAAACCAGCGCGTCCCGCGCTCGAGCCGCCAGGGGTAAAACATACCATACATACCGATAACCGCGCCGATATAGGCGGTTATTACGAAGAAATGCACCGCGCCGACGCCGCTTTTGGGCAGAAGAAGCCGCGTCACCTTGAAGAGTTCCGCCGGAATCAGCATTAGGATGCCCGTCAACGCCCGCACGGAGAGGTTCTTCGGCATCCAGATGAACGTCAGGAACGAGAGAACGACCGCGAGAATCCACACTTCGCCGGGGAAACGCTTCAGAATCATGTCAAAGACGTCGATTCCGATAGTGTCGCACTCATACGCCGTCCAGAACCACGCCACGACCGTCAGAACCGCCGCGACAAGGCGGGACGACTCGAACCAGTCGATGAAGCGGGAAGTTCGGGCACTCAAAAGAATTGCGCCCCCGCCGAAAGCGAGGAGCGGAATACCGAGAATCAGGCCCCAGAATGCGATCATGTTCTCAATTGAATGAATGGAGGTGGGAAGCGGAGTTGAACCGCTGTAAGCGGATTTGCAGTCCGCGACCTAACCGCTCGGCCATCCCACCGGTCAAGTGGCGGGTATTATACCATTTCTCGCCGTTCGCCGTCAATGCCGGAAGTTTATCTGATGGCTTCCGGAAGTGGATTTGCGTCGAGATCGAGTTTCAGCGCGGCGGCGATGGCCTTGTCCATGTCGAGATACCGATACGCGCCGAGGCGTCCGCCGACGACAAGCCCGCGCACCTTCGCCGCCTCGGTTTGGTATTTCGCAAGCAGGGCCGCCGAGGCCTCGTTGTTTACGGGATAATACGGCTCGTCGCCCGTCCGCCACGCCGCCGGATACTCCCGCATGACGATCGTCTCCACGCCGGACTTCAGGCTTTCCGCCTGCGAAAGCGGTCCGACCGGTTCGGGGTGATAGTGCTTGAACTCGTGCTGCCGCGTGAACGGCACGTCCGCGTCCACGTAGTTGACGACGCTCGTCCCCTGCGCATCGGCGACCGCGAGCCGCTCCGTCTCGAAGCGGAGCGACCGCCACGGCAATGGACCGAACTTGTAGCCGAAAAGCGCGTCAAGGGGCCCCGAATAGTAGACGGGACAGTCAAGAGCCGTTTGCCCCGCCTCCAGTCGGAACGCCTCGCCGCAGCGCACCTCGATGTTCGGGTGGTCGAGCATCCGCTCGAAAAGGCGATTGTAGCCGTCCGTCGGAATCCCCTGCCAGAAGTCGTTGAAGTAGTTGACGTCGTAGCTCCGCCGCACCGGCACGCGGCGGATGATCGCGGGGTCGATCTCCTCCGGGGCTTGTCCCCACTGCTTGGCGGTGTAGTTGCGGAAGAAGGCGTCGAAGAGCGCGGCCTTGCGCTTTGGGTCGGAGAGGAATGACTCGACTTCGGACGGCGCGAGCTCGACGCCGAAGAACTTGTTGACGAGCGCGAGGCCGAGCGGGAGGAAGTAGGTCTTGCCGTCATGCCGCGCGAGGACCTTGTGCTGGTAGCCGTTGAAGGTCGTGAAGCGGTTCACGAACGCCCAGACGTCCGGGAGGCGCGTGTGGAAGATGTGCGAGCCGTAGAGGTGAACTTCGATGTTCGTCGCGGGGTCGATTGCGCAGCGGCAGTTCCCGCCGACGGCGGAACGCTTCTCGAGGACGAGGACGCGCCGCCCTGCTTCCGCGAGCCGCCGTGCGACCGTGCAGCCCCAGATTCCCGCTCCGGCAACGATTGCTGTAGATTTCGTCATCATTTCCTGCTGATCTGACGCGCCCCCGTGACGAGAAACGCTTCCTTGCGATTTTCACGCTTCATGTGCAGTATTATACCAAATCCCGCCGCCGCCCGCCGCCGCCTTCGCACGGCGGACGGGGAGGAGACTGGCAAATGGCAAAACTGGAATCTCAGAAACAACCGACCAAGAGTCTCGTCGTTAGGCGGCTTTCGGCGCTTTCTGCCGCAGCCTGCGGCGAAACCGCCGAAAACGGTTGCGGACACGGATATAGGACATCACCGCCAGCAATGTCGGTCTCTCCAGACGCGGATGCCGGAGCGCAAACTCGACATAACGGAAGCGAAACCGCTTCAAGACAAGAGTGAGGGCTTGGTTGTGCACAACATCCGCGATAAAGTCATAAAGGGCGGATTTTTGCCGAACCCATTCGAGATAAGGTTTCATTGTCTCGCAAAAAACAGATTCGAGGTGCAGGTCTATGGAGAGGGCAAAGATCTGCCCGATTCGCCACTTCAAGTAGATGCGCCCCTCTGGAGCGCAAGTCGCCGTATCGAGCCATTGGAACAGCTTTTCCAGAATTCTGTCATGCATCCAAGCACCCCGAACGCGAGTCTTCTCTTCCATGGTCTGCCCCGCGCGGCCAAAAAGGTAGCGATAGACGGATTCGGGAATGTAACGGATGTCCCGCGCAAACGCAATGGGGAAAATCGCCCATTCAGTGTCCGTGTATGAGATTCCCTCGGTCTGGCGATACCCAATTTCCCGCAGGAGCGTCGTGCGGTAGGCGACGGCATGCATGCCGATCCAATGGTCGTGTCCGAGGATTCTCTCAAGTCCGAATGCCGTGTCTGTTGGGAACGGAAGGGACTCCGTTTTGGTCACGCGCCCAACTTGGTTGACATAGGCATAATCATTGAACACGACGTCCGTCGTCGCCGGGAGGGCGGCGAGGGCGCGGAGGTAGCGCTCGAACGCGGCGGTGTCGTAGGAGTCGTCCGCGTCAAGGATCTTGACGAATCGCCCCTGCGCCAACGGCAGTGCCGCGTTGATACAACTGCCGTAGTTGCCGTTCGACTTGTCGATGACGCGGAAAACGCCCGGATATTTCGTCTCGAAGCCGTGGGCGATCTCGCTCGTGCGGTCTTTCGAGCCGTCATTGACCACGATGACGTCGAGGGACTGCAGGAGTTCGGCATCGGGAACGACAAGGCTTCCAAGCCCATTCGGCAGATACTTCTCCATATTGTAGGAGGGAACGATGATCGAGAGGAGTTTTTCCATAAGATTAGGGCTCTACCGCAAATTGCAGACACTCGCTAGATTTGCGAAGGTCTGCGTTTTCAGCCGCTCGGCGAGGGCGACGAGGGCGGACTGGCGGCGGGCGTAGTCGTCGCGGCTCATGGCGATGGCGGCGAGCATGCCGTCCGCGAGGCTTTTCGTGACGATGGCGTCCCCATCGTCGAAGCCGTAGAACGCCGCGAACTTCGGATGGATGACGGGTATCTTCCCGAACGCATAGATGAGTTGCGCCGAACCCGTTACCCCAGTGGTGATGTAACGCTCGTGTGCCGGGTCGTCCGCGTCCAAAAGCGGCAGATAGAAGTCGGCTTGCTCCATTTGCTTGAACATCGCGGGGAAGTCGATCCGCCCCGCGATCTCGATGAACGGGCGCACCTCCGCCGGGAGGTCGTCCAGTTTGCCCTTCCCGATGACGACGACCCTGAAATCCCGCCGCCGCGCGGCGACCTCGCGAACCGCCGCGACGAGGACGGCGTGGTTCTTGCGCTCGCGCTCGATGCCTCCGACGCAGACAAACGTTGCGACATCACCCCTCGGCGTGACGGCGACATCCCCGAACAGGAACGGCGCGGCGAAAACACCCCGCCCGAAGCGTCCGAGTGTCAACAGCCGACCCTGCGCGAGCAAGTCCCGCTCGCCAAATCGCTCGATGTTATTGAGGTCGTGCTCGACGACGAAGAGAGATTTCGTCTTCCTCTCCAATCCGAAATGCGCCGCAACCGACGCGGACTCCTCGCCATCAATCCAGCGATAGCCCGCCGAACTCATGAGAACCACGTGCGCATACTCGCCGAATCTGTGAGAGGCGAAGAAGCGTCCGAACGCACCGTAGTAGCAGGAGAAGACCCCGACGCCCGCCAACTGGGCGCGGCAGAACGGACATTCCTTCAGCAGTTCGCTATTGATGAGCACATCCACGGCGAAGCCGAGTTCCTGAAAGTATTTGAGGTAGCCCGCAATGACCTCGCCATGCGTTGCGTTCGTCTCGACGAGCAACACGGAATTGGGGCGGACGCATCCGCGCTTGAAGCGGCGCAACTCAAAGAGGTCGCGAAAATGGAAGTGCATAACCGCACGGCGAAACCGTCGCCGCAGACGGCGGGTCGGCACAAGGAGTGCCGTCACGTTGACGAGCATGTGCTTGACCGACTCGAGCGTCATTCCGCAGACCTCGCGAGCAAACGGAGTTTGAACCACTCCCGCACGAGCGGGAAGCGTCCTCCCCACGGGAAGCGCAGGAGGCCTCGACGGCGGAGCGAGCGAAGTTCGCCGAGGAAAATCACTTCCGCCTCCATTCGAGCCTCTGGCAGAGCGCGGCGGAGATACTTGCGGAACTGACGAAGGAAGCCTATCAGGTGTTCGCGGCAAAATGCATCCAATTCGCTGGGGCTACCGTCGTAGATGGAAATCATGTATTCGAGGACAAAGCGCATCCGCTCGTAATACTCGGCGGAAAGCGGTCGGTGCATCGTCGAGGTCGGGACGATTCGGTAGTAGGTCAGCGCGGCGGGGACGTGACGGAAGACGGGGTGGCATTTGTGAACGAATTCCAGCGAGAACGCTATGTCCTGGGCAATTTTACCGCCGACGAGGAATCGGACATCACGCAGAAGTTCCTTCGGGTAGATCTTGTCCCAAACATTGTGCGAGGGCGACGCATCGTCCACACGAAGCGCGGCGGAGTCGATCTCGGCGGCGCGGAACGCGGTTTCGTCCCCTTCACTCGTGAAATCCCACGTCACGACCTGTCTCGGACATTCCGCCGCGAATCGGCGGGCGACCTCGATCTGACGCGGATGCACGAAGTCATCCGGGTCGGAAAAGCAGATGGTGTCTACATCCGGATTCGCGAGCGCGGCTTCGATTCCCGTGTTGCGGGCGACGGAAACGCCGCCGTTCGGCTGGGTGAGGACGACAAAGCGCGAATCATGCGCCGCGTAGTCCGCGAGGATGTCCACAGACTTGTCGGTCGAGCCGTCGTTGACGCAGTAGGCGACCCAGTCCGCGCACGTCTGCGCGAGAAGGGCATCCAAGGACGAGGCGAGATACCTCTCCTGATTGTAAATCGGGATGACAACGGCTGTTTTACC
>CAVFWY010000034.1:0-14184 GCA_963626175.1 Gemmiger sp.
GCCCGTGGTCTAAAAAGAATCCGTCCGTGGTCTTGCATCCGTTTCATCGTGTCGGGTGTCATGGGGACGAGGTGCGATGTGGCGGTCTTTCTGACAGGATTTACAGGATTATGCTGAAAAAGAGACACGGACCGAATCCACCATAGGTCCGCCAGAGTGTCCGTAAATCTGGCGCGGTCAACTCTTTTCGCTGAAAACTGACTTGATTTCGGCAAGAATCTTCGCCGCCGTGCCGATGCCGTAGCGCGATGCAACCGCCAAAAGGTCATCGTCCGAGATGTTGGACTGCTTTCCGTTGATTGAGAGCGCGTGGCAATTCTCCCACTGCCGCCTCGCATCACCCGGCGGTGCTTCGGGCGGCACTCCTCCCGTCAGGTCGTATGCGGGCGCAAGTTGCCAACGACCGCCTTCTTTCAGAAGAAACGAAAAGTTCTTGGAATGGTCATCCGATTCATCCGCGTAGACATTGAACGCCATGCGCCTGAACATCTCCTCCAACCCCGAATAGCCGATCCCCAGTTCCACCATCGTGGCAAAGAGCTGCCCATACGAATTCATCTCCAGCGAGACATCCGGCGGAAGAGCACGCATTGCTCTGAATGTCTGGATGTGAAACTTACGATTGCCGTCCCGGTCAAAGCGCCGCGTCATGAAGTGCTTTTTTCCGTCCAATTCATAAAGACAGGATTCGCTTATGTCAATCCCGCAGGCTCGCGCCCGCTCATACGTCCGATACTCCGCAAGACCGGAATACGGGCGCTCATCGGGCGTGATCTTGACAATCCAGTGCTCAAAGCCGTCCGGCAGGTCGTCATACGGAAGGCAGAACCTATCCGTCCGACGATCCCATCCGACGATGGCCTTCGCCTGTGCTCCGCCCGCCGACGTGCCGACGCGAAAGATTTCCCTCAGAGCCTCCGAACCCGGTTTCTCGCCAATCCTCCGCGACAAGAGCAACCGCGCCTGCTCAACGACACCTTTCATTCTCAAAGCCAACTTCACGTCCCGTCGCGGGCCGCGCTCGGGACGATACTCCAAAGCGCCCATCGCCCGTGAACCAACATACGCAAGGCGGTCAAGCGGCGTGACGGAACTCGGAAAGACGCCCTGACGCTCCATCCACTCATCAATGACGGAATTCCCGAACGAATCTGGCAGTGAGTCCGCAAAAACGGCGGGAAGACCGTAAAACGCCGAAGGCGACCGTCCAGGAAACGAAAACTCGCCCGGACGCAACGGCAACTCAAACGGCGCCAGTTCAATGCCCGAATTCAAGAAGTCCGAGTCATACTCAAACCGATAATGAAGCCCGGACTTCGGCGCAATCGTGCCGACGTGCCGTCCCCAGACAAACACCTCTATGGCCTTGACGTGACTGAACATGCAGATTTCGCCTTTGCTTTCGCCGCACGGAGACGCGGACGATTCCCGCGCTTCGCGTAGTCCGTTATCGAAACCGCATTCGCGGGACCCAGGGTCAAGATCCATTCATCCTTACCAAGCGTCCGGCAAACGCGAACGAATGTCGAAAGCGACGCATCCTTCCCCGATTCGAGGTTCTTAACCGCCGAAAGTGAAAGACCGCTCCTATCCGCAACCGTCTGGCGGGACAGATTGCGTTGAAGCCTCTCACGCCGCAGCATGGAGGCAATATCAGCAAGAATTGAATCTATCGTTCCGATTATCACAACAGACCTCTGAAAAGCCGTAATGTGCGCATATTATACCACAACGGTCTTTCAGAAGTCCATTGCAAGAATCTCTCATTCGCCCTTGAGGCCGCGAATGAGGACGCGGCGGCGCGGATTGTCGGGCGAGGGAATGAAGTTCTTCGCCTCCTTGATGCCGTCCTTCGTCGTATGCTCGACCGACCAGCCCTCCCATTCGCGGAAGGCGTGGTATGCCCAGTCCCAGCCGTATTCGTTGAAGATCGAGATGCAGTCCTCGAGATACTTGTCCGCCCCCTCGGCGTAGCACATGGCGGAGAACTCGCCGACGAAGATTCGCGCACCGTGGCGTTCGGCGAACTCATGCACGTAGCGGAGGGCACGCTTGAGATATTCGCGATCCCATCCTCGCTCGGGGTCGGGGTATTTCGGACGCAGGGAGGAATGGGCGGAGCCAAGACCCTGATGCGTATAGCCGCCGGGGATATACATGTGGATCTGGTAGATGACATCGGTCAGTTCCAGTGCCGGGAGATAGGGATACTGTTCGGGCGCATCCATCATATTCGACTCGATGACAATCGGGGTCACGGAATCGATGGCGCGAATCGCCTCCGCCGCGCGCTTCTGAATGGCGAAGTAGTCCGTCACGCCGGGCAGGAACTGCTTTGGCTCGTTGACGAGGTCGTAGCCGTAGATGACGTCGTCGTTCCCCTTCGCCCGACTGGCGATCGTGCGCCACGTCTCGACGAAGAGATCCGCCGCCGCACGGTTGTAGAGCATGACCGTGTCGCCGGAGCGATAACGCTTGCCCGGTGCGTCGTGGAGATCGACGCAGACCTTGATGCCGTATTTGCGCGCCCACGGGATGATGTCACGGGTGAGTTTCTCCGTCATGCGGTCGATGAACTTCGGATAGTGGGCGAGATCCCAGATAGGCTCGTCACGATTCCAGCATCCCATCTGGAAGCGCACGAGCGTCGCGCCCCAGTCGCGCAGGTCGGCGAAGTCCTTCTCCGTCACCTTCTCCGGCGGCGGAAGCATGACGCCACGAAGCTGCGGCCACGCCTTCACGCGCTCGGAGTAGACCTGTCGGTGGGCGCGGTTCTCGGCCGTGACCGGCGTGAATGCGCCGCGCAGCGGACGCGCCGTCAGCGTGGAGAGGTCGTAGACGGCCTTGCCCGTCGCCTCCTGAAGCCCGACGGTCAGGTCGGCGGACTCGACATCCTTATCCGAGAGGTCGGCGCGGAAGGTGAACGTCTTCCAGTCGAACGTGCCAGCGCAGCCGAGCGGCTCCGCCCAGAACGGCTGACCGCACGTGCGGTCGACGTAGGGAAGTTGGAACTTGAAGCCCGTGTAGACGTTCTTCGCCCCGACCACGTTCTCGGCGCGGGCGCGGATGGAAATCTCGATGCCGCCCCTGTAGTTCCGCAGGTCAATCGGCAGACGAGCGCTCGGATAGGCGTGTCCCCTCGATTCGGCGAGCCCCTTCTCATCGACCTCGACCGTCAGGATGTTGCCCTCGATCTTCGCATAGCCGGGCGAGAGTTTCCAGTTGCCCGTGAGCGGCACGGCAGGTCCCGCGTAGACCTCAACGGGATCGGGCTTCGGCGTATCCTTCGCAAGCGAACCCGCCGGCGGCTGGAGAAGCGTGCCTTCTATCACCTTCTCCTCGGCCACCGCCGCGACTTCTCCCAGTCCGACGACACAGGCGACAAGCGCCCCTGCGACATTCCGTATCTTCATCTTACTCCTCTTTCTTGTTTCAGTTGACTTTCTCATTTACAACAAAACAAACGACTCAAGGCACACGCACGGGGGATGTCAGCGTTTCACCGGCGGGAAAAGCCCCGGACGCGGCACAATCTGCCCCTCGCGTTCAAGGACGGCCTTGAGTTCACCAATGTCCAGTTCGGACGGCGCGACGCCCTTCTGCGCGGCGAGCGCGGCGGCGGCTCCGGCCGCCTGACCCGTCGCCATCGCCACGGCGCAGAGCCGCGTCGCGGCGAACGCCTCGCGGTCGGCGCTCAGGCAACGCCCCGCGACAAGAAGGTTCTCCACCTTCTCCGGCAGAAGCGAGCGGAACGGCACGGTCGAATACACCTGCTTGCCGGGTATCTTCCGGATAAAGTCCTTCCAGCGGTGCATGTGCATGTCGATGTGGTAGACGGAATAGCAGATTGAGTCGTCCCACGACTTGCCCGCCATGTATTCCTCGCCCGTCAGCACGTGCCGCCCCTTCACGCGGTTCGTCTCGCGGATGCCGACCTCGGGGCTCATCCAGGCGAAACGCGCCTTCTCGCCGCCCGGCAGCGAGCGGTTGAAGCGCAGCACGCGCATCGCCGACTGCCGCGCCGCGACATTCGCCCGCGTCCGCGTCCGCGCCGTCGAGGAGTCCGCGCCGTAGATGTAGTTGTGCGCCGTCCAGCGGCAGATCTGCTCCGGCCCGACGTCGCCGCCGTGCGTGTCGCCGTCGCGAATCGAGCCGTCCGCGACCGCCTCCTCCCAGCGTCGCTTGAAGAGTCCCTCCGGGAGTTTCTTCACGTCCGGCATTCCCGTGAGACCGTAGTTGAACGATGCGCCCTGCCACTCACCGTCCACGGGTAGGAACTCCGCGCCGCACATCTTCGCGACCGTGCCGTTCCCCGTGCAGTCGATGATTTGCCTGCAGAGGATTTCCCGCAGTTCTCCCTGCGCCGCCGTATGGACGCGCCAGAGGCCATCCTTTCCGACACCCGTGCGCTCGATGTGGATCGGCGACTCGTAGTAGCGCAAGTCGACGCCCGCCTTCTCCAGCATCTCCTCGCCGACGCAGACGAATGTGTAGGGGTCGAACCCCTTCTTGATGAGCGGACGACCCGACTGGTCTTTCGGGGCGAGGCTCGGGCCCTTGCCGAGCGCAATCGCGTTCGTCGTCCATTCGAGTCCGATGCCCGAGACGGCGACGCTGTCGTTCTTGATGAATGCGTCGGGATGACCGATGCCGCCGAGCGTCAGGTTGCCGCCGAGGATCGGCGAGGCCTCGACAAGCGTCGTCTTCGCGCCGAGCCGCCCCGCCTGCACGGCGGCGGGCACGCCCGCCGAACCCGCACCAACGACAAGCACGTCCACGCGGACGGTATCGACCGGTTCGAGCGTAAGAGCCGCCGCGAACGTCGCCTTCGCGCCAAGCGATGCCGCGAAAGCCAGGATTCCGTTCTTTCGTTTCGTTGCCATGGTTTCGTCCCTTTCCTGCGATCAGCGTCCCGTGAGCGACTCGAGCATCTGCTCGGCCATGAGGCGCATGCCCTTGTCGCCGGGGTGGTCGTCCACGCCGGGAATGCCCGTGAAGCCGAGCGCACGGGTCGAGCCGTGGTCGTCCAGCGGCCCGGCATCGACATAGAAGCAGTTTTGCTCCTTCGCCACGCGCTCCATCGCCCACGTGCGCGGCCACTCGGCCGTCCAGAACGGTGCGCGCACAAGCACAAGCGGATTCGAGTTCGCCTTCACGACCTCAATCAGTTTCGCAAACTCCTTCATGAAGAGCGAGCGGTCTGCCTCCCCCTTCACGCGCCAGACGTTCTCGCCGATTGCGAAGATCACGACGTCCGCCTTCATCGCCAGTTCGGCGACGAGGTTCTCCGCGTGATTCTCCTTCCAGCGCGGCACTTTCGCGTTGAGCACCGGGTCGCGCCGCCCCATCTCCGCAAGTCCGAAGTCGGACTCGAAGCCCGCGATGTTCCGGGCGAGGAACTCGACCTTGCGGCCGAGCCGCCGCTCGAGTCCCCGCGCAACGAGATGCACGAAGTCCTTCTCCGGCTCGCTCGCGCACATGCCGCAGTCGCCGACGAACTTGCCGCACTTCGGGTGCATCGTGATGGAGTTGCCGAGCACGAGAAGCTTGAGCGGCTTTTCCGCCGCCACTGGCGCGGTGACGCGGCGAATCTTCACAAGGCAGCCGCCCTCGTCGCAGAGCGGAATCTCCAGGGCCTCGCGGTGGGTGAAGCGTTTCGTGAAGACCTTGAGCGCCGTCGCGTCCGTCGGCGTCCGCGCCGGGTCGTCGGCGTAGACGGTCGCCTCGTAGTCGCCCTCGCCCATCGCGAAGAACGGCAGCCGCGCCGTCCGCGCCTTGACCGTGAACGCGGCGAAATACCACGTGCCGTCGTGCGCCTCGCGCAGGACGGAGTAGTTCTCGCCGATCTTCCCGTCGCGGAAGGGAATCGTCCGCTTCCATGTCGTGGGGAGCGCACGGAGAGCCTCGATGCCGGGCTGGCCGCGGTAGTTCTCGGGCCAGTCGCAGAGCGTCGTGAGCGGCGAATCGTAGGCGACGCAGAGGGCGAGCGCATGGGCGCGGGTGCCGACTTCCTGCGGGAAGACGCGCTTCCCCTTCGCCTCCGCCGCCTGTTCGCGTTCGTACTGCGGCACGAAGTCGCGGGCGAAGACGTTGCCGAACGAGCCGGGCGTGTAGTCGCCGGGACCGACAAGGAAGCGCGTGTAGGGCAGCGTCGCCATGTGCGCGGGCGTGATCCAGCCGTAGAACTTGTTCATCTCGTTGCCGCAGATGCCCTCGCGGGTAATCTGGTTCGGCCACGTGCGCTCCATGCCCGTCGGGTGATAGGCGGCGTGGAAGTTGACCATCAGGCGGTGCTTCGCCGCGCACCGCGCCACCCGCTCGTACCAGTTCACCATCTCCTGGTCACCGCGATCCATGAAGTCGATCTTCACGCCCTTCACGCCCCACCGCTCGAACTTCGCGAACGTCGCCTCAAGCCCGTTCGCCGCGTTGTCCACGACGTCCCACCAGAACCAGAGCCAGATGCCGATGCCCTTCTCCTTCGCGTGGGCGAGAACCTTCGGCAGGTCGAACCCCTCTCGCGGCTCGAGCCGCACGGGCGGGGCGGGCTTCTTCGGGTCGTCCCGCACGGGACGCCCGTACCAGCCCGCGTCAATCGTGTGGTAGGGCCAGCCCATCTCGGCGGCGAAGTCAATCTGCTTGAGCGTCTGCTCGGTCGTCGGGAACACGGCGACGCCCGCGTGGTCAGCCCACCAGTCCCAGCCCGTCGCGCCCGGCTTCACCCAGTCGAACGCCGCCTCACCGCCCTCCGGCGGCGGATTGAGCGCATAGATGACGTCGTTTCGTTCGAGCAGCCCCGCGTCAGTTTCGGAAAGGATCATCACGCGCCACGGCGAGACGCGCCGCGCCTTGCCGCGCACGATGACGTCCTCTTCGCCCGGACGGTCGGGGGAACGCGCAAAGAGCGTCGCCGTCTGGCGGCGGTGCGCCCACGGACCGTCCGTCCAGAACCAGAGGGCGGACCAGTCCGTAAGGTCGGCTTCACAGATTGCAAGGCGCGTTTCGCCGCACTCGACAATCGCCGGCACGCCTATCACGCCCTGCTTGGGAAGCATGTTGATTTTCGCGCGGTTGAACGTGCGCTCCTCCGAACCGCTCATCCCGAAGAGCCGTCCCTCGTCATCCGCCGGGTAAAACGCCATCCACGCCTCCGGGTCGCCGGGGAACACCCAGCTCGTCAGTTCGCGTGCGATCGCATAGTCCCCGTCACCGGGAATCGCGTAGCGCAACGCCACCGCGTCGTCGTAGGCGCGAAGGACGAGTCCGAGCCGCCGCCCGTCCGAGGCGCGGACTTCGAGCGTCGTCTCGTTCGCCGCGAGGTCGATTTTGCCGCGTCGGTAGAGGCGTGTCTCGAAGGCGTCACGCACAGGAGCCGTCCGAGACGACACGAGCGAAAAGCCCTTCATCTCATCCTTTTCGCCGACGAACTTAAGTCCGAGCCGCGAGGCGGCGTCCAGCAGGGGGCGACCGTCGCGGACGATTTGCCAGGTGAGGACTTCACCCGCGTCCACGCGGATTTCCGTGCGTCCGTCGGGCGAGAGGGCGCGGCACGTCTCCGCCCAGCACGACGTTCCAACCCATGCGCCGGAGCAACACGCCAGCGCGACTTTCAGCATCATTTCTTTCTTCATCGGTTCTCCGTTCTGTTAGTTGCGTTGATTGTATCACATCTTTCCCCCTCGGAACATGAATGACATGTCAACTTTTTTCACCGCCCCGCATAACGGAAGAACCGCCCATTCCGGCGAGCAGGGTTTCCCGTTCAGGTGAGCGGTGCAATTCACCGCGATGCTTGTTGCCTACCCGTCCGTCCACAATTCATGAATTGTTGACTGATGACGTGCTGGACGTATGCCGCGTAGATCCGCCGCGCATCGAGTTCTTCCCTCGCGAGGGCGAACGCGGCGGACTTCATCGCGTCCAGTCGCGGCAAAGCGGCGTTGACCGCCGCCGCGAGCGACTGCGCATCGCCCAGTCGGTAGGCGACCCCCGCACCGTAGTGCGCGAGCAAGTCCGCCGTTTCGCCACCAAGCGAACTCACGATGGCAAGCCCCGCCGCCGCATAGTCGGCGAACTTGTAAGGCACGCCCACGAAACTCGCGTCCCCCATGGGAACGATGCCGATGTCCGCGTTCCGAAGGAGTTCGCCCATCCGCGTCGCGTCCAATTGCCCGTGATACCGCACTCGTCCGCCAAGACCGAGGTCGCGAATCAGCCGCTCGACCACGTCGGACTGCGCCCCCGTCCCCGCGAGGTCGAGCGTCGCGTTCGGCAAAAGCGTCATTGCGCGGACAACCGTCGGCAAATCGTAGGTCTTCCCCATGTTCCCTATATAGAGGAGAGAGGGACTATCCTTCTCCGCTCGTCCGAGCGCCGGTTCGTCGGCGGGAAGTTCGATGCCGTGATAGAACCGCCGATAGGTTCGCGCCCCTTTCGTCCGTGCGATCTCGCCGTAGCGGTCGGCGACCCCCATCACGAGGTCAGCCGCACGGTAGAGCCGCCGCGCCGCCGCTTCCGCCGACGCGAACAGAAGCCGCCCGACGGCAGTCGGCACGAAGCGCGGCAGAAGGCGGTAGAACGTCTCGGGCCACGCATCCATCACGTCAACTGCGAGTTTCGCCCCGAACCGCCGCGAAAGGCGAATCGCCGCGTCGCCCGTCGCAAGCGGCGGCGTGGAGACGATCAGGACGTTCGGCGGCGCGGACGCACCCGCCGCCTTCTCCCACGCCCGCGCATAGGCGCGGTGACTGCGGATGCGGGCGAAGCCCACGTTCGCCCGATAGGGCGGCGTCGGGACGAGCCGCACCTCGATCCCCTCGTCCGTGAACGACGGCGGCAGATTTCGCCGCGCCTTCGTCGTGTGGCTGAAGTCGCTCGTCCAGTAGACCACGCGATGCCCCGCCTGCACGAACGCCCGCGCCATCAGCCAGAACCGCAGGGGACGAGAGCCCTCACGCGGCAGATTGTCAAACGGGTTCTCGATCCAGACGGTCATCGCTCAGTAAATCGTCTCGTATTCGCCCTTCTGGACTTTCTTCAGGCACTTGAAACCCGCGCGTTTGGCGCGGTAATGGAGGTCGGTCTTCGAGTGAGTGAGGCCAGGGGCCTGAATGACGCGGTAGATCTCCGCCCCGCAGTCGGGACACTTCGTCAGGTGCGGCTCCTTCAGGGACTGCGTGACCTCAAACCCGGCGCGGCATTTCGCGCACCCCTCCTTGGGTTCTTTCGCCTCATAGACATAGAGTGGCATAGCAACTTCCCCGCCTTTCAGCGTTTCTCTTCGACAAGATAGCGGAGAGCCTCCGCATACGACTCGAAGCCCTTTCCCGAACAGGTCTTTTCCGCGACCATCCCCACGTAGGAAACGCGGCGAAACGGTTCGCGCTCCTTCGGTTCGGTGAGATGCACCTCGACCGTGCGGATGGCGACCGCCTTCAGTGCGTCGAGAATGGCGACAGAGGTGTGGGTGTAGGCGGCGGCGTTGAGGACGAGGCCGTCGAATTCGCCGCGAGCGGACTGTATCCAGTCCACGAGCACGCCCTCGTGGTTGGACTGACGCATCTCCACGGTCAGTCCGTCGCCGAGTTCCGCCGCCGTCGCGGCGACGAACTTCTCAAGGTCGGCGTAGGTTCGGTTGCCGTAAAGCGCCGGCTCGCGGATGCCGAGGAGGTTCAGGTTGGGTCCGTTAAGAACGAGTATTTTCACAGGCTGTCAATCAGTTTGGAGAGGTTCATGGAATGGGAAGCCTTCAGAAGCACGAGGTCGCCGGGCGCGACCGCCTCGCGAAAGCGCCCGATGAGTTCATCCATCGTCCGCGCCGCCACGCCGCACCGGCACTGGGAGGAGAGGGGGCCGAAACCGAAGACGAGCGGAAAGCCGAGTTCCGCCGCGTGGTCGAAGACGCGGCGGTGGAACGCGGCGGATTCGGGGCCGAGTTCGCCCATGTCGCCGAGAACCGCCATGCGCCGCCCCGCGCACGGCATCTTCGCGAAGGCATCGAGCGCGGCAATCATGGAGTCCGGATTCGCGTTATAACTGTCGTCAACGAACGAAACGCCGCGCCGCTCGACCTTGCGCCAGCGCGCCCCCGGCAGACGGAAACCCGAAAGCGCCGCGAGCGCGTCCGCCCGCGTCGCGCCGAAGCGTCCCGCCACGGCGAAGGCGAGACAGGCGTTGGAGACGTTGTGCACCCCCGGCAGAACGCCCTCCAGCGCGGCGGCCATCCACGCCTGGTGCGGATCGACCACGATGAGTTCGGCGCGGCAGAGTTCGCGCAACTTCCCAAGCCGCACGTTTTCGGACGAGACGACGGCGAATTCCTTCACGCGGGCGAAAAGCGTCCCCTTTTCCGCCGCGATGCCGTCCTGCGAGCCGAAGAACTCGAGGTGCGCCGTGCCGACGTTCGTGATCAGCCCCGCGTCGGGTTCGGCAATCTCGCAGAGCCGCGCAATCTCGCCCGGATGGTTCGTCCCCATCTCGACGACGAGGAAATCCGCGTCTTCCGGACAGTTCAGGATCGTGAGCGGCAGCCCGAGGTGGTTGTTGAAGTTCCCTTCCGTTGCGTGAACCTTGCCGATGCGGGAGAGGAAGGCGCGGAGGAGTTCCTTCGTCGTCGTCTTCCCGGCGGAACCCGTCACGCCGATGACCTTCGCCCGCAGCGACCGCCGATAGTCGCGGGCGAGCGTCTGCAGGTCGGCGAGCGCGTTCGGCCCGCCGAGTATCTTCGCCGCGCCCGCCGCACGGGCGTTCGGAATGTAGTCGTTGCCGTCCGCATGCTCGCCCTTGAGCGCGACATAGAGCATTCCCGGCTTCACCAGCCGGGAATCGAGAGTCGCCCCGCGAAAGCCGAATGCGTTCAGGCTCATCCCTCAGCACACGCCGCGCGTGGAATTGCGGTAGAACGCGACGAGTTCCTTGATTTCGTCGAACGGCTCGATGTCGTTCTCGACGCGCTCCAGGGCCTGGGTGCGGTTCAGTCCGTCGCGGTAGATGAAGCGGAACGCCTCCTTGATGGCCTGAATCACCTCGCGCTTGAAGCCGCGCCGCGTGAGACCGACGACATTCGGGCCGATGACCTTCATCGTCCCCTCGACCATGTCGCTCAGGGAATACGGCGGCACGTCCTGACGGATCTTGCACATGCCGCCGACCATCGCGTGGCGACCGACCGTGCAGAACTGGTGCGACGCCGCGCACCCGCCCAGGATCGCATAGTCCTGAAGATGCACGTCACCCGCGAGCTGGACGGTGTTCGAGCAGATGACGTGATTGCCGAGAATCACGCCGTGCGCCGCGTGGCAGTAGGCCATGAACAGGCAGTCGTTGCCGATGATGGTCTTCTCGCCGTCCGCCGTGCCGAGATGCACCGTCGCGAACTCGCGAATCACCGTGCGGTCGCCGATCTCGACGTAACTGACCGAACCTTCCTGATACTTGAGATCCTGCGTCTTCATGCCGATGAGCGCATAGGGGAAGATCTGACACTGCGTGCCGAGCGTCGTGTGTCCGTCGATAATCGCGCCCTGACCGATGCGCGTGCCGTCGCCGAGTTTCACGTTCGCGCCGATATGGGCGTAAGGCCCGATTTCGACGTCCGCACCGAGCGTCGCGCCGTCCTCGACGATTGCCGTTGAATGAATCTTTGCCATCGTTAGTTCTCCTTCTTCTTTAGAGGTTCTTCGGAATCAGCCGCGAAGCCAGCACGAAGCAGACCGCGACGGGAATCCACATCACGAGTTCCGGGTGAAAGGCGGCGTGGTTCTCCATGCTCAGCGCCAGCATGATCACCAGGTAGTAGCCGAGCGAAATGACAAGCGAAATCGCCATGCCGATGGAGGACTCCTTGCGCTGGGCGCGGATGCCGAGCGGCACGCCGATCAGGACGAAGCAGAACGACGCCATCGCGAACACCAGCCGCTTCATGAACTCGACCTTCAGGTTCGTCAGCTCCCGCTCGAGCAGACGGCATTCCGCGTCCTTCGCCCGGCTCTGGTTCGCGGTCACCCGAATGCGTTCGCCGAGGTCGCGGATTTTCCCGATGATCTCCCTGAACCGCAAGTCCTTCGTGCGCCGCGTGTAGTGCGAATTCTTCAGCGCGTCCTTCACGACATACTGGACGCGGTTCGCCCGCGCCATCGTCGGATGATCCGCGTCGAGCGGATCGACCGTCATCTGGTAGAGGTCGAGAAGGATGTCGCGCCCCTCGCTCGTCACCAGGGCCTTCGAGGCAGTGATCATGCGGTCGACGTCCTTCGTGTAGTCCATCACGACGAGGTCGTGAAGCCAGTTGCCCTCCTTCGAGCCGAAATAGACCCGCACGTTCGGGAAGTCGTCGATCATCCGTCCCGGCTCCAGCACTTCAAGCCCCGTGCCGACCGACACCTTCGACTTCAGGGTGCGGCGGATCTCGTGCCCGCGCGGCACGATCTCGTTGTTGACGAACATTCCGAGCGCCGTGCAGAGGAAACCGAAGAGAATCGGCCACTTCATGACCGTCAGCAGATTCACGCCGCACGCGCGCATCGCGGCGATTTCACTGTCGGCGCTCATCCGCGAGAAGACAAGCACGCTCGAGACGAGAAGCGCGAGTGGCATCGTCCATTGGAGCGTCTCGGGGAAGCTCACCCCCGCGAACTCCGCCACGAGCGACATCGGCACGCCGTCGAGAATGTAGCCGACGATCTGCACCATCAGCCCGACCGTCAGCACGAAGCTGAGCACGAGGAATGCGAGCACGAAACTCGACAAAAACGAGCCGAATACGTATCGTTCGAGCGTTTTCAAGCCTTGATCTTCAAGAGGAAGTTGTTCTTCTTGCCCTGCTTCAGGATGGCGATCCGCCCTTCGACAAGGTCATCCGCCGCGAAGGCGCGCTTTTCGTCGACTTTCGCGCCGTTGAGCGAAAGCCCGCCCTGCGCCGCCATCCGCCGCGCCTCGCCGTTCGACTTGAACATCCCCGCCGCCGCCGCAACGGCGAAGACGGGCTTGCCGATGACGTCAAGCGCAGCGACTTCGGCGGACTTCACATCCCTGAAGATCGTTTCGAGTTCCGCCGCCGACTTCCCCGCCACGTCGCCGCCGAACAGCGTCGCGGTTGCACCGAGCGCCTTCGCAAGCCCCTCCTCGCCGTGCACGAGCCGCGTCAGTTCCTCGGCGAGCGCCTTCTGCGGAATCCGCGCCTCGGGGTTCTTCTTCATCTCCGCCTCCAGCGCGGCGATTTCGTCGAGCGAACGCATCGAAAAGACCTTCAGGTAGCGAATCACGTCCGCATCCGCCGCCCGCAGAAAATACTGATACCAGTCGTAGACGGATGTCATTTCGCCGTTCAGGAAGAGCGCGTTGCCTTCGGACTTGCCGAACTTTCTGCCCGTCGAATCGAGCAAAAGCGGGAACGTGAGGCCGAACGCCGTCTTGCCGCGCATCCGGCGCACGAGATCCGTACCGGCCGTGATGTTGCCCCACTGATCCGCCCCGCCGACTTCCATCTGACAGCCGTAGTTATCATAGAGGTGAAGAAAGTCGTTGCCCTGCAGAATCTGGTAGGAAAACTCCGTGAACGTGAGCGCACCCTCGCTCGCCTCGAGACGCTTGCGCACGGATTCCTTCGCCAGCATCTGCGGCACGCGGAAGTTGATGGCGATGTCGCGCAGGAACTCAATCGCGCTCGTCCCCTTGTACCAGTCGTAGTTGTCAACGAGAACTGCCGCGTTCGGCCCGTCGAAGTCGAGAATGCGGGCAAGGTTCTCGCGAATACCCTTCTTGTTCTCCGCAACCTGCTCGACCGTCAGCATGTTCCGCTCGGCGGACTTCCCGCTCGGGTCGCCAATCAGTCCCGTCGCACCGCCGACAAGCGCAATCACCTTGTGTCCCGCCTGCTGGAAACGCCTCAAGACCATAATCGAAACGAGATTCCCTGCCTGCAGCGAGCGGGCGGACGGGTCAAACCCGCAATACACCGTCATCGGCTTTTCCAGAGCCGTCTCAATGCCGGGGTCGGTCAGGGCTTCAACAAGCCCGCGCGCCTTCAATTCGTCAAGTAGTTTCATATCCGTGTATTATACCAAAAAAGGGGACGCTACGGCGGCTCAGTCGGGCGTCACCCAATCCATCGCTGCGCGTGGCAACCCGCTTTTTGGTATAATATGCGCAATGAGAGTTGTATTTATGGGTTCGAGCGCGGCGAGT
>CAVFWY010000035.1:0-13962 GCA_963626175.1 Gemmiger sp.
TTGGTGGCAATCGGTTTCATACCGCACATTATACCAAAAACGATGACACCCTGGCGGTTCGGGCGAAGGTGACACAAAAGCGCAAAAGCGCAAAGGCATAAATATGCCCTTGCACAATCCCAATAAGATGTGATAAACTATGCGCCATGCGAACGACAATGGACATTCCGGATTCTCTTTACAGGCGCGTGAGGTCGCGGACCGCCCTTGAGGGCACGACCCTGCGCTCGATCACGATTACTCTTTACTCCGACTGGCTTTCTCGGCCGAAGAGCAGCGAACCTTCGGCCGAGAATGGTCAGCAGTCGGAATCGCCCCTGCCGTCCTGGGCCGGGCTCTGCGCCGCGTCCATCACCAAGAACGCCGACGGCCCGCACGACATGGAGTCGATCCGACGCTCCGTCGGATCGGCAAAGAGGCTTGCCGTCGTATGACCTATGCGCTCGACACGTCCGTCCTTGTGCGGATTCTCTCCGGACAACCGCAGCCGCTGGCGGCCGACGTCATCCGCGCCGTCTACGAGCGTCAGCAGGACGGAGACGTCTTCCGCGTCTCAAACCTCGTCCTTTCCGAGGCCTACTACGCGCTTCAGCACCACTATGGCGTGGAGAAAAAAGCCGTGCTCACCGCGCTTCGCGTCTTGTCCGAGACAAGGGGATTCTCCTTTTCGTCCGAGGCGAAGTCCGCGCTGGCGCTGCCGAACCTCGACCGCGCCAGTCCCGGATTCGTCGACCGCCTCATCCACGGCGAACAGCACGCCGAGGGCATTGCCGTCTTCTCCTGTGAGAAGTCCTTTCGCAAGCTGCCGGACGCCGTGGTGATTCCGTAGACTTATCCATGCGGCATGACGACGTCCGCTCCTATGGCATCTCGACGGTGTCGCGGAAGAAGCGGTAGGCGGGCGCGGGCGACCACGACACGACGGGCTTGCCATCTTTCATCGCGAACAGGTCATTGCGTCTTCTATTGCGGAAATAGCCAACCACTCGCGCTTCACACGAGGATATAGAGTCAGATTTCGTCTTTCAAGCTGTCAAGGTAGTTCTGTGATGCGTGGAAGATGTGTACAACCCGCACTTCCCGCGCGTCCTCGACTATGCGGAAGATGACAAGATAGTTGCCAACCTGATATCGACGGTAGCCCATGCGGCGGAGGACTGGGTCGCGGCAAAGCTCGTGCGCGGCAGGGAACTCTTCAAGGTCAACGTAGGCCTTTTCGATTCCGTCCGCAAGCGTCGCCGCCGCCTGTTGGTTTTCAAGTTCGTAGGCAATGTATTTGAGGGCGTTGAACAGGTCGGCATTGGCCGAAGGCGAGATGACGACCCTATACATGAAGCGTCGCCCTCGTTTTCGCCAACGCAGCCTTTGCGTCAAGCCCCTCGCCGGCTTCGATCTCGGTCTCTGATTTCGCAATGGCCTCATATAAGGCCTGCTTTGCGATCAACTTATCGTAGAGGCCTATGCTGACAAGCACGGACGCGCCATAGCCATTCTTCGTCAGAACGACGGGACCATGCTTCAGGTCGTTCTCCACTTCGGGGTAGCGATTTCGCAAGTCTGTTACGGGTCTTATTTGCGTTGCGAACATTGAAATCTCCTTGCCGCGTTGATGAATCAGTATTATATCATAATTCTCTCGCCATCGCCGGATGGTCAAACTCGCCGCGTGAAAAGAGAGAAAAGGCTTGCCTCCTATATGCGCATCAAGAGGTGGCAACGTCCCATTGCGCCGCCAATATGGTATAATACGACGCACTATGAAGAAAGTCATCATCACCGTTGTCGGCAAGGATACCGTGGGCATCATTGCCAAGACCACCTCCTATCTCGCCAAGGAGAAGATCAACATCCTCGACATCACGCAAACCGTGATCGGCGGCTATTTCAACATGATGATGATCGTCGACTTCGCGGGCTGCCGCAAGACGTTCGACAAGGTGGGGGTCGAACTCGCCAAGCTCGGCAACGAAATCGGCCTGCGCATCCGCTGCCAGAAGTCCGAGATTTTCGAGAAGATGCACCGCGTCTGAGGACGGGAGGCCAGCCATGATCAACATCAACGAGGTCCTCGAAACCAACAAGATGATTCTCGAGGAGAATCTGGACGTGAGAACCATCACGATGGGCATCTCGCTTCTGGACTGCGCCGAGAGTTCCGTGAAGGCGACCTGCGACAAAATCTACGCGAAACTGACGACGAAGGCGCGTGATCTCGTGCGGACGGGCGACGAAATCGGGCGCGAGTTCGGCGTGCCGATTGTCAACAAGCGCGTATCCATCACACCGGCGGCGATCGTGGGCGCGGCGTGCTGCAGGAAGCCCGCCGACTTCGTGAAGATTGCGAAGACGCTCGACCGCGCGGCGAAGAAGCTCGGCGTCAACTTCATCGGCGGCTACTCGGCAATCGTCTCGAAGGGCATGACGCCTGCGGACGAACTGCTGATCCGGTCGATTCCCGAGGCGATGGCGGTGACGGAGCGCGTCTGCTCGTCGGTGAACGTCGGCTCGACGAAGACGGGCATCGACATGGACGCCGTGCGACTGATGGGCGAAATCATCAAGGAGACGGCGACACGCACGAAAGACCGCGACTCAATCGGGTGCGCGAAACTCGTCGTTCTCTGCAATGCGCCGGACGACAACCCCTTCATGGCGGGTGCGTTCCACGGCGTGAGCGAAAGCGACGCGGTCATCAACGTCGGCGTGTCGGGTCCCGGGGTCGTGAACCACGTGCTGCAGACGATTCGCGGGGCGGACTTCGAGACGCTGTGCGAGACAATCAAGCGGACGGCGTTCAAGATTACGCGCGTGGGGCAACTCGTGGCGCAGGAGGCGAGCCACCGCCTCGGCGTGCCGTTCGGCATCATCGACCTTTCGCTCGCCCCGACTCCCGCCGTCGGCGATTCGGTCGCCGACATCCTCAAGGAAATCGGCCTCGAACATCCCGGTGCGCCCGGCACGACCGCCGCGCTCGCGCTCCTGAACGACCAGGTGAAGAAAGGCGGCGTGATGGCGAGTTCGTATGTCGGCGGGCTTTCCGGCGCATTCATCCCCGTGAGCGAAGACCAGGGGATGATTGACGCGGTGAACGCGGGGGCGCTCACGATCGAGAAGCTGGAGGCGATGACGTGCGTCTGCTCGGTCGGACTGGACATGATTGCGATTCCCGGCGACACGAGCGCGGCTTCCATCAGCGGCATCATCGCGGACGAGGCGGCGATCGGCATGGTGAACCAGAAGACGACGGCGGTGCGCGTGATACCCGTCGCCGGGAAGAAGGTGGGCGGAACCGTCGAGTTCGGCGGACTGCTCGGTCACGCGCCGATCATGAAAGTCTCGAAGTTCTCCTGCGAGAAGATGATTGCCCGACGCGGACGCATCCCCGCCCCGATCCACTCCTTCAAGAACTGACGCGCGGCACAATGACGGTCATTCGCAACGGCACGATCATCGACGGCACGGGAGCCCCCGCGTTCGTCGGGGACGTGCTGGTCGAGGGGGACGCAATCGCCGCGCTCGTGCCGCAGGCGGAAGCCCCGGCGCACTACGACGCCGTGCGCACGATTGACGCGACTGGACACCTCGTCACGCCCGGCTTCATTGACGCGCACGCCCATTCCGACGCCTATCTCGTCCTCGAACCGGACGCACCCTCGAAGATTTCGCAGGGCGTCACGACGGAAATCAACGGTCAGTGCGGCGGCTCGGTCGCGCCGCGCTACGGTGAGGCGCGGCTTTCCTCGGACTGGGCTTCGCTTCTCGGCGAACGCCTGACGTGGCATTCGCTCGCCGAATACCGCGAGGTCTTGGAGGTGGCGAAGCCCGCCGTCAACACCGTCCAGTTCATCGGCCACAACACCCTGCGTTCGTCAGTCGTCGGCTATGCGGGGCGGCAATCGACGGCGAACGAGACGCGGCGGATGGTTTCGCTCCTCGAACGCTCGCTCGACGAGGGCGGCTGGGGACTGACGACGGGACTCATCTACCAGCCCGGCAAATACGCGACGAATGAAGAGGTCGTCGAACTCGCACGAGCCGCCGCCGCGAAAGGCGCGTTCTACGCGACGCACATGCGCTCCGAGGGCGACCGATTGCTCGAGTCCATTGACGAGGTGATCGAACTCGTCCACGCGACGGGCATCCGCGCCGAAATCTCGCACCTCAAGACGAGCGGGCGCACGAACTGGCACAAGATTGACGCGGCACTCGAGAAGATTGAAAAGGCGATGGCGGCTGGGCTTCTGCTCGGCAGCGACCGCTATCCGTATTGCGCGGCAGGGACGGATCTCGACGTCGTCTTCCCCGACTGGGCGGGCGAGGGCGCGGCAAAGGCGGAGTGCGTCCGTCTCGCCGACCCGGCGACGCGCCAGCGCATCATCGACGAAATCAACGCCTCAAGCCGCGACTGGTCGTCCGTGATGATTGGCGGGACGTGGTGCGACGAGACGAAGCCCTATTCGGGGAAGACGGTTGCGGATGCCTGCCGCCCCTTCGGCTCGCCGGGCGCGTTTATCTGCGATGTCCTCGCGAAGGACTTGTGCCGCACGGGTGCTTTCTTCTTCGGAATGAGCGAGGAGAACCTCGACAAGATCCTTGCGCAGCCCTGGACTGTGCCGGGATCGGATGCTTCGCTCCGTGCGCCGTGGGGCCCGCTGGGCGCAGACCATCCGCATCCGCGCGCCTACGGGACGATGCCGGAGTTCTATCGCCGCGTAAGGGCGCTCGGTTTCTCGCGCGAGGAGACAGTCGCCCGCATGACGTCCGTCCCTGCGCGGCGGTTCGGGATTCCCCGGCGCGGCATTCTCGAGAAGGGTGCGTTCGCCGACCTCGTCGTCTGGAAGGAAGACGCATTCGCCGCGAACGCGACATACGTGAAGCCGCACCAGTTCTCGTCCGGCGTTTCGTGCGTGATGGTGAACGGCGGCATCCCCTACGAGAACGGCAGACTCACGGGAAACCGCACGGGACGCTTCCTCGAACGCGGCGGACGGTAGGCGAACGGCTCTATAAATGGTATAATTCACCCATGCAGATTGAAATACTCCCATCTCTTCTGGCGGCGGACTTCGGACGGTTGGCGGACGAAATCCACCGCGCCGAGGCTTCGGGCGCGGAAGCACTCCACCTGGACATCATGGACGCACACTTCGTGCCGAACCTCTCGTTCGGACCTGACGTGGTGCGGCTCGCGGCAAAAACCGCGCCGAACTTCACGCGGAACGTGCATCTGATGATGTCGCGTCCCGACCTCTACCTTGAGAAGTTCGCGGAAGCCGGCGCACAGACGATTCAGGTTCACGTGGAGGCGGACTGCGATCTGCATCGCGAACTGAAGCGCATCCGCGCCCTCGGGCTGAAGGCCGCCATCGCCCTCAACCCCGAAACGCCCGTCGAGATTCTCGCCCCGTATCTGCACGAGATTGACGAGGCACTCGTGATGACGGTTCATCCCGGCTACGGCGGACAGAAGTTCATCGCGGACTGCCTCCCCAAGGTGACGTGGCTGCGCGAACGGAAACCGAGTCTCGACATCATGGTGGACGGCGGGGTGAACGCGGAAACGGCCGTCCTCGCGGCGAAGGCGGGCGCGAACCAGTTCGTCGCCGGGAGTTATCTCTTCAAACAGGCGGACATGAAGGCGGCCGTGGACGACCTTCGGGAAAGGTGTGCGCGATGAGCCGGACGATTCTCCTCGGCGTGACGGGTTCGATCGCCGCCTACAAGGCGGCGGAACTCGTGCGCCTCTTCGTGAAGAACGGCGACGACGTTCACGTGGTCATGACCCCGGCGGCGGGCGAGTTCGTGCGTCCGCTCACCTTCCAGACGCTCTCGCGCAATCCCGTGGAAATCGACCAATTCACCGCGCCCGCGCAGTGGAAGCCCGAGCACATCTCGCTCGCCGAGTGCGCCGACCTCGTGGTCGTCGCCCCCGCGACGGCGAACACGCTCGCGAAAATGCGCTTCGGAATCGCGGACAACCTGCTCACCGCCATTCTCCTCGCGACCCGCGCACCGATTGCCGTCGCCCCGGCGATGAACACGGGCATGTGGGAGAACCCCGCGACACGGGAGAACCTCGCCGCGCTGAAGGCGCGGGGCGTTCGCGTCATCGAGCCAGGTGACGGCGAACTCGCGTGCGGAGTCTCCGGCAAGGGGCGCATGGCCGCCCCCGAATCAATCTTCGAGGCGGTGAAATGAAGACGGTTGTCGTCATTCCGACCTACGATGAAAAGGAAAACGTGAAGCCGATGGCATCGGCGGTGCTCGCGCAGTCCCCCGACTTCGAACTTCTTTTCGTCGATGACAATTCGCCGGACGGCACGGGCGACATCATCGAGGAGATGCGGAAGACTGAACCGCGCATCCACTGCCTGCACCGCACGAAGAAGGAGGGGCTTGGCCGCGCCTATGTCGCCGGATTCCAGAAGGCCATCGAACTCGGCGCGGAAAGAGTCGTTCAGATGGACTGCGACTTCAGCCACAATCCGGAAGATCTGCCGCGCCTCGTCGCGGAAGACGCCGACCTTATCATCGGCTCTCGCTACGTGAAGGGCGGCGGCACGCCGGGCTGGCCGTTCCGCCGTCGCCTGATTTCCCGTGCGGGCGGCATCTTCATCCGCACGGTCACGGGCATGCCGCTTCGCGATCCGACGGGCGGCTTCAAGTGTTGGAAGGTTGCGACGCTCCGGAAGATCGACTTCCCGACCGTCGAAAGCGCAGGTTACTCCTTCCAGTTGGAGATGAACCACCGCACGTGGAAGGCGGGTTGCACGATTCGCGAAATCCCCATCGTCTTCACCGACCGCGCACACGGCTACTCGAAAATTACGGCGGGCATCGCGACGGAATCCGTCAAGATCGCCCTTCGGCTTCGGTTTGGCAAAAAAAAACCTGAAACGCAAACGCAGGGAAAGGAATAACACCCGATGAAGAAACTCGACTACAAGTGGACAGCCCTCATTCTCCTTTGGGTGGCGTTCTTCCTCCAGCAGGGAACGCGACAGTTGTTCGGGCCCTCCATCCCGGCGATCTGCACCTCGCTCGGCGTTGACAAGGTGTCGATTGGCGTGGTGGGGACGGTTTTCGCCATGATGTATGGTCTCTGCGTTCCGTTTGCGGGGCTTACCGCTGACCTCTTCAACCGCAAGTGGATGGTGACAATCGGCGTGGCGATCTTCTGCTTCGGCATCTTCGCTTCGGGCTTCGTCGCGTCCGTCGGGCTGCTTATCGTCACCTACGGCGTCCTGAACGGACTCGGCCAGACCTTCTACTATCCGTCGGCGAGTTCCCTCGTCTCGCAACTCCACAAGGATTCGCGGGCGACGGCAATGTCGATTCTCCAACTCGGGCTTTATCTCGGCATCGTCGGATGCGGCGGACTCGCGGGCTTTCTCGCCGGGAAAGGCGGGGAGAGTTGGCGCACGCCCTTCTGGATTTTCGGCGGCATCGGGCTTGCGTGGGCGATTGTGCTCGCGCTCTTCCTGCGCGACACGAAACCGGCGAACGCTCACGCCGAAGGTCAGTCCACCGCGAAGCCAAGCATCCGCGAGGCGTGCGCGGCGATTTTCTCGAAGCCGACGGCACTCTGCGTCGCGCTGGGGCTGGCGATGATGATTTACGTCGACATCGGTTTCAAGAACTGGATGCCGTCGCATTTGCAGGGTTCGTTCCTCGATTCGTGTCCCTTCCTCAAGCAGTGGGCGGGGCTACACGCCGTCCTCTGGCACTACCTCGGGGCGATTCTCGGCATCATGACCGGGAGTCGCTTCGGCGACAGGGTCGTGAAGTCGCACCCAGGCATTCGCCTCGAACTGGGGATGGTCGGGCTTGGCTGCGCGATTCCCTTCATCGTCTGGATGTCGATGACGACTTCGTTCACGCTGTGCTGCGTGGCCATGTTCGGGTTCGGCGTATTCCGCGGCGTTTACGACTCGAACTTCATGGCCTCGTTCTTCGACGTCGTCAATCCCCGCTACCATGCGTCGGGCGTCGGCATCATGATGTGCATCGCCTTTCTCTTCGGCTCTCTTTCCTCGACCGTCCTGCCGTGGATTGCGAAGGCGTTCAACGGCAACATGTCGTATTCGATGTCCTCGCTTGCGCTCTTCTATCTGGTGGGTGCGCTCATCATTCTTCTCGCGCGCGTCGCCTTCTTGAAGCGCGACCGCGTGGTGGAGGGAAACTGACGGTATGCTCCACGTGATTGCAACGCCAATCGGGAATCTCGGTGACCTCTCGCCGCGCGCGCTGGAGGCGTTCAGAACGGCGACGCTCATCGCCTGTGAGGATACGCGGCGGACGTGGCAGCTCCTCGCTCACCTCGAGATTCCCCGCCCGGAGATGATTTCCTACCGCCAGGGAAACGAGGAGCGCATCACCGAACGGATTATCGCGGCGGTTCGCGCCGGGAGCGAAGTCGCGCTCTGTTCAGACGGCGGGTATCCCGGAATCTCCGACCCCGGCTATCGGCTGATACGAACCTGTGCGCAAGAAGGCGTGCCGTATGAGGTGATACCGGGCGCGAGCGCGGTGAACGTCGCGCTGCTCATGAGCGGCCTCTCCACGAGTTCCTTCACCTTCCGGGGCTTTCCGCCGCGCGGACCGGGTGCGCTCCGCAACTGGTTTGCGGAAGACAAGGATCGCGAGCATACGCTCATCTGTTACGAGTCGCCGTTCCGAATCGCCGCGACGCTTCAGGCGGCGCTGGACGCGCTGGGCGACCGCGAAGCCGCCGTCTGCATCGAACTCACGAAGCTCCACGAACGGGTTTCGCGCGGCTACCTTTCCGACCTTGTGAAGGAATACACAGATTTGAAGGTGAAGGGCGAAGTCGCCCTCGTCATCGCGGGCAACAACCCGAAGTTCCGCCGCGTGGCGGAAACGAATGAGTCAACGAACGGGAATCAAGCGAAATGATGGGAGCATTGGCAATGATCATCTACATTGGCTGTTATACGGACACCGCGCACACGAACGGCTTGCACGCGGTCGAGCTCAACCCCGACACGGGAGCGATGAAAATCGCCGCGTCCTACCCCGTGCGACAGGCAATCTATCAGGCGCTTTCGCCCGACGGACGCATCCTCTACTCCTGCACGGAGGGCGGAGTCGCCGCGTTCGCGGTCGAGGACACGAAACTGACGAAGCTGGGTGAAGTCGGCATCGGCGGCTCGCCCTGCCACGTGTCGGTGATGCCGGACGGCAGGCAGGTGAACTGGGCGGACTACGTGAAAGGCACGGCGGGCTACATCCCGGTGACGAACGGAACGTTCGGGCGCGTCGCAAGCTACCAGCACAAGGGCATCGGTCCGAACCTGCCGCGACAGGATGCCGCGCACTGCCATCAAGCACTGCCCACGCCGGACGGGAAGGGTTTCTGCGTGGTTGACCTCGGACTTGACGAAGTCGTCACCTATCCGGAAGGCAAGGTCTTCGCAACCGAACCGAAGGGTGCGGGTCCGCGCCATTTGCTCTTCCATCCGAACGGGAAGTTGGCGTTCCTCATCTTTGAACTCGGCAACAAACTCGGGACTTACCGCTGGTCGTCCGAAACGGGATTCGCCGCGCTCGATTCCGCGCCGACCCTCCCGGCCGGGGATACGGGGCGCGGCTACAACGGCGACCTCGCCTCGGCACTGCGCCTTTCACCCGACGGAAAGCGCATCGTCATCTCGAATCGCGGCGAAAACTCGCTCGTTGCCTTCGACTACGATGAGGAAACGGGGAAACTGGCGTTCAAGGCGCGGACGCTCCTGCCCGGCAGTTGGCCGCGTGACTTCCTCTTCGTCACGGAGACGCTCGCACTCGTCACGATGGAACGGTCAGACGAAGTCCACGCGCTCCGCTGGGATGCGGAGACGGGGACTTTCACCGTGGTCTCGACCCTGACGGCGGGGCTCTTCCGTCCCGTCGCCGTCACGAAACTGCCGTAGCCGATTACCGCTTCTTGGCGGCTGCCGGATTCACCGGGGTGGTCTTTACGAGTTCGACGATCTTCGCCGTCACGTCCGGATTGGACTTGAGGTAATCAATCGTCGCAAGCGAGCCTTGCGCAAGCTGGGAATCGCCGAAACTCAGCCAACTGCCGCGCTTCTCGACGATGCCGCGCGCGAGAGCCGCGTCAAGGACGGAGCCCTCATACGAAATGCCGCACGTGTAGAGGATGTCGAACTCGGCTTCCGTAAACGGCGGCGCAACCTTGTTCTTCACGACCTTCACGCGCGTGCGGTTGCCGACGACCTGCCCCGCCGTGTTCTTGATCGCCCCGATGCGCTGAACCTGAAGACGGCACGAGGCATAGAACTTGAGGGCCTTGCCGCCGGGCGTCGTCTCGGGATTGCCGAACATCACGCCAATCTTCTCGCGCACCTGGTTCGTGAAGATGCACAGCGTCTTCGTGTTCGCCAGAACGCTCGTCAGCTTGCGCATCGCCTGCGACATCAGCCGCGCCTGAAGCCCCATGTGGCTGTCGCCCATGTTGCCGTCGATTTCCGCCTGCGGCGTAAGCGCGGCGACGGAGTCCACGACAATCACGTCAAGCGCACCCGACTTCGCCAACTGCTCGCAAATCGTCAGGGCCTCCTCGCCCGAATTCGGCTGGGAGACAATCAGGTCGTCGAGATTCACGCCGATCTTCTTCGCATACGTCGGGTCAAGCGCGTGTTCCGCGTCGATGAACGCGGCGATTCCGCCCGCCTTCTGCGCATTCGCGACGACGTGCAGGGCGAGCGTCGTCTTGCCCGACGACTCCTGACCGTAGCACTCCACGATGCGCCCGCGCGGCAATCCGCCCACGCCGAGGGCCATGTCGAGCGAAAGCGCCCCCGTCGAGATGACGGGTATCTCCTTCACCTCCTGATCGCCGAGACGCATGATCGACATCTCGCCGAATTCCTTGCGAATCTGGCTCATCACCGCATCAAGCGCGGTGTTGCCCGTCTTCTTCTGCTCCGCTTCCTTTGCCATTTCTTCTCTTTTCCTTCTTATTCGCTTATTCGTATCTTTCACCCGACTCGCCGACAATCCGCCAGAACTGCTGGGACATCGGCGATTCAACCTGCATCGTGAAACTGCCGTCCGCGTCGATGTCGGAAGCCTCCAGCGTCTTTTCTGCCTTGAGGTTCGCGTCATCGACTATCGACGAAAGGTCATCCGACCCGTAAAGGCGGTAGGTGCAGAATTCAACCGCCGGATTCAGCGTCAGTTCCCACACGCCTTCCGAAATGCACTTCACGCTCGTAATCGTGAACGGTTCGCACGGCACGACGATTGGCGTTGCTTTGTCCGGCTCCGGAATCGCCGTCACCCAGTAGGTCGCGCCGTTCTCGACGGAATCGTCCGTATAGGAACCGTCTTCGCCGAGCGCGGACTCCCAGACGAGCAACGCCACGGACGCATCGTTCGTGACGACGACGCCGCGCTTGTCCGTCGCGTCGTTCCGGAATTGCGCCGCGCTGTTGGTCAGGTCCTGGAAAGTCCACTCGCGCCAGTCGGGAATCTTGCCGAAGGTCGTCTCGCTCGCATACGCATCCGTCGTATAGCCGATGCGGTTCGTCACCGCGCCCGTGAGGTAAAGCTCGGAGCCTTTCGCGACGGAGAGGTTGCTCTTCACCGTCGGATAGTAATATTGAAGGGAGTTGCCGTTCGCGGAAAAGTCGCCCGACACGTAAACCTTCGAATTCTTGACCGCATAAATGCCCGCAAGGGAGGTTGCGCTGCAGTTCGTGACCGACCCGCCGTTGAAGTAGGCCGTGCCGCCGACGAGATAAACGCCCGCGCCCGCACCATACGCCTCGTCTTCGGCCACGCACGTGCAGTCGGCGATGACCGAGCCGCTTTCCATCGTCAGCGTTCCGCCCGAAACGAGAATCGCCCCGCGCGCCGCGACATCCTCATATCCCATGCTGCGGACGTTTGAAACCTTCGCGCCCTTCTGCAGCGTCAGCGAACCCGCCACCTCAATCATTGCCCGTCCGCTTGACTCGACCAAGTCCGAACCCGAAATCGTGAGATTCGTCACCGTCAGCGACCCGACGTCCGCGATGGCGATTCGTGCGGTCGCTCCGGACTTCGTCTTCGCACGGGAAAGCGTTCGCGACGCGCCCTCGACCGAAACGAGCGTCACCGCCTGCGAAACGGTCAGATCCGCGTCAAATGTCGCGTCCGCAAGGACTTCCACCGTTGCCGCGCCCGTCAGCTGGGCGAACGCCTTGGAAACCGCGTCATAGCAGAAGTTCGTTCCGCCGGGGTAATCCGTCGAGCCCTTCGGGTAGATGACGCGAACCACCGCCTCCGATTCGTCGCACGTCCCGTCATCGACTTTCTCGTCCCACACGAGCGTCGTCGCACCGCTCGCCGTCCGCGCCGTCGCCGAAAGCGCCGCGGCGGCATCGCACGAGAACGCGGCGGCCGTCGCCGCAAGCTGGTCGCCCGTCAGTGCGGCTTTCACGGTCGCAAACGCCTT
The DNA here is from genome assembly GCA_963626175.1 of Gemmiger sp. Lineage (GTDB taxonomy): Bacteria > Verrucomicrobiota > Kiritimatiellia > RFP12 > UBA1067 > UBA1067. The sequence goes on from CAVFWY010000035.1 coordinate 12,464, forward strand.
TCCGGCGGCGTTGTTCGCACTTGTCGCACTGCGCACGCCGATCTTGGCGTCTTCCAGCGCCCCGACGACGAGGAGGGAACTCTTCTTCCCAAGATAGATGTTGTCGGCCTTGCCGTCCACGTTGACATTCCCCGTCACCTGCATCGCGCCCGAGAGGTTGACTGTCGCGGCGGAACTATACACGCCGCCGCCCATGCCAATCGCCGAACAGCCTGTGATCGTGCCGCCCTTGAGATTCAGCGTGCCGCCGAGCGCCGCAATGCCGCCGCCAATGCCGCCGCCGTCCGATTCCACGCTGCAGTTCACGATCGACGAACCCGGCATCGTCGTCAGCGTCCCTCTGCTCATGCACACGACGCCGCAGATGTCGGTGGCGTTACCGTCCTCATCCGAATAGCCGGTCCCCGTCATGTCTTTCAGCGTCGCGCCGTCTTCCAGCGTCAGCGAACCGCCGACGACGGAGAAAAGCCGAGGCCCCGTGAAGTCCGAGAACGTCAGATTGGCGATTGTCAGCGAACCGCCGTCCTTGATCGTGATGCACGCGGTGGACGCGGGCTGAATCACGCGCGGCGTTCCCCGCGAGCAAAGCGTCACCGCCTTGGCGATCGTCAGCGGCTTCGTGAACGTGTTCGTCGCGCAGTCCTTCAGGATGACGATTTCCGCACCGTTCGTGTAGTCGGCGAACAGTTGGTTGAGCGACCGATAGTAGGTTGTGCCGAATTCGTCATTCGTCGCCACGGCCAGTGCGGCGGAGGGATCGACCGCCACGCGGTCCCAAATCAACTGCCCGGCTTCGTTTGCCGCGCCGCCGAACTCGTCGTCGTCATACTTGACGATCTTCGCGGCATTCGCGGTCGCGACTTCAAGCGAACACGTGTAGAGTCCGAAGACCGTTCCGCGCAACGTTGTCTCGCCCTCCGAACCCAGCACGACGCCCATCTCGACCGGCTCAATCGCCCCCGTCAGAACGAATCCGCCGGCATCCGCCGTCACGATATGCCCGAGACCGACCGTCCCCGCGACGGAAATTGAACCGCCAGCCTCGACCGAAATCAGCACGGAGTCCTTCACTTCCGATGCAAAGGCCACGTTCGTGAACGCGATGGACCCGCCGTCGGCGACGGTCAGTTGCGCCTCGTCCTCCCGCGTAATCAGCGTCGCCAGCGGGTCGGCGTTCGTCGAAACGATCGTGCAGGCGAAATCAATCGTCACGGATTCGCGCAACCCGGTCGAATCGACAATCTCGATGACGGGGTTCTCAAGCCCCTCCGCCTTTGCCGCCTCAATCGCCGCGTCAAGCGACCCGTAGATTGCCGTGCCGACGCGAACACTCGGACGCTCAAGCACGAGGTCGTTTCCCCACGAGTTGCCGACGTCCGCCTCGGAACTGACGATATAACTCGAATCGCCGACCGTCGCGTTTAGCGCAATGTCCCGAAGCGGAACGGAGACGTATTTCCCATCCGCCGACTGCGCCGACACCGTGTAGGCGTGACCGC
>CAVFWY010000036.1:0-13912 GCA_963626175.1 Gemmiger sp.
CAAGCGCGACGGCGCGACGCGACGAACTCGACCAGGGTTGCCAACGCGGCACGGCTGTCGGTCGCCCGCCGTGCCGCACGTTGTCAGGCACAAGACAACAGAGAAAGTCAAGAATCGCTAACAGCGAAACGGCGGTCATCATTCGCGAACAGCCCGCCGCCGCCGGTCAGATAGCCGCATCCGTCCTCGCTTTCCGTTCGAACGCGGCGGCAAACGCGCCATCGTGCCCGCTCTCGACGGGAATGGACTCCCTTGAGGCGACAAGCGCGAAGTCGGGATGCCGGGCGAGAAACGCCGCGACCTGCCCCTCGTTCTCCTCCGGTTCGTTCGAACAGGTCGAATAGACGAGCCGTCCGCCCGGGGCGACCCGTGCGGCGCAACGGTCGAGGATTTCCGCCTGAAGCCTGACGAGCGCGGCGGTCTTTTCCTCGCTCCAGTTCCACCGCGCATCGGGTCGACGGCGAAGAACGCCCGTGTTCGAGCAGGGCGCATCCACCAGCACCTTGTCGAAGTCGTCCGCACCGTCGGGAGTCTCGACGATGCACACCTTGTCCGCAAGCTTCAGCCGCGCCACGTTTTCGGCGAACTTGGCGCGTCTGCGCGGATTCACCTCGCACGCCGTCACCAATGCGCCGCGCCACGCGAGCTGCACGGTCTTCCCGCCCGGCGCCGCGCAGGCGTCGAGGATGCGCTCGCCCGGTTCCGCCGCGACAAGGTCAACGGCGAGTTTCGTCCCCGGGTCTTGCACGATGAACGCCCCGTCCGCATAGCCCTCGACCTCGTTCACGCGCTTCCCGCGCGGCAGTTTCTCGAAGCGATCGGGATAGGCGAGCCACGTTTCCGCCGGCTCGTTGTGCCACTTGCAGAGCGCCGCCGCCTTTTCCGCACCCAGCCGCGCCGTCCAGCGGCGCACGAGGGCGGACGGAAAACTCTCCCGCACCTCAAGCGGCTCGGCGGCAATCATCCGCTCGAACTCCTCGCGTCGGCGAATCAGATTGCGCAGCACACCGTTCACCACTTTCGCGACGGTCGGGTTGCCGCATTCCTTCGCCGCGCTCACCGTCTCGTTCACCGCCGCGAAGTCCGGCACGTCGGACATATAGAGGATTTGCGCCGCACCGACGTAAAGGAGGGCTTCGAGTTCCCCCTTTGGCCACTTCCTCACGATTTCGCCCAGAACCTTGCGCAACGGACGCACCCGACGAATCGTCGTATAGACGAGATCCTGCACGAACGCCCTGTCGGGACTATTCGGCAGGAGGTTCGAGGGAAATTCCTTTGTGAGCAACCAACCGCTCACCGCGAACGCGGCGGCACGACGAGAATTCGACACAGTCTTCAACCTTTCCCTCCCCCGTCATCACCGAGAACCGAGCGAAATCGCGCAGAAGCCCGCGATCATAACGAGCGTGCCGAGCGCCAGGCACGCCTTCGTCTTCGCCCCCGTCCCTTTCCATTCGCCGAGGAAGATGCCGATGAGCGTGGAGAAGAGGACGCTCGAGCCCATCACCACGGCGAAGGAAATGTAGCGCATCTCGCCCATCGCCGGTTCGCCAATCTTCTGGCACGCAAACTGCAAAGCCCAGATGACGCCCGCAAGCGCCGCGAGCCCCCAGCCCCAGTCGACGCGGCGATAGTCGCCGAACGACCCGTTCTTCGCGTTCTGCCACAGACACCACGCGGCGTTGACCGCGAACCCGCCCCACAGCACGACGACGAGCACGGGCATCCCCGCCCACGCCGCCCCCGCACCGGCCGCGCGCGCCGCCGCCTCGATCGACTGTCCGCCCTGAAGGCCGAAGTTCATTCCGGCGGACGCGATGCCGCTGAACACGGCGACAACCATGCCCTTCCTGAAGTTGAATTCGGCGACGGACTTCTTCTTCGCCTCCTCGCTCAACTCCCCTTCCTTGAACTTGCCCGCCAACCCGACAAGCACGATGCCGACGAGGGACGCGACCACGCCGCCCAGCACGGTGAGCGCCCCGGCGTCCTTCACCAGATCCGCCGCGTGACCCGTCACGATCGGCGGAATCAGCGTCCCCGTCGCCGAACAAAGTCCGCACCCGACCGCCAGCCCAAGCCCGATGCCGAGATAGCGGATCATCAGTCCCCACGTAAGCCCGCCGACGCCCCAGAGCGCACCGAACCCGATGCACCGCGCCAGCGTCGCACCGTCCGTCGCGCCGATCACGCCGAAAACGTCCGGACAGGTGGCGGCGGCAAGCGCGAGCGGAAACGCGACAAGCCCGACCAACCCGTAGACGAACCAGTAGGATTCGTATTTCCAGCCGCGAATGCCGCGAAACGGCAACGCAAACGTCGCCCCGGCGAGTCCGCCGAGCGCGAAGACCAACATACCGAAGAATGAAGAATTCATCGACCCTGTTCCTTGTTAGTTTTACACCTGTCCGCCGCCTTCACGCGGCAACGGCGCAATTATACCACAAAATGGACCCTTCGGGGGTCGTTGAAAGACATCGTGGCATTATGGGCATTATGTCAGCTTCAAATTAGCCATGTTCAGCCTGCCGAATCAATTCGTCCAGTCCAACCCTGCGCTGTCCGACGATGCGCCAATCAACAAAGCGAACGGACCCTTCATCGTTCGGACTTCTTTACGTCGATTGCCCCCGCCGCCTTGAGTTCAGGATTCTTCGGGTTTTCCGTGTTTAGCGGCGGATACTCCTCGTCCAGCCACTTCGGCGTGTAGCCGACCCTGACAAGGCCTCTCGCGCAACCGCGCCCCAAGAGAACGGAATTCGTCCAACTGATTCCACTGCCCGGATACATCGCCGCGACAAAATCAAGGTCGGACACGATGAGGCTGCGGATGGCTCGGCGCGTATATCCGCCGGGGGACTCGATTTGGATCTCAAGTTCCCGTATGAACCGCTCAACGGATTTCCCAAGTTCCACCTTCGACTTCTTCCTGAACTTCTCGCGGAATCGGGTTAGCCAGTCGTACGCCCAGCACTCAATGGATGCCTGGATATCAAATCTCCTACGCCGTCCGTAGAGCGAGGCGTAAAACCACATGACTTCAAGGCTACAACGCATAAAGCTCTCAAAGTCTGCACAACTGTCAAATTCGGGGAGAGGGTCGAAATCCCAAACGGTTGACCTGAAGACCTTGTAGAGGTCGTCTCCTATCCCGCATTCCTGCGTGATGTGGTCGTTGGTCTCGGGCAACAGCCTCATATTTCTTCGCATAGCCTCAAGATCGCGCCTTTCATAGGCTTTCACGATGTCCGCGTAGATTGCCGACAGTTCAGCCCGCTGGCTTTCCGTCAGAGTGATCCGCTCCATCCGATACGGTGCGAATCGCGCCCTGACTCGTTCCTTCCTCAGTTCTTCATTCACAATTCTTACCTGCGCCCTGGCGGCCTTTCTTTCTCGCTGAAGCAACATGGCGGCACACGTTCCGACCAAGCCACACGCCACCGCAATAACTACGACAATTAACTTCTTGATTGTTTTCCCTGATTTCATTGTTTCTTCACCGTTCCTTTCAGACTCCACCGTCCGCGCGTCAGTCTGTAGCCGAACTTCTCGACAGACGACGTTCCATTCGATTCGATGGTATATACCTGAAGATACGCATCTTCACGATTTCCGATTAGCAAAGGGCGTGAACTGTCGTTACCGTATTTCTCATACTCGACCTCCTCCGCGACCCCGAAGGGTCTTTCATCTCGAGGAATGCGTCGCCATCCGATTGGAATCTTCCAAACCAACCGTCCCGCAGACCAGTTCGAGTAAGCCTCCGTTCGTCCGGCCTCATCCTCCGTCCAATAATTTCCTTCCTTGACGGTGAATGCAATTCCCGCCCCGGCCTGAGCGGTGTGCGTCAGGAATCCCGTGAAGTTTGTCGTTGCGAAATAGCCCTCCGGCGGAACGAGATTCTCGCAGGGGACTTCAAACATTTGCACGCCCCTGAACGACACATACATTGGGCCGACATAGTTGCGCGTCACAAGCGTCCCCATCGCAACCTCGCCGAGGGAGATGTCATCCCAGTCAGTGCCGAACGCCTCTTTCGTTATGACCTCCTGCGGTTCGACAATCGTGACGGATGGCTCGTATTCAACATCTCCAAGGCGAATCCGTATCGGTGGATGGTAATTTTCCGAAATTGGGCAGGTGTAAGTGCGTGGCGAATCCGCCGTTGCCGTCTCGCCGTCTTCAAAAAGTTCGTAGTATCCGTGCTTATCTCCAACATCAAGTTTCTCCGTCGAAAAGACGACAGAGGACAATAGGGGCGTTGCGGTAAACCTGATCTTCTCGCCGACTCCGTAGACGTGGCGACTGGGGTTCGGGTTCTCGGGGGCTTCGTAGACCGCCTCGAGCGCCACCTTCACCGAGGTGAGCGCGGCGGAATTGGTCGCGGCGGGTGCGTCGCCCTCAGGTTCGCATGTGGCGAAGGCGACGACGTCGCCCGCCGCGTCGCTCGGCAGCAGCCCCTCGTACACGGTCTCGAACACGAGTTTCTGTCCCGGCGGCACGAACCTCCCGACGGGCAGGGCGGGCCCCGAGATGCGGGCCAGCCGCTCCGCGCCGTCGAGCGAAAAGGCGACTTCCGCGCCGCGTTCGCCGCCGTGCGCCTCGCAGACGAGCGTCGTCCGCGTCGAACGCCGCGACACCACCGCGCCGGGACGGTTCGTGTAGGCGTCCGCGAAGATGACCGCCGGGGCGGAGAACGAAACCGACGCGGAAGCCACTCGTGGTTCGTCGTCGGGTTCGGTCCGCAGTCCGTCCGTCCCGCCGGGACAGTCGCACCTTCCGCCCGAACAGGCGAGCGCATAGCCCTCGTAGGCGTAAGTTCCCTCCGCCGCGCAGCCGCCGCAGACGCAACCGTCCGAACAGGCGAACCAGAACTCGTCGTTGAAGCCCGTCAGCGGACAGCACGTCCGCGACCACGCGAACGCGCCGCCCAGCCCCGACGGCTCGACGGACATCGCGAATCCGCCGCCTTTGCCCGGCGCGGCGGTGAAGGTGACGGGGCGGCAGATCGTCAGCGAGACCGTGCCGTCGCCCTCCACGCGAACCTGCGGAGAGGAGAGTCCCGCGACCCTGAGCGGACGCGCCGCCGTGACGGCGTAGGTCTTGCCGACGAGGAGCGTCACGCGGTTCGTCTCGCCGGCGCGCGCCGTGAACGACGGGTCGGCGAGGTCGGATGTCCCGTCGCCCGCGAAGACGACGGGCGTGTTGTAGTCCGCGACGAGATCGACCCAGAAGTAGGCGGATTCGTTCGCCCCGGACGGAAGAGCCTGCACAATCCCGAAATCGCCGCCCGTCCACGCTCGCGGGTCGGGGTCGTCGGCGTTGTGCCAGCCGTCGCCGTCCCAGTCGAACGGGTCGATGCGGCGGTAGGCGCACTCCACCGCGTTCGAGCGCGTCACGAAGTCGCCGTTCGGGCGGAGTTCGACCTGGGCGTTCACGGTGCGCTCCTCGGTCAGCGGATTGCCGCGACGAATCCGCCCGAGGGCGAACCGCTCCCACGTCACGAGCCGCCCGCGAATCGTGGCTTTGTTTCGCGAAGCGGTTTTCAAGCCGCCCTCCGAAAGACCGGACAGCCGAAGTCGCCTGACGGAGCAGGCGACTGCAAGACCTCGGACGCACCCGCGCCTGAGGCTTGCTTCGCGGCAAAAAGGCAGTGTCCCGTCCGAGAGTTCTGCCAGACATCGCTCCGTCGATGTCCCATGGGATTCAACTGCGCGGCATTCCGCGCCGCCCGCTTCGTCGAGCCGTGGATGCAGAGGGCGAGCGCGAACGCCGCCACGCCCCCGCGCAGCGCAACCGTCACGACTCTCGCGAACAAACCCCTCATTTGCCGCAGATTCTATCAAAAACGCCGCACCCGCGTCAAATACGACATCTCACCTGATGTTCAACCGGGCATCGTTTGAAACTCAGGCTTCTCGGAATCGAGTTCTTCGACGAACTCCTTGATTGTGTAGGGTGCGGTATACAGCCGCTGCCGTGAATAAGTCCACTCAAACTGGTCTTTTGTGTCGGCGTAGAGCGTCGGTGCAACGAAGACGCACCCCGCGTCTGGATGAGCGTCCTTGAACGCCTCCAAATGCCGCTTAACAGGCCATCCTTCCATAATGACCTGCGTGCGTCCCTCGGCCATTGTCACTTCGACGAGAACGCTGTTCGCCCCGACACACTCGATGTCCCCCTTGTTCCCGCCGGCTGTCGATGTCGGAAGTCCCTCATCGTCGCAACGGTAGTTCGGCTTTACGCGATATGTCGGTCTTCGCGACTTCACTGCGAGTGCCGTCAGAAACTCCAGTCGCACTGGCGAATCGAGGAGTTTCAAGACCGGGTCGGATGAACAACCGTGTGCCGAAAGAGCCAGCAGTTCACGCTTGACGGTCTCCCACGGATAGATCTCGGCCCACTTGCCAAGCATCTTCTCACTTCGCCCCGCATCCACGGGAGCGGTCGGGATTCCAAGCAGTTCGGCATCAATTGTCGCGACATAGCGATAATACTCCTTCACATCGGCGAACGTCTTGTAATCCGCATAGTTCTTCAGGATGTAATCGACCTTGGCCGCCTCGTCTGAATTGACATCGACGAAACGCCCACCACCGCGAAGGGAGATTAGCCCCGTATATCTCATCTTCCGAATGTATTCGTCGGGGTATTCCTCCACAATCGACGCGAGCTTGAACTTCTTGAACTCTCCGCCCATAATCCTGTCGATGCAATAGGAGCGTATTACTTCGGGACTTGGGCTGTAGCCGTATTTCCCCCTGATTTCCATAATCATCTCGTAGGCCAACTGTGCATTAGCGTCTTTCCAGAAGATCAGCAACGGAATCTCCCTCCGCGAGATGCCGGCTCCGTTATTCCGCTTGTCGGCGTTCAGCAATCGAATCACCTGAAGGAGAAGAACAAGCGGCGTGTTGCTGTTCAGCACCCTGAGAAACGGATTGTCGCGATGGTATTTGACCATTGCGTGGAGAAACGCCATCTGGTCGTTCACCGGGTTTCCATCCGTTGCGACGATCTCGTTCTCGTTGCCCTCGACAGTCAGATTACCGACCAGATGTTTCCCGATTTCCGAAACCGAGATTTCTTCCTGTGGTGCAAAGTAGGCGAAGCCAAATTGCCTGACCGCACCGAAGATTGTTGCGAACCGCGACGGCCATCCCTTTCCAAATCCGGCCTCCTTGTGGTCTTGAGGATTGTGTTCAAGCAACCATGCGACCTCGTCGTCATTCAGGAGGCTGTCCCCGAAATCGCCCTGACTGCAGCGCGGCCACTTTCCCGCCACGGATGCAGGTCGCCTGTTTGGACGATAGATTCCGTACCGCATCGCCTCGCCGCAGATTCTGACCGCCAGAGCGTCCGTCAGCCGTTCGCCGTCGAACTTGTTCAGCACATACAGGTAGCGCTTGAAACGCTCTGGATTGCGCACCGTCGTCGTGAACAGGAGGGGTTTGAACTTACTCTTCGCCATAATTCACCACCAAGACCTCACTGATGCGCTTTTCCGAATTGTCGTGATAACTGATGTAGTTGCTCTTGACCGGAATCACGCGATACTTCCGCGACCATGCGAGGAACGCCTCGTTGACGCGCCCCCGATAGTGCGTGACGTTTGAGACTGCGAACCGGATTCCCGCCGCGTTCAGGTCATCCAAGGACTTCATCAGCTCCGCATCGTCCACCTCATGCCAAATCTTGTTGTATTCACTTCCTGTAATCAGATACGGCGGGTCGCAGTAGACGAAGTCGCGCTTCGACAGGTTCATAGCCTTGAGGAAGTCTGCGAAGTGCAGGGCGGAAAACTCGATGTCGCGGCAACGGACTGTTCGCAGATAGCCGCGAATCGCCTCGACGACATTCGCATTGAAGTCAACGTTCCCCACGGGGAGGTTGAATTCCCCCTTTGCGTTGTAGCGCAACATGCGGTTGAAGCCATAGATCAGGAGCAGATAGAGCCGGTCAAGGGCATCCTTGCCGCACCTGTCCGACGCATTGTAATCCGCCCGCAGTTGTGCGAACCCCGCCTTGTTGAAGCGAGCGAAATATGTCTTGACAAATTCCCTCTTCATTGCTTCCGGCACAATATCCTCCACATAAGACCGCGAGAGTCCGTATTGGCGTATCAGCCCATCCAGTTCCGCCAGCCACGCCTCGCAACGCCCGGACTGTGCGCAAAGATGGCGGTGCAGTTTGATCATATTGCCGTCAATGTCATTTAACCGATACCGCTTCGCTTGCACGTTCAGGAACACCGAGCCACCACCAACGAACGGCTCGACGAACGTGTCGATGTCGGGCGGAAAAGCGGGGACGATGGTCGGCAACAGCTTGAACTTGTCTCCGACATAGAAGAACGGCGAGCGGAGATACGAGGTGCGTCCTTCCCCCTTCATTGTCACGAACAAGTATTCGCGGTGGTTGTCAAAGTTGGTCTTCCCCGCATTGAAGAAGGAGAACTTGCGGGAATGGACGGTTGTTCTGCCGACGGCATCCAACGCCGCACGAATCTGCTCCAGCGTAATCTTGTTCTTCGACGACTTGCTCTTTGAGTCATAGGTGTTGTTGTAGGACACTACGAGACAGCGGCAGCGCAACTTCCTGACGAGATCCGCAAATGCCTCAGGCGCACCCTTTCGGCAGTATTCGCTCATATTCTCTGCGTCGGGCTTCCTCGCCTCGCCGTGAAGTTCCGGCTTGTCCCACTTCACGAGCGTCTCATAGACGTGGTAGAACCGCGAATACTGCCGCGAGTTGTAGGGCGGATCAATGTAGGCGACGTCAGCCGTCACCTTCTCCGCCAGCGTGTTCGCATCCTCTCGGCAGATTCGGACGGAATCGCAAACCCGATAGTCAATGAGGCGAAAAACGAAGTCCCTCTTCGGAATTGGCTTTTTGATGTATGCCTCGAAATGTCCGCACGTGTTCGCATGCGCGTCAATGCTGTAGATTAGGCTCGCCAGCAACACCGCCCGCTCCTTGGATGTGAGCGACTTGCCGCGCTCCTCGACGTCCCCCCGAATGTATCCAATCAGTTTCGACAGGTCGTGCTCGAAATACTTGCCGCCGTAGTTCGTCGAGAAATAGTTTTCGGACAAGTCGGCGACATTGATGGAATTGTACGCATCGGCGATTCCGTGTAGTTTCCTGTCCGACGCTTTCCCCGAACCGAAGAACCCCTCGTAGATGACTCCGTTTGAATAGAGGAGGTCATTGACGATGACTTGCGAAAACCCCTGCGCCAAGGCGCGTTCCGCAACAACCCCCGTTCCTGCGAACACGTCAAAGAAGGACTTCGCCCCAGGACTTGCCTCTGCAATCTTCTCGAAGATCCAGTCAAGCAGTTTCTGCTTGCAGCCGATGTATCGCCTGTTTGCGAGTTTCAGCCTTTTCGCCGACCCCACCTCACCCGCGAACCCCTCATCAGTCAATTCATTGCCTTGCACGAATGTCTCTCCATTCATTCTGAAAGAAAGGAATAGCGAAACACAGCCGAGGCAAAACGCCTTTCGGTCAAGTTCACACTTGTGGTCTTTTCTCTGCATGTCTATTCCTTCTTCAGACGCCCATAGTGGCTGCCGAAGGAGTTTCGGTGCAAAAGAAAAGAGCGCACATTCTCTCATGCACTCTCACAAAGCCCGACCAAAGGCCCACATGAATGCACTACACAGAAAATGCGCCCAAACGGGCGCATCTCCGCATACATGCCGTTCATGTCGTAAAATATTGGTCGTATTTTGTGAGAACAGCACGCAGCTTCGATGCTACGTTAAATTGTCGTTGCCACGGGGTTTAGCCGTCTCCGCGACACACCCTTACCGCGTTGATAGCACCCCCGTTGAGGTCTCTTTGTCGCAGTTCGGGCTATGGAAGTTTCAGTTTTTCGTCATTCAGTTTCCTTTGCTTGCATATTTCTACAAGTCATTACGCATCTTTGCGCATATTATATCAAAATCCGCGCCTGTGGGGGGCTGTCATGAGAACGGTTCGGGTCTCGCCGATATTTTGACAACGCCCTTACACTTGGGATATGCAGGGCACCCATAGAACGCATTTCCTCCGTTGCGAGGTTTCCTCACTACCATCTGCCTCCCACAGTATGGACAATTCGGCACCCCGTCTTTCATGGAAACGGCCGAATGCCGCTTCTTAAGGTTCGCCACGTGGGCCTTACGCCTCGCTTCGCCAATCGAATCCGACCACTCGGCAATTGCGGATGCGATATCAGACACTTCCTTATCCTTTAGCAGCCTTTCGGAATGAGACAGAATGTACTTCACCGCACTTCCGCGTCGCATGACTTCCGGCGGCATTTCGGTCTTGAATTTACAGTCGCCATTGAAGACCACCATTCCCATGAGAAGCGTCTTGGGGATTCCAAGGCAGTCAGCAAGGGCGCAAATGTGCCTATAATTCTGTCGAATCGGATTTTGGAATCGGCTTTTCTTGCGGTAGATGGTCTGCGTCCACTGGGAAGATTTTTCATCGCCAAAGATCCAGCCCGAATATGTCTTCGTCTCAATCACAAAGACTCCATGGCAGCAGACAACGACATGGTCAATTTGAGTGGTTGTGCCATCAGACAAGGGGAGATAGATGTTGTTTATGACATGATAATCTTGAGGAAGGCCGGTCTTTAGGCACTCGGACACCCTTCTCTCACCCCTTGCGCCGACCCTCGCTGGCGCATTATACCATGCCAGCCAGACCTTCAGGGCAATGCCTGCAAGCAACATTAAGACAATTGTCATCATAGAACGGTCTCCCTTATGCTTTTATTCACGTTAACGTCTTCACGTTAACGTCAGGGCATATTATAACATTTCTATAGAGCCAAATCCGTGAAAAATCCTTCAGATCCGTGGTGCCAATGGTCACCGCAAAGGCTTGATGCGCATCAAGAGGGGTATTTGATACGCATCAAAGGGGTAGGTCGATGCGCATCAAAGGGGGTGGTTGATGCGCATCAAAGGGGGTGGTTGATGCGCATCAAACCTTCGGACGATGCGCAAGGCGGGGCTGCGAGACCGTTATCACCATGAATCTCACGGATTTTCACGGATTGGGGGAGAGGGGGGATAGCCGTAGTGATCGGGAGAGAGGGAGAAAAACCCAACAAAACGCCGAATTTCGGTCACTTTGCGCTTGCGATGGCGTGTGAAAGGACGGCGAGGGACTGGGCGAGATCCACATTCTGCACGGTCACGCCCTGCGGAACGGTGAGTTGGATGGACGAAAAGTTCCAAATCCCCCTGACTCCCGCCGCGACCAGCGCGTCGGCGCATTCCTGCGCGGCGGTGCTGGGCACCGTCAGGATGCCGATTTTGATGCGAAGTTGCTGAATGACGCGGGCGAGATCTTCCATCGGACGGATCTTCACGCCGTGGATGGTCTCGCCGACCACAAGGTCGTCCGCATCGAACGCGGCGGTAATCGAAAGATTCTGCTCCTCGAAGCCCGAATAGCCGAGAAGCGCACAGCCGAGCGAGCCTGCGCCGACGAGTGCCGCGTCCGTCGCGTTATCCCACCCGAGGGCGCGGTTGATGGCCTCGCTGAGGGCCTTCGCCGGGTAGCCGCGACGCGGCCGCCCCGGCACGCCGGCCATGGCGAGATCCTTTCGTGTGAGCACGGGGTCCAACCCCAGTTCCTCCGCAAGGACTGCACTCGAAACGTGCAGTTCGCCGCCCGCCATCTTCGCCTTGATTGCGCGAAGATAGACCGGATACCGACGAATCGTCGGCAGGGGCAAAGGGGTTGGACGCGATTCCTTCTTCATCGTTTTACCGTGCGAGCCAGCCACCGTCACAGGCGTAGGTATAGCCCGTCATGTAATCCGACGCGGGCGAGGCGAGGAAGACGCAAATGCCCTTCAGGTCGTCGGGCGTGCCCCAGCGACCCGCCGGAATACGGTCGAGAATCGCCTTGTTGCGCTTCTTGTCGGCACGGATGGGGGCGGTATTATCCGTCGCAATGTAGCCGGGGGCGATCGCGTTCACGCAGATGCCGTCCTTCGAGAGTTCATTCGCCATGAGCATCGTGAGGGACTTGATGCCGCCCTTGGACGCGGCGTAGCCCGGCACGAGGATGCCGCCCTGGAAGGAGAGCATGGAGGCGATGTTGATGATCTTGCCGCCCTTGCCCTGCGCCACCATCTGCCGCGCCGCCGCCTGCGAGAGGAAGAACGGGGCCGAAAGGTTGATGGCCACAACGTCGTTCCAGTTCTTCGCCGAGTGTTCGGTGAAGGGTTCGCGGCGGATGATGCCCGCATTGTTCACGAGAATGTCGAGGCTGCCGAGCGACTTCACGACCTTGGCGACGATCTTCGGGGCTTCCTTCTCGCCCTTCGAGAGATCGGCCTTGATGCCGATGGCGCGGCGACCGAGCTTCCGAATCGCGGCAATCGTCTCCTCCATCGGGATGACGTCCACGACGGCGACGTCCGCGCCCGCTTCGGCGAGACCAAGCGCATAGGCCTGGCCGATGCCGCGCCCCGCACCCGTGACGACGGCAACCTTGCCGTCCAACTTGAACTGATCGAGAATCATGTCTCTGTATCCTTTCCTTCTTTTACCTTGTTCGTTTGATTAAAGCGTTTCAGCGCATTTCGGAGACGGGGACCTTGTCCATGTCGCCATAGTCGAGGTTCTCGCCGCCCATGCCCCAGATGAACATGTAGTTCGACGTCCCGGCGGCGGAATGGACGCTCCACTCCGGCGCGGTGATCGCCTGTTCGCCGTGAAGCCACACGAGCCGCTGTTCCTGCGGTTCGCCCATCTGGTGGCAGATGGCCTGACCCGACGGGACGTTGAAGTAGTAGTAGACCTCCGTGCGGCGGGCGTGGACGTGCTGCGGCATCGTGTTCCAGACGCTGCCGGGTTTCAGTTCCGTCAGCCCCATCTGCAATTGGCAGCATCCGCCGCCCGCGACCTTCTCCAGCACCGGCGCGATAATCAGCTGGTTGATGACGCGGTCGTTCGACTCCTCCATCTTCCCCGCCTTGATGAAGTTGCCGATCGTGTAGCCGGGCTTCGTGCAGGACTGGTCGGACGTGATGCGCTGGGTGACGTATTCCCTGTGCGCGGGGGTCGAGTTGAGGTAGAACTTCGCCGGATTCGCCGCGTCAACGGACGCGAACGTCACCGACTTCTTGCCGCGCCCCACGTAAAGGGCCTCCTTGAAGCCGAGCGCATACGCCTCGCCGTCCACCGTCACGACGCCGGGGCCGCCCGTGTTGATGACGCCGAGTTCGCGGCGGTCGAGAAAATGCTCCGCACGCAGTTCGGGGAACGTCTCGAGCGCGAGAGTCTTCGTCACCGGCATCGCCCCGCCGTAGACGAGCCGCTCATACATCGTGTAGGTGAGGTTGATGGCGTCGGGCTCCATCACCTTCTCCATGACGAACCGGTCGCGTATCTTCTGCGTGCCGTAGGTCTTGAAGTCGTCCGGGTGAACCGCCGTCTGGATTGAACAATTCATGGTTGTCGCCAGCATGATTGCGAGCATTGTCATTTCGTTTTCCTTTCCTTTTTCTCCAACGAATCCCTGAAGCGCAGGAGCGCCTCGAGAAAATAGTAGTCGCCGTAGTCGAGGGGCGTGTCGACTTCCGAAAGGGCAGGCTTGTGACCGACGCCGTGCTTGAGCAGGAAGTGACCGATTTCATCGCCCTCCGAGAAGTAGGCGGGAGACGATAGGGCGAGCAACTGCTTCACCGCGAACGCACGGTAGCCCGCCCCCTTCTCGCCGCCGACCTGATCCGCCAGTTCCAGCAGCCCGGAGGCGATGACCGCACCCGCCGAACTGTCGCGCTCCTCGCCCGGTGCGCCGAAGTCCCAGTAGGGAATGCCGTCCGCCGGCATGTTCGGATGGTTCAGCGCGTAGTCGGCGACCTTCTGCGCGAAGGCGAGATACGCCG
>CAVFWY010000037.1:0-13389 GCA_963626175.1 Gemmiger sp.
GCATCACCGACCCCCTTTGATGCGCATCAACCACCCCCTTTGATGCGCATCAACACCCACCTTTGATGCGCATCACTGCCTCTCCTTGATGCGCATCTGCTCGTGCGGCGGTCACCTTCGTTCAGTCGTTTTTCGCGTCTGTTCGCTCAATCACACCGTCTTCCATGTGTATCAGGGGAGAAAAGGGACTTCCGAACCTGTCGCGGTTTGCCGCGTCCGTTCCGACCGTCGCCTCAATGCGGTAGGTAGCCATTCTGCGCTTCTGCTCGTCAAACCCGATCGCCGAGTCCTCCTTCGGAAGCGGACTTCTCAACGCGACGAACATCTTGCAGCCGGTCTCATCACCATCAACTACAACTGCGTTGCAAGAGAACTTCTCGCAACTGTGAGATTGTATAACTTCTCAAGTTCGTCATAACTGAGGAATTTCACACGGTCGCGTTCGCGCAACGGACGAAATGCCTCAAATCCCAACTTGTCTTGAAAACTCTGCTTGCGTGAGGCATCCGCCACAATGAACATCCGCGTGTTGAAATCCTGAAGATCGAGAAACTTCAGCAGAGAATTCTGAATGTCCGTCGAATGCTCAACCTCAAAGAGCGAATCCGGCATCTTACGGACGTTAAACCACATGGCATCGATCGTGGACGAACGCTTGACAAGCCAATCGTATCCGAAATCGGGCAACTTATCCATCGAACGCACACTATCAAGTCTTTGCGAACCGAACAGCCTGTTCTTATCCTGATTCGGCGCAAACGTCTGAAACCCGTCCAGATTCCCGACAGTCAGCAACATCCCCTGATAAAGGCCATGGGTAAGCACCTGGACTTCCTTTGAATCCCGATTCGACGCCGTTGCCTGAACGATTCCCGACGACTCAAGTTGCTTCTTGCACTTGACAAGCGCATACAGTCCGCGTTGGACTTTGTAGATCTCCCTGTTGGTTTGCACGATGCGCCGAATGCTGGCAAATCTCGTGCGAGTCTTCCATTCGCAATCCGCAACCTTGAATACCTCCTGGTAGAGCTGCCCCAACGTTGCCGCGCCGCCGAGATTTTCCAATGTCTGTATGACCGCCTCGTATTGTTTCATCTGTGGGAATATTATACCATAACTTCAAGCGGGCGGGCGGCGAGGTACTCGGCTGTGTGGCTGTGAGGCTTATTGCACTCCGCTCGGAAGATGAAATGTCGTTGTCAAGTATGGCGCCAGTTCTTGCCATGTCAGCTTTGTTTCATACGGCCCCTTGCCGCCAACCAAGACCTCGCCGGCATCGCAGAACCACGTCACGCCTGCTTCATCGATGGAGAAATTCTCGAGTGAATGGGGCCAGTCCTTGGCGTAATCTGGCAACACTACGGCGAGATTGTCCTCATAATCATCCGCAAGATCCTCACGCACCCGTTGCCGCATCAGTTTCTTCAGACCTCGAAACGCAGCCATATCAATCACCTCGTCAATGCGCAGAGGCTTCTCCGTGATCCAATTCCACACGATGTTCGTCGCGCCTGCGCCACACGGACACCCTTCCTGGCTGTCAATCCTGAAACTGACATATTCAGGTCCGCGATAGACAATCTCGGTCTCCAGTTCATAAATGTCATATCCTGATTCGGTCGATTTCCCGTCCCATTCCTTGATGAGTTCCCTCCAGAAGTGCACCAGTTCGGATTGCACGGCCTCCGCAACGGTGCGGCAGATTGCATTCGTGTGCGAGGAAATCGCCTTTGCCAGGCATGACTGAAGTGCATTGAACTTCCGCGTTGTCATACCCCCCTGACAGGGGCTCTCGATTTTCAGCGTAACATCGGCATGGGGATAATCCGTCCCGACAAACGGCGGATTCGGCGGCTTGGACTCCATGCGTTCGGTTCGTTGAAATGGGAATTTCCACCAGTCATCCGAATCGTCCACAACAACCGGCGATGACACGCTGGAAAACCGTGCCGTCGGGATGACGGCGGGGTCGACAACGTCTTTCAGTTCATCCCATCTCACGTACACCTCCATCCGCGACCCGATTCCCAACTCCTCATCGGAATAATTCCACGTAAGGCCATGGTCGTCGACCGTGAACGTATCCTTGATCATGGGCCAATCCGCCGGACGTCCTTTGAACATCTCGTCCGCCAAGGAACAGAACGCAAGTTTGACATATTCCCGCATACATGCACGCACCCGGTCAAGCCGATTGGACGGCACGATGTCGTCTATCGTGATAATGCGCCCCAGCGTCCTGTCATACGTGCACCGAAGATCATCCACGCAAGCGCCGTACAGATCTATCTTATAGGAAAAATACCTCGCATCCGTGTACACAACTCTGCCATCGACCTCCATGTTCAGGTCGACTTCAGCGTTAAAGTCCTCATTTGTTGACGCATCCCGAATCGCACCGAACACATGTTGAGAAGCCTCATCGACTGTCGTGACAAAATTCGTGCCGCCGTTGAACAGCGCATTGACAAATTCGACCAGCCGCTCATACTCATCAGCCGAAATCCCATATTCAGACGGATATTCCATGTTCGCGGAAAACGTCACGACCTTGTTTGTCTCTCCGACTGCAAATGCACACGACCGTTCGGCATGTTCGCGGACGAGCGAAATGGGCGCACCTGTCGTCCTCGCCGATTCCTGGTCACACCCCGTGCCGATGGCCAACACTACCAGAGCACCCAGACACAATGAGATATGCTTCATCCTTATCCTTTCAGATGTGTGCGGACTACTTCTTGTAGCCCTTAATCCGCCCCTGCGAATCGCGGTAGGTGGTCTTGCCATAGCGATCCGTCGTGGACGAACCCTGAACGCGCCCGCTGGCATCGCGATAGGTGGTCTTGCCGTAATTGTCCGTTGTCTTTGTCCCCTGGACACGGCCTTGGTAGTCTCGGTACGTCGTCTTCCCGTATCGATCAGTCGTTTCCGTCGCCTGCACCCTGCCGCTCGCGTCCCGATACGTCGTTTTGCCGTATCGATCAGTCGTCTGCGTCCCCTGGACGCGCCCCTGATAGTCACGATAGGTGGTTTTGCCGTATCGGTCAGTCGTGACAGTGCCTTGCACGCGGCCGCTCGCATCACGATAGGTGGTCTTGGTGTCGCCCCATGCGACGACACTCAAGCCAACCAAGCCAACGACAAGCGCAAACTTCAGATTCTTCATGATAATTCTCCTCTCTATTGCACATTACATTGAGGGCTGGAAATCTTGCGCGAGAAACTGACATCTTCATCTCGGGGCGAGAGAAGCCACCTTCGAGCTGAGATTCCAAATGGGTGCGGTTCCGTCGGCTGCGCCACCGGGATCAGCCGAACAGCCAATGCAGAAGTCCGCCCTTCTTTGGCGGCGGCGCAAGGTGGCGATGCGGAGCCGGCTTCGGCGGCGGAACAGGCGCGGGTCGGGCGTGCGGAGCCGGCTTCGGCGCAGGGGCGGGACGTGGCTCGACGCGCGGCGCGGGCTGCGGCGCGGGCTGCACCCTCGGTGCTCCGCCATTCGGCCTGACCGCAGGGCTCGGATTCGGCTTCGGCTGGCTGCGGTTCATTTCGACGGGCTTGCCGGGGCCTCCGTTCGCGCCGGGGGCTCCGCCCTGAGGCGGCGCGGGCTGCGCGACCGCCGCTGACGCCACCAAGACGCCTCCAAGCAGAAGATGTTTCAGGTGTTTCATTTTTCGTTTCCTTTCTTTTAGGACAGACTGTTCCCCAATATTATAGCAGATTTTCGGTTGACCAAACTCACAGCGCCGACACGTGCGAACCCTTGAATGCTCCGTTTGATCCGTTCAAATGGCACGAACATTATTTACTTGTCGCCCGGCAGGCGGATGCCGCCCTGAACGGGTGGAGACGGGACTACGACATTCACGTTCACCTGCGGGGTGACGATCGTCGTTCCGCCGCTAACGGGAGCGGTCGCCGTCTGTGCCGGGTTGGGAACACTCTTCCCGAAGTCAGTGACGAATGCGTATCCGACACTCTGCGCCGCCCGCTCGAGGAGCGTCCTGAACGCGCATTCGGACGAACCGTAGCACTGCGCAAGCTCAGCGGGAGAGAGATCAATGTCGATGTTCTCCATGTGTGCGATTTGCGCCGTCGAGACGACGATGACCCGATAGGTCATGCTGAGACTGGCGCGGCCGAGACTCGTGGAAATCATGTTCGTCAGCGGACTTTTTCGCGTCGTCGGCGCGGCGACATAGACGTTCCGGAGCGTTCCGACGACAAGGTAATCGGCGCCAAGCCGCTGTCCGATCTTGACCATCTCGGTCACCGGCGCATTCTCGGCGATGACCTTCTCCTCGGCCTTCAGCGCGGCTTCATCCTCCCGGCTCAAGACGCCAAACTTCCCAGACTGAACAATGTAGGTCGTCATTCGCGAGGCGAGCTCTTCCGTGACGAGTTGCGCCGGCCTGAACGCCTCTTTCCCGTCGCCGCCAATCTGAAATCCGGTCAGCGTGAACTTGAGCGGTGCAACGGCGATCTTTTGGCGACTGTCCGTCATCGGCGGCGTGTACTTCGCCACGTCAACTTCAAGGACAGCCTCATACATTCCCGCGCCATTCGGTTTGCAGGAGGCCACGCGATGACCAAGGACAACGCCCTTGAGGACTTCGCGGAAATCGTCCGTCACGTCCTCCGTCGCCGTGTAATCATCGCTTGCGATACCGTTTGCGGACGCGGATACCTGCGACGACTTGCCTTTGACTGTCGTATCTCCACGAAAGGCAGAGCCGTTGACCTGACGAACGGCATCCTTCAAAGCATTCTGAATCGCGGCATCGTAAGATGTCCCGAAGCCCATTGACTTCACCGTCACCTTCTCGACGGCAAGGGACGAGGCGACGAGAGCAAGCGTAAAGAAACAGGCTATGAACTTCATAACGCTCCTTACCATGCGACTGTCTTAGAAGAGCCGCGCTTCACGATCGGCGTCTCGCCCTCCCAAATCGAATAGCCGCCCTTGATGTCAGTCAAGGTCAACTGAAGGTAGTATTCGATCTGCTGCGTCGACGAGTCATAACGAATCGAACGCCCGATGATCTTGCCGGAGAGCGACAGCTCCGGCTTCGCGACTCCAGTCCCGCCAAACTCACCCTGCACGAGGGAAGTCGCCTGGTCTTCAGGACCCGTCACACCGACGGCTGTCGAGACGACGACCTTACCCTTCTGCATGAGGGCGATACGAATCTTCTTGACCAGCTGATCCGTGTCAATGTTCGCCACCGTGTCGTTCTTGATTCTCGAGATCATCAGAACGTAGCGGCCCCCGCCCGGATGGTTCAGCGTACCGGACGCGATCATCCCGTCAATCGCCTCATTTGCGGCGCGGGCGAAATCCCGATAGTCGAGCGCCAATGTCGTATGACCCTCGTCCGCCGACTGATTCACCAGTTCAGGCGTCGTTTCGCACCCGACAAGGGCTGCGCCGACAAGCGCACCTGCGAGAGCCTTCCCAATGTTTTTCCCATTCATGTTCATGTTTCCTTTCTCTTATCTTTTAGTGTCTCTTATCGTCCCGGCACGGAGAATGCGGTCGCCGCACTCGCCGATGTGGGGATTTTCACGTAGACAAATGACGACCTCTGCGATTTCGGAATCTCGACCTCGACAAGGACGCGCGTTCCGGCAGCATCCTTGATCGTCAACTTACCGCTGGCCGGTTTCGGCACGAGAGCCGCCTGATAGTCGCGAGGGAGCGTGCTCCAGATGCGGGTGTCCGCATGCGTCGTCGCCGCGCTGACGGCGCTGAGGGCAGCCCCCGCCGCAACAAGCGACAGGTCGCGCGCGAACGAGGTCATCTTGCCCTTGGCGACCTGATCGTCCAGCTGCGCGCGGAGAACTTCCATTGCGGCTATCTGAACGCCGATGCGGATGCACGCGCCGAGCACGGCACTTGATGCGATCCACTTGAACTCCTCCTTGAACTCCGCCGCGACAACGCGATCGAGTTCGCAGATGGTCTCGGTATTGCCGACGCAGGCGTCGCCGTCAAACACAGACAGCGACGTATGGGCAGGGGGACGGTGCTGAAGCCTCGGGAGCGCAATCCCCGCATGAATCGGATAGCGATACGGGATGATCATCTCCTTTCGCTCTTCAATCTTCTGCGGGCCCATGCCGTCTTCAAAGACAACCAGCACGAACTCCCTGTCGGCCGCCACCGCTGTCCCGTTGGCGCGGCGCTCCAGGAGTTCAATGGCCTGCCGAGACGCCTGGCTCGGATGCAGGCCATAGGCGCGCTTGAAATAGGCGATGCCCTTTTCGCAGTCCCCGGCATCTTCACCCCACAGGAGCCGGAAGGCCCCGCACATGAACACGGCGGCGGGATTCATGTAGTCGGCATAGGCGTTCCATCTGGACAGTTCGGCTTCAAGCTCCGCCACCCCGTCGCACGTCGCGCCCTTTGTCGCGTTCTGGGCCTCTTGATTCCCCTTGTCCGCTTTCGCCTCGGCAATCTTCTCCTGATTGCGCTTGATCATCGCGGCATTCCGTTCGGCGGCCCGGCCCTGCCGCTGGTCAACGCGGTTGAACTCGACGCGCGCACGGTCAATGTCGTTCTTCGCCAAGTGTGAGAACGCTTGGTAGAGATTCATCATCGTCTCATCATAGGTCGCCGCGATGTAGCCGCTCTCACCCGTCGCCAGAACGTCCCCGACCGCGCCGATCCCCTTGCCGAGGGCGCACTGCACGTCCTGCTCCTTAAGGCCGGCCTCCGCCGCGGAGAAGTCCGCCACCGCCTCATCGTGCGCCTGCGCGGCGAAATGCGCCGATCCCAGATAGAGGTTGTCAAGCACATGGCCCGCCGTCGCGTCCGGCTGCCTTTCCGTCTTGATGCACTCGGCGGCGAGGTCGTAAGCACCTCCGCAGTAATACCCGTCCGACAGGGCATACGGGCTTCTTGTCGAACAACCACCCGCCAAGAGCCCAACTGCAATGACCACCTCAATAATTATATTCCTATTCACGATCAAGATCTCCCAAAGGGACACAACATTACTTTAAACGCCACGCGAACAAGTCGAATGTCGTCAACATCAACTACTCATCGATTATTTTCCCCCGAATTTCGTCCTTCGCCTGGGTCGATGACAAGGCGTAGACACACACGCACATCCGCTTATGCGTAAACGGAGACTCAACATTCATCGCCGAATATACCTGCACCATGCCGGGCAGCATCAATCCCTTTACCTGACTGCGAATGGCATAGGAATAGCCGGACTCCGCCTTTGCGACAGTCTCGTCATCAGATGTTTTCCGAAAACTCTTCTTTGAAACTTCCTCCTGTGCCGTCAAGGTTTCCAGGAAGGAATAAGTGACATATCGCCTCGCCCTAATGTTCGCCATTCTCTTCGCATTCTTAATCGCAAGCGGCCCATCGCCCTTGATTTCCGCCGCGCCAACGCCCAGAAAGCAGGACTTCCCTTTTCCGTCGGACCAAAAGCACGGGCCGACCATTGACACAAGATCCTGCCGCGAGGCCCATTCTTCAAGCTCCTCTTCTTCCACGGCTTGAGGATGCGTGAAAGCGTTAACTGTCTCTGCTTCTAGTTTAACGCTCCATTTGAGAGCCACTGCCACCTGAATCGTTCCCCGACTTACTTTCTGCCGCCTTGCTATCAGTCGACAGCCGACCGGATTCCCCTCTGTTCGCATTCTCAAGACCCTTGCCGAGGCTTTATACCTCAAATTCTCGCGGCTGGATAATTCGACTGCACGTGCGGCCGACAGATCCGCCGACAACACCTTCGACACCTCCATCGCGGCCTTCAATCGAGCCGTCGTAACCATTTCGACATACTTCTCTTCCCATCCCGCCGCAGAAAGATCCACAGGTGCAAACACGCTCCCGACGCCAACGATTTCCTCCGTCGCAGGGTTGAACTCTTCTGTCAATCCGAGTTTTTCAATATCCTTGCGAACCTCCTGAACGGCAGATTCTTCCGCCGCATAGGATGAGACAATCAATGCCACCGCAACAAAAGCCGACCACCACGGCCGACCGATACGAACATTCATTTCTCGAAATCCCCCTGATGGTAACTCTGTATGATTTTGCTGGCCTTGGCAACCACCTCGGCGTTTTCGGAAGTCGCGACAAGATACCACGCATTCCCTTCGGCCAAATGCCGCATTCCGAGTCTCTGATATGAAATGCAAAGATCGACCGCCGCTATCTCGTCGTCATGATTCAACATCAACGCCTGATGATAGGCAATGACTGCGTCATGCATTTTCCCTGCCGTTCGCAGCGAAGCGCCGTAATATCGCCATGCAAGGGAATCTCCCGGATTCACGGACAGGGATTTCGCCAGAAGATCAAGTATTCGCGGCAGATTCTCGCCACGGCCAAAAAGCTCCTGCGCCTCCTTAAAAGCGCCCGAGTCATTGCGCACAACGGCGTTCGCCCTCATTCGTCCGCACGTGCGGAGCGCATACTGAAGAACAGGAGCTCCGGATCGCAGGACCTCAGCCTTCGACGAAGTCTCGCCAAAGAGACGCCCATATTCTTTCCACGCTTCCGCATTGCCCTTTTCCGCCAATGCCGCTATGGCCGCAGCGACAAGATCCCTCTGATCGTCATTCGCCGCATTAGCCCTCAATGCCTTGACAAGCGCATACAACAAGTCACCCGCTTTGGCGTCTGCCTCGGACAGAACCTTCCATGCAATGGAACATGAAGGGACGGTCTTCAATAGCTCCTCCGCATCCTTTACTCCATGTTCGCTCGAGTTCCACTTCTGCAGAGCGGCCTCCACGAGCACATAATCAACGCCATCTCCGATACACGTGACACCGCCTTTGGACGAGAGCAGAGGCGTTGTCGCACCAAGCGCATCGAGGAATTGAGCACGCGCCTCGGAATTTCTCAAAGACGAGAACCTCCCTTTGAGCAATGACGCCCATTCGTCAAAAGTCTTTTTCACAGGTGCGCCCGAATTGGCTTTTTCCTTTGCAGACTTTATCGGAGCCAGTTCAAAAGCGGTCACATCACGGAAGCGGACACCAGTGCGTTTTCTCTCAACGGGGAATCGCTTCGCCTCTGGAATTTTAAAAACGACAAGCGGCAACAGCTGCTGGGTGACATCCTCACTAAACGGCGACACCGTCTTCGCGCCAGAGCCACCAATGTAGCTCTCTATCGCCTCAAGTTGAGCCGATAAGATCAACTCATTCAGGCTGCCATCAAGCGACTTGCTTTCGTCATCTTCAACGATGACAAAGAGGTACTCGCCGCTTTCCTGTACGGATGGCGGCGAGTCCTTGAGGTTCCCTCGGTAGATCTTGGCAGCTTCGGTAAGCGACACCGCGACCGACGTGTGCGCCATAGACGCCACGCCGATCACGGTCACAAGGGTTCTTACAACCTTGTTCATTCGTCTTCGTCCGCGACGAACCGAGTGCCAGTCTGAAGCCGACCCGTCGTTTTGGAGGATTCGGCGGGCGCAGGCGTCACCTTCACGGCGGCAGCCGGCTTCTGCGCAGCTGCACGCTTCTTCGCAGCCGCCTCACGAACTGTCTCGTCCGCATTGCGGGCACCGGCGGCACGAGCGGCGGGATTGTCGCGAGACGCTTTCATCTGCCGATCCATGCGACGCACACGACCACGCTCGAATTCCTGCTGCGCATTGATCTCAAGTCCGACGACGTGCATCTTGTCGCGAATGTCGCGCATCGCCTTTGCGTTTGAGGCATTGACACCGTAAACAACCACGTAAATGTCCTGCCCCGTCGCATCCTTGACCTTGTATTCTCCGAGCTTTCCGCACCCATAAAGGTTGAGATCCCTGAAGCGCTCCTCTGTCCGTTCGCTATAGGCCTTGTAGACCTTCGACTGATCTGCAACGCCCAGTCCCTTCGTGTCCTTGCCCCGCATCAGCTTCTCGACATCCTGTCTGGTCGCCACATCGGCATAAAGTGAATATCCAACCTCCGCACGCGCCTCAAGGCGAGCGATCTTGAGATTCTCCTCCTCTCGCTCCGCGCTGTCGCTGCAGGGGGCCGGAACAATGCCCATGAACCAGAGGTCGCCGTTCTTATCAATATACGAACGGGGGCCGACCCAGTCCGAAAGTGCGCCGGAGTTGCGTTTGTTCGCCAGCCACTTCTGAACGGTATTCTTTCCGGGATTCAACTTGAGCTCCCTGGCTGCAAGCACACACTGAGACGCCAGCATCCGCTCTCCGCTCCAGGCATAGAGAATGCAGGTCTCATACTGATACTTCCCGTTCTTTTCCGAAACGGAATCCGCCTGCTGAAGCACCGTGCAGCCGTGGATCTGGAGAGACGAAAGGAGGCTGATCTTGCTGGAGAACTCCTTGGCGATTCGACCCTTGATCGTCTCCGCCTTCTCCAGCATGCCTTCGTACTCCTCTTTCGCGCGCTCGAAGTCAGCCTTTGCATTGGCATAAAGCTCCTTCTTGTCGGCATCGTATTTGGCCGCCACATTTTCCTTGTCGGAATTCATGAACCACGCGGAGATCGACGCCATCCATTCAGCCGTGGTCATGCCATTCTTGTTGGCTGTCGCCTCATCAAGATTCGCACCGAGCCTTTCAAGCTGCTTGCGAGAGGCTTTGATCTGCTTCTCAACCATCTCGTTTTCCTTCGCGACCTGATTCGCAATCGGGTTGCCGGGAATCGTCAACACGCGCTCCGCCGACATCGACGAGTAAATCGTGCTGATAATCTGGGCCTTTGCATTAAGCAACAACTCGGACATCTTCTCCGTGCGCAGATTCAAGTATTCCGAAGAGACCTCCGGATTCTGGATGTCAAATCTGATCGTTTCCTGAACAACGATGCGATCCTTCTCTTCGTCATAGGTCCCGGTCTGATATCCCTTTTCCTCGACATACATGGTGATCTGCTCGGTGGCCGACTTGGGGGTCTCTGCCGGGACTTCCTCGGCCATTTTCTGATCTGCGGCCATCGCCCCGTCAGGGTTCTGCTCGAATGTCTGCGGAACAGCTGTCTCCTCCGGCGAAACCGGCGACGTCGCATCTGCTGCAGCGGCCTCGGCGGCAGCCTTCCCCTCGCCAAACTCTTGCGCCATCACAGCACTGCCGCCAATCGCGACGGATGCCGCTACGGCAACTTTAAACATGAGTGTCTTCATTTTTCTCTTTCTCCTTTCGGATTTTATTGGTGTTTCTTGGTCTGTGTCACATACTATAATTGCCACATTGCCGAGTAAAAATCTTACGTGTGAAAATCTTAATGGCTGACCACCTCTTTCATTCCGCCAGTTCAATGGAGACGCTGGCGATGTTGGGAATGTCATCCGCCTTGAATGCGAACGCCTTCCACTTGATGTATTGATCGGCCAAGCAAACCATGAACGGCGTCACGAACCACCGAAGGCTCGCCTCGCGAAGTCCTGAGGAATTCAAATTAGGGACCTCAATGAACCCGGTAGTCATCAACAATGGCACGACACCATTGTAGTAGGAGTCGCTAAGCCCACACCTATCAACGCCTTTGAACACCCACGGGAAACCTCCGATCTCATTCCCTTGCTTGTCCTTGAAGACGATGGCATACTCAACCGCTCTCTGAAGCGTTTTGCGCTGCCATTCGGCAATGACCTTTGAAACCGCAGGCGCGACAGTATAGCGCAATGCCTTGATGCTCGTGGCATTCACGGTCGTTATGAGAAACACTTCTCCCGGGCTATCGGGATGATTCTTCACGCTGTAAGGAACTTCCAGGCCAACCTTCAGCTCGTTAGAACGCCCAAAGTTAAGACTGTCAAAAAAGAACGGCACTAAGCCCGTATCGCTGCCGAACATATTTCCGCACATCGCGTGCAATCCCGCATAACGGCCGGCAAGCGAAGGAACGCCCCAAGGTCTCACGACAGAACGCCCGTCGGCAGTCTTGATTTCATCGAATATTTCTTGCCGCTCGCTGACGTATGTCGACTTATACGCGGCATAGAATTGCGAATAACGGCTCATGTCCATCTCTTGAATCCGATCGGCGAACCTGATGGTCTTGGGCGGCGTCAGGGAAATCTGGTCGAGGACTTGCCTGAGCTTGGGCACGATCTCCTCGAAGTATTTCTTGCGGTTCACCTCGATCTTCATCAGATAGGCAAGGCCGACGGCGTTCTCGTCTTTGGGATTCTTGAGGAGTTTCGGTTTTGGCGAGTCGAGTCCGACCGTCATCAGCTGGCGAATCGGGTCAAAGTCCTTGAGAAAGTTCGCCATCAACGCCGCCGCGTCGGCATTGCGCTTCGCCTCGCTGACCATGTTGGCATGTGCGCTTGCCGCACCGCCGTCCAACAGCCTGTAGGTCTGCGGCGGCATCATATCTGTAATCCGCTTGACGAGATCGCGACGCTTGACCTCGGCCAGAATCTTGACCGTGACCACGCCGTTCTCGGACGTTTCCTTGACGATGTCGCACTTCTCGATGTAGGCGTTCGACTGCGTCAGGATCCTGTCGCTCACGATCTCGTCGTTCTTGACCATCTGCTCCGCGTCGACGTAAAGGCCGACCGCACGTTCCACGGCATCGCGGTAGGCGTCCTTCAGCGCGGCGGCACGATTCATCCCGACGCCGCGTCCCGTCACCTTGACGAGGCTCGCGTCGTCCGCCACAGCCTTTGCCACCTTTGGCTGTCCGCCGTCAACGGGCGCGAGCGAATAGGTCGTCGCGTCGCCGCTCATCACCGCCGCGCAACCGAGAACAACCGCCATCAATTTCGCATTCATCAATTCTTGCCTTTCCTTTTCTGTGCCTTTGTGTCTCCGTGCCTCTCTGTAAAAATCCAACTGCTTTTTTAGGCTAAAATTGACCGCCGCCGAAGCGGGCGCTTCCATAGTAGCCATAACTTCTCCTGATCGATGACACATATTATAGCATATCTTGGTTTTGCACGGATTTTGCAAACGACACGTTGGAGTTTCAACAAATCTCAATATTGCTCGCCAACTTCTTTTTTGCTCATGATGCCTGTTTTCTTTCACTTTCGCGGCGAATTGCCTTGCCCATTCGAACAGGCGCAGACACCCATCCGGACGGGCGGAAATGCGCATCAAAGAGAGTGATTGATACGCATCAAAGGGGCTTGAGATGTGCATCCAGACGGGCGGCAATGCGCAGGGGAACGGGCGGAGATGCGCATCTGGACGGGAAACCAACACGATGATTTGCGAAAAGTATCGTGTTGGTTTTGTAAAACCATCGTGTTGGTTTTAGCAAACCATCGTGTTGCTTTCCCGTTTTGCTTACGAGCCAAGCCCGTCATCACTGTCATCTTTGCCCGTTCCGCTCGAATTGTTCGCCCGTTTCGTTGATGTTGTTCCGCTGCGCTCTTGCGCACCCCGTTTGCCGCGCTTGCCGACTGGCAGACCCCGACACGCGCACCATCGCCGCCCCGCC
>CAVFWY010000038.1:0-13275 GCA_963626175.1 Gemmiger sp.
CATGATAAGTCTAATACTCGCATTGGTTGTCGCCGTTGGCGGCTTTTCGGTCTCGCACTTCGCGGCGGACGTTGGCATCGGCTGGAGCATTTTCTGGGGCCTTCTCGGCTTCGGGGTCTTTCAGGGAGTCTTCGGATTCCTCATGCGCAAGCGCATCACCCGCGAGATGGAACGGGTGCAGACGATTCTGGCGGCCGGGCAGAAGCAACTCCAGGCGAAGATGCAGCGGTGGCAGATGCGTCCGCCGAGTTCGATTCAGGAGGCGCAGCGCGAGATGTTCGCCGATACGAAGGTCTTCGTGCGCGAGGCGCTGAAGCAGACCGAAACGCTCGGCAAATACAGGCTCTGGGTCCCGATGATCAACCGTCAGATCGCGACGGCGCAACTGCAGTTGAACTGGATGATCAAGGATTTCAAGGCCGTTGACCGTCTTTTCCCGAAGGCGTTGCTCCTCGACCCGACGCTCGTCGCGATGAAGATGGCGCGAATGTATATGCTGAATGCCGCGACGGACGACATCGGCAAGGTCTACTGCAAGGCGGTGCGGCGGCTTCGCTACAACCAGAACGTGCTTCTCGCGGCGACGTGGAGTTGGATTCTCGTCGAGCGCGGCGATTCGGACGGGGCGTTCAAGGCTCTGACGGAAGCCCTGCGCAAGAGCGACAACGAGACGTTGAAGCACAATCACGAAGTGCTGATGAACAACCGCGTCGCGCACTTCAACAACTCGGGACTCGGCGACGTCTGGTATTCGCTCCTCCTTGAAGAGCCGAAGATCAAGACCCAGCGTCAGCACAGCGTCTACCGCTAATCGGCGGCAAGGAGGCGTGGCATGATGACGAAGAAAGCCGTTGTTTTGGCTGCGGGGCTGGGGACGAGGCTTCGGCCGCTGACCTGCGCCGCGCCGAAGCCGCTCCTGCCGATCTGGGGTGTGCCGATGCTCGACCGAATCGTCGAAATGCTCCGCGAATGGGGCGTGGACGACATTGTCGTCAACTGCCACTATCTCCACGAACAGGTCGAGTCGTGGGCGGCGGAACGCGGCAAGGAGGAGGGGCTGACCCTGCGAACGTCGTATGAGCCGGAGATTCTCGGCACGGGCGGCGTTCTCAATCCGCTTCGGGACTGGATTGGCGACGAGCCGTTCTACCTCGTCAACGGCGACATTGTGATTGAGGGATTCAATGGCTTCAGCGCGGCGGATTTGAAGGGATCGGTCGAAACAATCGGCATCTGCCTGATGGCGGAGACGGGTCCGCGCACAATCGAGGCCGATCCGAACGGCTACGTCACCTGCTGGAAAAGCCCCGACGCTGGATTCCCCGGAACTTACACTTACTGCGGTGTCGCGCTCCTGACGCCCGACATCCTGAAATACGTCGAGCCGACGGGATTCTCGTCCATCGTGCAGGCCTACGAGCGGGCGATGATGGACGGCAAGTTCATGAAAGGCGTTGCGCCCGAGTCCCTGCTTTGGACGGACGCGGGGACGATCGCGAGCTATCTTGACCTGAACCGCGACGGAACGGACAACGCCTTTGCGGACTTGCCGCAACTGAAGGCAATCGGCGCGAAGGAGATCGAGTTCATCGGTGCGCGGGGGAGCGACCGCTGCTTCTTTCGTACGGACGGAAATCTCGCCGTCATCTATGACGATGCGAAGCGCGGGGAGAACGCGAAATACGCGGGTCACGCGAAGTGGCTGAATGCGCGGGGAATGCCCGTGCCGGAGGTCATCGCCGACCGCCCAGACATCAAGACGACTGTCTTTGCGTGGGCGGGGAACGAGCGCAAGATGTCCCTTGAGGACTACGTGAAGGTCGTGGAGGGACTCGTCGCGTTCAATGCGCTCGACCCGACGGGACTCGACCTTGAGCCGTCCTTCGACGCGGCACTTTGGAAATGGGAGCGAGACCTCTTCGCGGAACACTGCCTCGGCTCGCGCTACCTGATGACGCTGCCGAAGGATGTCGAGCAGGAACTGGAGAACGTCGCCGCGCTCCTCGACCGCGAACCGTCCGCACTCGTCCACCGCGACTTCCAGTCCTCAAATGTGCTGTGGAAGAACGGCGCATTCTCGTTCATTGACTTTCAGGGGATGCGGCGCGGGCCGGCGGCGTATGACCTCGCCTCGCTTCTCTACGACCCCTACGTGACAAAACTGACGGAGGGCGAACGCCGCGCCCTCGCGAAACTCTATGCCAAGCGGTGCGAGAGACCCGAAATCGAGAAGATTCTGCCGTTTGCCGCCGTCCAGCGGCTCGTGCAGTGCCTCGGGGCATACGGGCGACTCGCGTCCGTCGGGCAAGCCCAGTTCGGCAAGTTCGTGTTGCCCGCCCTTGAGAATCTGCTCGTGGCGGCTGACGAGGCGGGACTGGACGCCGTCGGTGCGCTCGCCGAAGACCTGATTGCGAAGGAAAGCCACGCCCACGAACACGACGGGCATTGTCACCACGACCACGAGGGGTGCGATTGCCATCACGACGAGTGCAAGTGCCACCACGGGAAATAAATGAACGCCATCCGCCAGTTCGTGGGAAGAATCAAGAAAACCGGGGTGCGGCGGCCCGGTCTCGTGCGGACTGTCTCGATGGGACGCGAACGCACCTTCCATGCGTGGGATGTCGGGGCGGATACCTTTGTCTTCGAGGACGGCGTCTCGTCCCGCCTCTCCGAGCGTCCGAGCGTGCTGATTGTCGCGAAGGGTGACCTGTGCCGTCGGGCGCACGGGCGCGTGATGACGATGACGACGGGCAACCACTCTGTCGCGGCGTTTCCGCTTCTGGACGGACGGTTCTGGGGGCTTTCGCACCTGCCGTCCGTCCGACGCGGCGAAGTGCTGATGACGCGCATCCTTTGCGCGAACATCGTGAACGGCACGCTCGAGACCTCCCAGCGGGACGTGCCGTCGAAGGTTCTCTATGCGATTGACGACTGGCTTCTCGGCACGGTCGGCTTCGCGATGAACGACGTCGTCATGGGCGACCGCAACGTGCTGACGCTCGAACACTACCGGCGGTGCGGACAGGAATGGCGCGTGAAGCCGCTCGCGTGGACGGAAAACGAGATGAAGGTTGCGCTCGCGGCCTCGAAGAAGCGCATTTCCTCGCGGCTCACCTACTACCATTCGACACGCGGCGTCCATTTCCTCTCCTTCCCCGAATTCCGGCGTTTCGTCGCCCTGGCGGAGACTGAACCGGAGGAGTTCGTGCGCGGGTTGAAGGAACTCGTCACCGTCTACGAGGGCAACCGCACATCCTTCACGCGCCTGCCGAAATATCGCGGACACCACGAGATTGAACTCTTCGGACTGCGGCGCGGAACTGCGCTCGAGAGAATCATCCCCGAAATGGAACGGCTGATGGAGTCCGTCGCCCTCGGCCGAATCGGCCAGCTCGGCATCATCCAGAAGGCGAACGAAATCGCCGCGCTCTACGAGTCGCAACTGTCCCGTCCCGAACTGGCGGACGAAACGAGTCCCGTCTTCATCGAGACGATCTACATGTGCGTGACGGGCGAAATCTACTCGGTGGCGGGCGAGGCGGCGACTCCCGCGTTCGACGACCGCCGCACGGCTCTGCCGGGCGCGACCTATGTGGATGGCCGACCGATCCTGCATCCGGGCGCGGACGAACGAAGCGAAGTCCTGCTCTCGAACTTGCGCGGACTGATGTCGAAGGACGAAATCGTCGAATACGCGAACGTCTACGAACTGCGCGAAGAGGAGGGGACTCCGATCGGTCAGGGACGGACGCGCGAGGTCGTCTACAAGACGAACCGCCGTCCGCTTGAGGTGAGTCTCGTCGAGAAACGCCTTTCCCACGCGGGGAAGGGCTACGGGAGCTACATGCTGGCGCGAATCGGGGCGTTGCGGTCGCTCGGCATCCGCCTGAGCGCCTACTACCGCCTGCTCCGCCGCCGCACCCATGTGGGGCAGCGACCCGTCGATTTCTACATCCGCGCCCGGTGCGAAGGCGAACCGATGGAGGCGATTCCGGAAAACTACTTCAGGAGCGTGGACGATTCGTCCGTTGAGGAGAAGGAGGTCGTCCTTGCGCTCGCGACGCTGATGGGCGACGCGGCGGCGCAGAACATGGCGATGAAGAAGTTCGACCCCCAGCTCGCCTCCCCGCTCTACGGCGTGGGGAAGGAGATTTATGAATTCGAGTATGACATCCTGCGCCAGCGGGTCGTGCCGAAAAGCGTGGCGACCTGCTCGATTCGCGGCAGTTTCGGCTGGCCCTGTCTCGATTTCACGGATGAGAACCTGCGCAAGTTGGCGAGTTTCTACCTCACCAACTACGCGCACACCCTCAAGATCTACCAGAAGCGTCATCAGGTGACGATGCAGGAGGTCGCCGAACGCTTCATGGGCGGGTTCGAGTTCCGCACCCATGCGCTCGCCTGGCAGTTGAGCGTGATGCGCGACGAATTCGAGACGTTTCAGCCGAAGTTACCCGCCCGCTACGAGTTCGACCGCAAGTGGAAGTTCCTGCTGTGGTCGCTCGAACGGCAGGAACGCCGTCTGCCAATCATCCGAAAGATGTTTTTCAACAAAGTGGAGTTAATCGAAAATGAAGACGTATGGGATAATCCCCAGTAGGTTCGGTTCAAGCCGATTCCCCGGCAAGCCCCTCGCGATGCTGGCGGGCAAGCCGCTCGTCGCGTGGGTCGTGGAGGCTGTCAAGAAGGCGAAGACACTGGACGAAGTGCTTGTGGCGACGGACGACGAGCGCATCGTCAAGGCCGTCGAGGCGTATGGCGGACGCGCCGTGATGACGCCGTCCGACCTGCCGAGCGGCACGGATCGCATCGCCCGCGCGGCGGGCGACTTCGCCGCCGACGACATTCTCGTGAACATCCAGGGCGACGAGCCGCTCATCGACCCGAATCTCATCGACGAACTCGCACTCAAGCTGAAGACGGACGCGAAATGGTCGATGGCGACCGCCGTCACGCCGATCCGTTCGGCGGCGGACTTCGCGGCGAAGACGGTGGTGAAGGTCGTCCTCGACAGGGACGGTGGGGCGCTTTACTTCTCTCGTGCGCCGATTCCGTGCGACCGCGACCACGAACCGGACTTCGCGAGTGGACTCTTCGTGCGTCATCTCGGCATCTACGCCTATCGCGGCGAGTTTCTCCGCAAATACATTGCGGAGCCGCCGTGTGCGCTTGAGAAGACCGAGAAACTCGAACAGCTTCGCGCCCTGTGGATGGGGGCGAAGATCGCCGTTGTGAAGACCGAGGACGAGGGAGTTGGCGT
Organism: Gemmiger sp.; assembly: GCA_963626175.1. Taxonomy (GTDB): domain Bacteria; phylum Verrucomicrobiota; class Kiritimatiellia; order RFP12; family UBA1067; genus UBA1067. Next base: position 5,264 of record CAVFWY010000038.1, read on the forward strand.
GGATACGCCGGAGGATGCCGAACGTGTGGCACGAATACTCGCAAATCGCGCGTCGTGAGCGCCGAGCCATCTTCCGCCGCGCCCTGATCGACTCGCTGCCCGTACTGATGGGCTACGTCACGATGGGCTTCGCGGCGGGCGTCTTGATGGCGGTCAAGGGCGACGCGCCCTTCGCCCCGTTCTGGTCGGGGCTGTGCGGCGCGGCCTGCATTTCGGGGACGATGAGTTTCGCCATCGTGCCCGCAATGGCGAATTCGGCTTCGCTTGTCGAGGTCGCCCTGCTGACGCTCGGCATCAACTTCCGCTACGCCTTCTACGGCTTTTCGCTCCTGAAACGCTGGCAGGGCGTGCCGTTCTTCCAGAAATGGCTGCTCGTCCACACGCTGTCGGACGAGATTTATGCACTCGACGTCGCCTGCAAGATTGCGAACCCCCTCAAAAGCCGATATTACAGTCTTTGGAACCACCTCCTCAACGCGGGCTACTGGGTTGTCGGCACGACGGCGGGCGCGGTGGCGGGGAGCGCACTCCCGATTCCCTCGCGGGGAATCGAATTCGCGATGGTCGCGCTTTTGCTCGTCATCCTCACCGACCAGATGAAAGGACTCGTGAAGAAACATGCTTGAACGCTGTCTCTATCTTGCGGCGGTCATCGCCGTGGCGGGCGCGGTGACTTTCGCCCTCCGCTTTCTGCCGTTCCTCCTGTTCGCGGGACGCAACCGCACGCTTCCGCCGTGGGTCGAGAAACTGGGGAACGTTATCTCTCCCATCATCATCGCGGGACTGATCGCCTATTCCTATTCGGGACTCGAGTGGAAGACGCCCTGGCCCTATCTCGCGGGGCTTCTGACGGTCGGTCTGCAACTCTGGAAGCGCAATGCGCTCGTCAGCATCCTCGCGGGCACGGTCGTCTACATGTGCCTTCTCTCCTGCGGATGCGTGACGGCGAACACAATTGAGCTCGACGCACAGAACCCGGCGGTTCGAGTGACAACGACGGGCACCTACTTCGGCGGAAAGCGCGTCGAACCCATGCAGATCGCGGAAATCCTTGAAGAACACGGCATCCCCCACGACCGGACGATTCACATTCTGATTGACATGGACGTGGCGAAAGATCTTTCGGGTGCGCGGGCGTTGATGTGGCTTCTCGCACGGGCGGGCTACACGCGGCCGATGCTCGTCACGAAGCGACACTCCTTTTCCGGTGTCGAGGAGAATGCGAATGGTTCGCCCGCCAATCAGCCGCCGAACGGGGCGTCGGGCAAGCGCGTCATCCGCTACAAGAAGGCCTCGGAATAAATCCGCGAATCGCCGCGTCATCCGCGACCGACGCGGCGGACTTTCACGCGGTTGCCCGTCGTCGGGATGAAGGCGAGATGCGTTTTGCCGCGCCGCGAAAGGAGAAGCGGCACGGGATGTTCGGCAATCCAGCGGCGGCGGAAGTTCGCGTGCGCGGCGTTTCGCCCCTCGACCCTGAAGACGGGTTCGCCCTGCTCGAAGTCAATCACGGCGTCCGAACCCGCCCCGTCGGCGGCCTCGATCTCCACGTGAAGCGGACGCGGCACGGCATCCAGTGAGGCAAAGACTTCGGCAAAATACCCCATCAGCCGACGCGGGGACGGATCGTCGGAGTCGAGCCAGATGCGGACGCGCTCCATCGTCAGGCGTCGGGCCAGAGTTGGTGGGCGAGTTCGCGCAACTTGTATTTTTGAATCTTCTGCGAAGCCGTCATCGGGAATTCGTCCAGGAAATGGACGTATTTCGGAATCTTGAACCACGAGATGCGGTCCTTGCAGAATGCCGCGACGTCCGTCTCGAGCAGATCCGCCCCCTCAGACTGGATGATGAATGCGGCGGGCTGTTCGCCATACTTCTTCGACGGACAGCCGACGACCGCCACGTCGCGCACCCCCGGCATCGTGCCGAGGAAGTCTTCGACCTCCTTCGGGGAGATGTTCTCGCCGCCGCGGATGATGAGATCCTTCAGCCGCCCCGTGATGTAGTAGTAGCCGTCCTCATCCATGCGCCCGATGTCGCCCGAATGCAGCCAGCCGTTCGCGTCAATGCACTTCGCCGTCTGCTCGGGCATGTTGTAGTAGCCCTTCATCGTGTTGAAGCCCCGGCAGCAAATCTCGCCGTCCTGCCCGATGGGCGCGAGGTCGCCCGTCTCGGGGTCGATGATCGCGACCTCCACGCCCGGCAGAGCCTGCCCGATCGTCTTGCACTTGCGCTCGATCGACGGCTCGAAATAGCGCGTCATCGTCATCACGGGGCCCGATTCGGTAAGCCCGTACGGGTTCGTGATCTCGCGCATGAACATCTTCGTCTGCGCCTGCTGCATGCGGTGCACGGGACAGGCGCTGCCGGACATGATGCCCGTGCGGAGCGTACTCAGGTTGAAGCGGTCGAAGAGCGGATGGTCGAGCATCGCGATATACATCGTCGGCACGCCGTAGGTCGCCGTGCACTTCTCGCGCTCGATCGAGGTCATTACCTGCACGGGGTCGAACTTCTCGAGGAAGACCATCGTCGCGCCGTGGTTCACGCAACTCATCACGCCGAGCACGCACCCGAAGCAGTGGAATAGCGGCACGGGGATGCAGACGCGGTCGCGCGCGGAAAGGTTCTGGCACGCCCCGATCCAGAAGCCGTCGTTGGCGATGTTCCAGTGTGTCAGCTGAACGCCCTTCGGGAAGCCCGTCGTGCCGGACGTATACTGCATGTTCACGACGTCATGCACGTCGCACTCGGACTGCCGCTTCAGGTATTCCTCGTGCGGAACTTCGCAGGCGAGGGACTTCAGTTCGTTGAGCGAATACATGCCGCGATACTTCACGCCGCCGAGGAAGAAGATGCGCTTCAGGTGGGGATAGCGTTCGGACTTCAGTTCGCCGCGCGCGCACGACTTCATCTCGGGGATCAGTTCGTTCAGCACCTGAATGTAGTCGCAGTCGCGGTAGCCGTTGATGACGAACAGGTTCTCCGTCTCGGACTGCTTCAGGGCGAAGTCGATTTCCTGCCGCTTGTAGTTGATGTTGAGCGGCAGGAGAATCGCGCCGATCTTGGCGGTCGCGAACATCAGGACGACCCAGTGCGGCACGTTCGTCGCCCAGAGGGCGACCTTTTCGCCGCGCTTCACGCCGAGGGCCATCAGGCCCTTCGCCACGTAGTCCACCTCTTCGCCGAACTCATACCACGTCAGGCGGTAGTCGCGGTCGGCATAGACGACCGCATCATTCTCGCCGCACCGGGCAATCGTCTGGTCGAGAAGCTGCCCGAGCGTGTAATTGCGGGTAATCGGCAGGTTGTGCCAGGGCGTTCCCGTGGAAACACTCTGCGTAAACGGCGCCTTCGACGGGGCCGAACCGAACGGATCTGTCAACTTGAACTGGCTCATAGGTGGCGATTATTATACCATATCTGCGGCGGACGGCATGGTAGGGCACTCAGCGGGCGATTTCATACATCATCGTGGGCTGCTGCTCGCCTTCGCCGGCGGCAACCGCCACCGTGAAGACATAGGCTTCGTCCCGATAGTCGGCGGGAATCTTGCGGAGGCGCGAACCATCCGACGCGAGCGCCCAGATCTCCAAGTCGCGATTCGCGTTGCGAAGCGAAACCTTCGCAGACCCCGAATGGGCGAGATAGGGGAGTTTGCCCCATTTTTTCAAGTCGCACATCTTTTTGTCCTTGAATTCCGCCCCCGAATTCTGCACGTCGGTCAGATGCAGGAGAAGAATGCGCTTCGATTGGTCGAGCGGCTTTCCGTCCATCGCCGAGGCCGAGACCGAACAGAACGTCGTCACGTCCGACACGCTCAGCGGTCCTGCCGAAAGGCTGCTCTTGTCGACCGCGCAGACCGCCGCCGTGCGCGGTGTTGCAACGCTCAGTCGTCCAGCGCGGGTGTCGATCGAAATCTCGCCCGTATCCGAGACGGTCTTGCCTGAAAGGGCAGGGATTTCCTTTCTGGTTGCGCGATTGAAGACCTTTTCGCAGGCAAGGGCGCACGACCGCCCCCCGTCCGCGACGAACGAACCGATCCGCGACGTATACGCGAGGTGCGTGAACGGATGGGGGAAGAGTCCCTTCGCCCACATGTCGCCGAGACCGCGCTCCGTCGCCTCGTTCATCGTCACGCCGTAGGCATACGCCTTCTCGGCGGGCTTCACGTCGCCGCGTCCGAAGAGCAGGACGACCTGACGCTCCGTCATCTGTCCGATCGGGTCGGTGGCGATGTCGAAGCCCGAAATGGGCTTCTGAACGAACATGTTCCCCCGCGAATGGCTCCAGGCGAAGCGATAGAGGCCGTCCCAGTCCTGAAGTGCCGCGTAAGCCCCCGTCATCAGTCCGCCCTCGGCGCGGAAGCGGTTCGGCGGGCAGTAGTTGTATTCCGTCATCACGAAGGGCTTGCCGAAGATTCGCGTCGGGGCCTTCATGATGGGCGTCGCGTAGGTCGGGTTGCCGCACTTGAGGTTGGTCTTCTGGTTGACGTGGAAGGGCAGCTTCTGGTAGCTGGGCTGGGGATGGTCGCCGTATTGGTGATTGTCCACGACGTCAAGTGCTTCGCGCTCGAACGTCTGAGCCATCGTATCCCACCAGTTTCCGCCCGAAATCAGCGTCTTCACCCCGGCCTCGCGAAGTCGCCTGCCCATCCGCAGGTTGGCCTCGGCCTTCACCTCGTGAAGGAAGCGGGCGAACTCCGGCTTCGTGCCGATGTCCTTTCGGGGATAGGCGGGACAGCCGTTCTTCGCGGCCCATTCGTTGTATTTCTCGACATACAGTTCCACCGCGCCCCACCAGACGGACGCGATTGAGTCCTCGTTCAGCAGCGTGGCGAAGACAATCTGCGGCTCGTCCTTCCAGGCGACGCCCGTGTAGGGGTTCACGTGGTCGAAGAGTTCCATCGCCCGCTTGAACCAGGCGTCTTCGGCCGGACGGTGAATCGGCACGACCGCCTTGATCGTGTTCGAGTTGAGCGGTTTGTCGAAGCCTTCGCAACTGCCGAGGCATCCCATCGCATACAAGTCGAGGGTCAGATAGATTCCCGCCTTCTTGCACTCCGCCATCAGGTAGTCGAGGCGATCCAGTTTCGCGGGGGAGATTTCGGGACAGGTCTTGCGTCCCCACAGGTTGTTCCACTCGTCCTTCGTGATCGTCACGTCGATGTGATGGAGGCGCATCGTGTTCCAGCCGCGCATCCGGAAGTCCCGAATCGCCTTCGCGACCTCTTCCTTCGCAAGGAAGTTCGCGTCAAAGCACAGGTTGCCGCCCACGAAACGGACGCGGCGGTTCGGCGCATTTTCAAACGTGAAGTGCCCTTCGGGCGAAACGCGCACGAACCCATCCTTCCCGGCCGGAGCGTCCACCGGAATGACGTCCGTGAAGTCGAGGATCGTCCCCGGCTTGATCTCGTTCGTGTAGGGGAAGGGAACCCACTCCTCGCCTGCCGTCAGCCTGAACGGCGGCGGCGGGATCGCGAGAGTCACCTTTCCGTTCTTGCGCTTGAGCGAGTCGGCGAACGAGCCTGAGGCGACGAATTCGATGGTCGAAGACTTCGCCGCCTTGCAGTCAGGGAACTCGAGGCGCAGTTCGAAGCGCTGGTTCTTGTCCTTGCGGGCATCCACAAGAGCCACATTCCCTTTCAGCACGTCGAGTTTCAACTTCTTGGTCCCGTCCCTTGAGACGGCCTCAATCGCGCTTCCGTCGCCGCCGAGTTCGATCGGCTTCTCGTCATAAATTTCCGGGAGGGTCGCCGCCCCGGCCTTGCCGCCGGCGAAGTCGTTCGCGGCGAGCGGGAACATCGCGTACGCGCGCTGAAGACCCATCGGCTTGTCCTTGACGGACGAAATCGTCCAGCGGACGTGAACCTTCGCGGCGCTTCCCTCGCTGACGTCGTAGAACTCCTCGCGAATGTTGAGGCCGCTCTGTCCCGCCCAGATTTTTCCCGTGTAGAGAAGCCCCGCGCCGAGTTTCGGGTCTTCGACCTTCTCCTTGTTGTGGTCCTTCGCCGCGTAGTCCTGCGCCGTGAACTGCCACGACGGGCCGAACGCGACGAAGTTGACGAAGCCCCAGTTTGCCTTTGAGTCCATGCGGCAGACGCCGCTGACGTTCAGCAGCCCCCTGTGATCCACGCTGATGCTTGCGGAAGTCTCGGCCCCCGCACCAACTGGCAGCGTCGTCGCGACAATTGCCCAACCGAATCTCTTCATCCAATTCATACGTTGCTCCTTTTTGTGAAAATACGTTCCGCCTAACGGATAGTTCCGCCCTCGGCGTTCGCCGCGTAACGGCATCGCCAGGCGTCGGGCGGCTGCCCGAACTTCTTCGTGAAGGAACTCGTGAAATACTGCACGGTCGTGTAGCCGCAGATCGCGGAAATCTCGAATGTCGTCTTGTCCGTCCCGGCGAGCAGGCGCACGGCCCGCTCCATGCGCTGACGGGTAATCTCCTGCTTGATGGTGCACCCCGTCTCCTTCACGAACGCCCTGTTCACAAACGGGTGCGAATAGCCGACGTGCCGAACGACGTCATTCGCCGACACGCCGTCCGCGAGATGCTGCTGGATGAAGGAGAGCGCCGCGCCGAGCCAAGGATGCCTGAACGGCCAGACGTTCGTGGACTGTCGCTCGACGATCCGGACCGGACGGTGCAAAAGCCGGACTCCTGGCGGCGCTCCCCTCATGGCCTCGTGCAGAAGGCGCGCGGCCTTCCGTCCGAGCGATTGTGCGTCCGTATCGATGCTAGAAAGCGTGGGGTTGGCCGTCATGCAGAGGATTGCGTCGTTGTCCGTGCCCAGCACGGCGAGGTCGCGTCCGACGACGGTTTCGCTCTTTTCAAGTGCCGCGAGCAGATGCGCGGCGCGGATGTCGTTGCAGCAGAACACGCCCACGGGCTTGGGCAGACCCTCGGCCCACGCGCGGAGGGCCGCCGCGTCCGGCATCCCGTCCACGCGCTCGTCGCGGAAGAACGTGTCGCTGATCCTCTCTTCGCGCGAATTGTTCGCATACACGTGACACGCGATGCCCCGTTCCGCGCACGCCCGCGCAAACGCCGCGCCGCGCGCATTCGAGAAGCGGACGCCGGGAAAGCCGCAATACGCGCACTGCGTGAAGTGTCGCCCCGCGAAATACTCCGCCGCCATCTGACCGAGTGCATCGTCATCGAGCCGCACCGTCGTGAGGGGGCTTTTTTCCACCCGGCCGTAGACATCCACGACCGGCTTGCCGGTCTTCGCGAGCGCCCGTGCCGTCGCGCGATCCATCACGCGCACGATGAATGCGTCGAACTTGGCGAGTTCCTTCCGGCGGACGAGATCCGCCGCGTCAACCAGTCCGAGCCGCCAGTTCAGGCAGTCGATGGCATATTCCGAAATGCCCTCGAGGAGCGCCCGCCCGTGGGCGCGGTTCTTCTCAATCTGAAGGGCAATCCGGGCGGATTCGCCCGTCGCGTGGCTGGCATTTGACGGATTCCTTTTCATCTACGCCGCAAAGTATACCAAATTTCGCCGTATTACGCCAGTTGCCGCCGAACGGGGGCGGAAATGGCTTTAGCCCGTGGTGGTGGGGCGCAGTTGAATCCCAGTGGCTGCCGCGTGAAAATATGCCGTTTTCAGCGGACTGCGTGAAGCAGAATGTCCTGAAACGTCACCGTAAAGGGACGCGCCGCCGCCCGTGCGCCGGCATACTGCGGCAGTTTCGAGACGTCGCACGTGAGCCCGTGCAAAGGTTCGCCCGGCTGAATCGCCAGTAGCCCGAAAAGAAGATAAGCCTCGCCGCTCGGATTGGGATAGCCAAGCGCGACCATCTCCTGCCGCGTGACCAGCCGAGGGCCGCGTGTCTTGTCAATTTTGAAGAGTTGACTCGTGACGGGGGTCTGCGAATGGAGCAGGATGTAGTCCGTCCGCAGTTCCTCGCTTGAAATGCCCAGCGACCCGTTGCGCAGTCCGACGCGGAAGTTGTAGCCGTTCTTCCGAATCCAGTCCCATTTCTCGGCGTGGTAATACCCGACGA
>CAVFWY010000039.1:0-13226 GCA_963626175.1 Gemmiger sp.
GATCCCGCGCCGCGCACACGCCCGCCACCTCGTCCGCAATCAGCTTGATGCGCCCCTCGGAAAGCGCATCCTTGTAGTCCACCGCCTGCGAAGCCTTGCGGATCGCATTCTCGATCTTGGTGACGTCAAACGCCTTTTCTTCACCACTGCGTTTGATAATCTTCATCGTTTTCATCGAAAATCTGTTCCTTTTCTTCAAATTCTACATCTTTGTGGCGGACGAAACTCACTCCGCCGCAACGGACATATCTTACCACAATTGAGCCGTCTCGCGCAAGGGGGAAAGTGTCGAAATTTTCAACCTATTGTGTTGATGGACGAAATGTGCCACAATCTATTGTGGAACGCGCACTTATGTGTCTGTAGCCCCCCTCTGCGCATGGACTTGATGGGTTGATACGCATCAAGAGGGGGTGGAGATGCGCATCAAAGGGGTGTGTTGATGCGCATCAAGAGGGGGTGTTGATGCGCATCAAAGGGGGTGGTTGATGCGCATCAAAGGGGTGTGTTGATGCGCATCTCCGAGGGGGCGTGATGCGCAATGAAGAAGTGTGAGAAACAAATGGGAAGAGTAGGTCTTGCCATTTTGGCTGTGTGCGATTGCTATCCTTCCGAAGGTTTGGTATACTATGCGCCATGGACACATCGGATAAAGTGCTGCTTTCTGTTCAGGAAATAGCGAAAAAATGGAATCTTACCGAACGCCGCGTGAGAATGTTGTGCGCGGAAGGGAAGGTTTCCGGAGCTGTTTTGGAAGGAAAGCACTGGCGCATTCCTTCCGATTGTCCGCGACCAGTGGACGGACGCTCGCTGCGCTACGGCGGCATCCCGAAGGAGTTGGTCGGAAAAGTCCTCAAGATCGATGCCATGAAAGCGGAATTGGCAAAACGCCGTCCGCTCACGACGAGTGAGAAGAATCGTCTTCGCGAAGCGTTCATGGTTGACTACACCCACAATTCGACGGCCATCGAAGGTAATACGCTTACCTTGAGCGAGACGGCTCTTGTTCTTGAGGGCGTAACCATCGGACAGAAGCCCCTTAAAGACCACTTGGAGGCGATTGGTCACCGGGACGCATTCAACTTTCTGGAAGGGGTTGTCGGACGAGGCGAAGGAATCAGCGAGCGGCTGGTGAAGGAGCTGCACGCGCTTGTTCTCGCCGATCAGCCGCAGGAACGCGGTGTCTATCGCCGAATGCCGGTCGTCATCACGGGCGCGGTTCACACGCCGCCGCAGCCGTATCTCGTTGGTTCGCAGATGGAATCTTGGGTGCGGGATCTGAACGCAACACGAGTGCATCCGCTTGTCGCGGCGGCGCTCTTCCACATTCGCTTTGAGGCAATCCATCCGTTCATCGATGGTAACGGTCGCACGGGGCGTCTCTTGGCAAACTTCATCCTGATGCGGTCGGGGTATCTTCCCGTGAGTATCAAGTACGAGAATCGCGTTGCATATTACGATGCGTTTACTTCGTTCCACCGCGATGACAATGCGACGCCGATGATCCGCATTTTCGTCGAGGCCGAATTGTCGCGACTTTCCGCAGTGTATACTGAACCCCTTCACCTGTCTTTATGAAATCAGTTATGGTATAATAGGCGCGTTTTCTGTTCTTATAAAGATAGATATGAGCACCCCAAGTCTCTCGTTGAACGGCGTGGCACACGACCTCGGTGAACGGCTGCGTCGGGTCTCCTTCACAAACGGAACGAAAAGGCGGTAAAACGATGAAGAAAACATTGCTGGCGTGTTTGGCTTGTTTCGGCGGGGCGGTGCTTGGCCTACGCGGCGAAGTCGCGCGGGCGAGCCGTTCCGGAAAGATTGCGCTGTCGCAAAGCGGCTTCGAGTTGCGACCGTGCGTCTTTTTGCCGGGCTGGCGGATGATCGACGCGAGCGGAGGCGAGACGGAGAACGGTTTGGTGCCGTTTGCCTTCAAGTTCGGGGGGGCGCGGGCGACGGGTCGGGCGTCGTTCGTCGAGACTGCGGACGGCAAGGTCTCGGCTCGGTGGCTGATGACGGTTGACAAGCCCGTGAAGGTGGAGCAACTCTTCATCGGCTCCGATCTGCCGTTGGAAATCCGCAGCGGAGGCACATATGCGGTGGACGGGGTTGAGACGGCGTTCCCTGATGTCGGGTCGAACTTTCACTTCGGCTGGAAGAAGAAGGCTCAAAGCCTCGTGCTAAAGGATAGAACGGGGCGCACCCTCCTGAGCCTCGCGTTCGACATGCCGACTGAAATCTTCTTTCAGGACAACCACCGCTTCGGCGGCGGGGTCGAACTGCGTATCGTCGCTCCCGAACGGAATCTCGAACCGGGTTGTTTCGTCGAATGGGGTATGACGATTGCGGGCGGCGACGGGCTGACGCTCGAGATACAGAAGCCGTTCACCGTGGAGGCGAACGGGACGTGGCTGCCGTTCTCCGTGAAGCGCGGCATCGTGAAGGGAAGTGCGCTCGACTTCTCGGCGGTGAGCGGACTCGATGCCCCTGCGGGCAAATACGGTCGCGTGGTCGTGCGCGACGGACACTTCGAGTTCGAGGGGAGGCCGGGCGAACGGCGGCGGTTCTACGGCGTGAACCTCTGTTTTGGCGCGAACTACTTCCAGTCGCCGGAGTCGGCGAATCGCTTCGCGGCGGAACTGGCGCGACGCGGCTACAACGCGATTCGATTCCATCATCACGACGGAATGCTCGTCGACAAGGCGAAGGGCTCGACGGTCATCAATCCCCAGCGGATGCGCGAACTCGATGCCCTTGCGGCGGCGTTCATTCGGCACGGCATCTACATCACGACCGACCTCTACGTCTCACGCGCCGTTCCGTGGAGGGAAGTCGGCGTGGACAAGCCGGGCGACTTGAGTATGAACGACTACAAGATGCTCTTGCGTGAGAACGAGGCGGTATTCTCGAACCTGTGCGCATTCGCGAAGAACTGGCTCACGCACGTGAATGAGTTCACGGGTCGCCGCTGGGCGGACGAGCCGGGCATCGCGTGGATTTCGTTCGCGAACGAGAACTGTCCCGACAACTTCCGCCACAACCTCGATGATGCGGGGTTCGCCGCCGAAGTTGAGCGCGAGAACCGCTTCTATGCGCGGATGGCGAAGTTCCTGCGCGAGGAAGTCGGCGCAAAGCAGCTCTTCACCGACCTGAATGGCTGGAGCACGAGCGAACGCTGGGCTTCGTGCCGGAGAGCCTTCGACTACGTTGACATGCATTTCTACGTTGACCATCCGCGCTTCCTCGAAGGGGGATGGCGGTTGCCGAGCGAGTGCAAGAACGAGATTCCGTTCGTGAAGGACGAAGTGCAGGGTGTGAATTGGGCGGGAAAGTGCCGCGTTCCCGGCAAGCCGTTCACGATTACGGAGTGGAACTTCTCCGCGCCGGGGAACTATCGCGGCGTCGGGGGGATCGCGACGGGCGCGTGGGCGGCGCGTGAGGACTGGGACGGGCTGTGGCGGTTTACGTGGGGGCATTCGGTCGAGTCCGTGAAAGACCCGTGCGGACAAGCGGTGGACTACTTCAATATGTCGGGCGACCCGCTTTCCCTCGCAGGGGAACGCGCCTCGATGTGCCTCTTCCTGCGCGGCGACCTCGCGGCGGGCGATGCGTCCGCACTGAAGGTTGACGGCGGAAAGGGGACGATGACCCTCGACACGCCGCGCACGGCAGGTGGCTTTGCGCCGTGCGGCACGATTGCGGCGGGGGCGTTCAGGGCGACAATCGGCGAGACTCCGACGACGATTTGGGCGAGTTCGCTGGACGGTGCGCCACTCAGGCAGTCGAAGCGCATCCTCGTCACCCACCTGACGGACGTGCAGAATACGGGTGCGCGTTTCGCGGACGAATCGATGAAAGTCCTGCTCAACTGGGGCGGACTTCCCCACCTCATGCGTCGCGGCAGAGCCGAGGTTTCACTCGCGCTCGACGCAGGGGCGTTCACGGTTTACGTGCTCGAAGCGGACGGTTCGCGGCGGAGTGAAGTCCCCTCAACCTACCAGAAGGGGAAACTCGCCTTCGTCGCCGACATCGCCCGCGATCCCGGCAGAGCCTCCTACCTTTACGAAATCGTCCATTAAAGGGAAACGCGCGGAGCGTTTTCCGATTTGCGGGGTTTTAGACTGCTTCCCTGCATTTTTGGTATAATAGAAGAATGAAAACACGCATTCTTCCTTCTGTTGCCGCCTGTCTGGCGTTCGGTGCCGTCTCGTCCTTTGCCGCGCTGGGCGGAGAGAGGCTTCACAGCGTCCACTGGGATTTTCCGCGTCTTGGGAACTGCCACGAGGGGATGGCGTTCGCGGACGGCGTGACGGGCGTTCTCGTCTGGGGCGGCGGTGACGAACTGCGCCTCACCGTCGGTCGTGCCGACCTCTGGGATCATCGCGGCGGCTATCCGTGGACGGATGCGCAGAACTACACGAACATCGTTGCCCTCTGGCAGGCGGGTCGGAAGGAGGCTCTTCTCTCGCTTTTCAGGAAGGAAACGCCGAAGGGTGAGCCGCGCAATCCCTACATGCTGCCGCTCGGGCGCATCGTCGTGAAGATGCCGGGTGCGGAACTGAAGAGCGGCTCGCTCGACACGCGCACGGGACTCGGCACAATCGCCCTCGCCGACGGTCGCACCCTCGAACTTGCAATGTCGAAGGCATCGCGGGTGTTTGCAATCCGCTTCCCGGAGGGACTCGCTTATTCCGTCGCCGCCGTCCCCTCGATGGAACAGCCGATTGCCCGCAAGGCTCTCGAACCGTTCGGGTTCGCCGCGCCGGCAAAGCGTGCGGACGGCTTTGACTGGGTTCTTCCCGCCGATGCGTCCGTTTCACTCGACTTCACGAAGTCCGGGCGTGAACTCGCCGTCGCCACGCGGCGCGGCGATGCCCCGAAGGCGGTAGTGCCGTCGTTCGCGAAGGTCGGCGCGGAGTCCCGCGACTACTGGACGCGCTTCTGGGCGGAGGGTGCGCGCGTGAGCCTGCCCGACCCCGTGCTGCAGCGCATCTACGACTACGGGATGTATCGCTTCGGCGCGATGACCGACGCGGATGGCATCCCTGCCGGTCTTCAGGGCCCGTGGTTGGAGGATGACCGACTCGTGCCGTGGAACGGTGACTACCACTTCAATATCAACGTCCAGGAATGTTACGCGCCCGCCTTTCGCGGCGGACACTTTGCGAACCTCGCGCCGCTCTTCCGCATGATTCTCTCGTGGCGGCCGCTTCTGCGCGAGAATGCTCGGAAGTTCTGCGGAATCGCCGACGGCTACGTGCTGCCGCATTCCGTCGACGACCGCGGCGTGTGCATCGGCGGGTTCTGGACGGGGACGATCGACCACGCCTCGACCGCCTGGATGGCCTCCTATATGTTCCGCTACGTCAGGTATTCGGGCGACGCGGCGTTTCTGCGTGAGGGTGGCTACGACTTCATGAAGGGCGCGATGAACGTCTATCTCGCGATGATGGAGGAGAAGGACGGGCGGCTCTCGATTCCGCTCGGGCCGAGCCCGGAGTGGATGGGAGACGATTTCGCCCGTGCCGTCGGACGCAATCCGAGTTTTCAGCTCGCGGCGTGCCACCGCCTCGCACAGGATCTGATTGACGCGGCGAAACTGCTCGGTGAAACGCCCGACCCGCGATGGGCGGACGTCGGGCGGCGTCTGCCGCGCTTCGCACTCGCCGCGCTTTCGGCTGGGTCGGGCGCGTGGTGCGCGTCCGTAGGGGAAAGTATCGGCATCTTCGAGGGCGTCGGTCAGAGCGAGAGCCACCGCCACCACTCCCACATGGCGGGCATCTATCCCTTCGACTCGATTCCGCGCGGCAAGGGAGAGAACCGCGAACTGCTGGATTCGACCTACGCGAACTGGGCGTTGCGCGGCACGGGACTGTGGACGGGCTGGTGCGTCCCCTGGGCGTCGATTCTGCATACGGACGCGGGGAATGCGACGGCGGCGGTCGAGATGCTGAGGGCGTGGGACGCCTTCTTCTGCGACGAGGGGCACGGCTCGCACCACAATGCGGTCTTCGATGGCTTCACGAACTTCCGAGACGGACGTGACGTGATGCAGATGGACGGACATTGCGCGGCGGTCGCGGCGATTCTGGAACTGTTCGTCCACGAAATCAACGGCGAGCCGCAGTTCTTCCGTGGTTGTCCCGAGTCGTGGAAGGACGTCTCGTTCGAGAACATCGCGCTTTCGGACGGTCGCCGCGTCTCCGGCCGCCGCCTCAACGGTGTCGTCACGATTTCCGGGCAATAAGTCAAATAACAGACAGAATTCATGGGATTAAGGGATAGCAATCAGGTCGTTTCCCCGAACAGCCGTATTTTTGATATAATAGCAACATAAACCGAAAGGAGACATAGACAAATGTTGACAAACAGACGTGATTTCTTCAAGGGTGCGGCGGCTCTGGCGACCGTCGGTGCGTTCTCGGGCAAGGCGCTTGCCCGCGGCGAAAAGCCGATGAACAACCCCATCTGGCTGATGACGAGTGCGTTTCCGGGCGAGACGTTCGAGGACGTGCTGAAGCGCGCGAAGTCCGTCGGGGCGCAGGGGCTTGAACTCTGCGTGTTCCGTCGCGGGTCTGACCGCAAGGATCACACGGCGACGCACCTCGACTACGAGACGTTCGACCTCGAGGCCGCGAAGCGCGTCGTTGCGCGGTGCAACGAAGAGGGGCTGCGCGTGTCGGTCGGGGCCTACGACAACCTCATCGGCGGCAAGCCCGAGAATCAGGTCCTGAACCAGGATCACGTGCTGAAGCTCATCCGCATCGCGGCACTTCTCGGCGGCGACGCGAACGACGTCGTGTGCGGCACGTTCGTCGGATATGATGTGGCCCTCGGCAACGAAGATCGCGGTTTCGAGAAGAACCTCCTCAAGTTCAAGAAGGTCTTCACGCCCATCCTGAAGTATGCGAAGGATCTCGGCGTCACCGTCTGCGTGGAGAACTGTCCGATGGAAGGCTGGCAGCCCGTCACCTCGACCGACTGCTACTGCAACCTGCCCGGCTGCCTTGCGGCGCGCAAGCTGATGTATGCCATCCTCGACGATTCGAGCGTACTGAAGGAGACCTACGACCCCTCGCACGACGTCTGGCAGCACATTGATCCCGTTGACGTCATCAATGCGATGGACTTCTCGAAACTGCGCCGCATCCACATCAAGGGGACGCGCAACCTGGCGACGGAAGCCGCCGCGATTCACTGGGGGCGGCTCTATCCGGAGCAGACGGTTGATCCCGCGCTCGCGAAGAAGGCGGGCGTGCCGATTCCGGCGAACGAGTGGGCGCGTCTCAACTACGAACCGCGCCTGCCGGGCTTCGGCGGCAGCGACTCGATGGACTGGTCGCGCTTCCTCGAGAACCTGATGGCGAAGGGCTACAAGTTCCCGTTCGTGATTGAGAACGAGGGCTGCAACAGTTCGCACACGGGCAACATGGGCGCGACGCTGCAGGGCTTCAAGGCGACGATTCTCAACACCGCGCCGGTGATCTGGCCGCTCGGCAAGGACGGCTATGCGTTCGACTCGTCCGCGCTCAAGCCGATGGCGATGACGCGCACGACTGACCTGCCGGTCGTTTCGATGAAGGACTTGACCTAAACTTGGCGTCCTTTCTGACGATCGTGCTTGCGGCGATCGCCGTCGCGCCGGTTGACCGGCTGGCGATGGCCGATCGCCTCTTCAATCGCGGGCAATGGGCGGAGGCCCGCGTCGAATACGCGGCACTCGTCCGGGAAAATTCGCTTGCGGGCGACGGGCTTCTCTACCGTCTCGCCGAGTGCGACCGTGCGCTGGGTGAGACGGCGGCGGCGCGGCGCGAATACGCCGAACTCCTCGCGAAGTATCCCGCGTCGGAACTCGCCGACCGCGCACGGCTGAACCGTGCGCTGGCGGGAACGGTCGCGGAACAGAACGCGGAACTGGCGAACCTCGATTCCGACCGTGTGGAGAAGGGCATTCGCGCCCGTGCGCTCTACCACCTGGGGCTCAACACGGGCGACACGAACACCCTTGCGCGCTACATCGCCCTCGACCCGAAGGGAAAAACCGTCGCCTACGCGAAGTTGCGCCTTGCGCAGATCCTGCAGGCCACGGACGACGCGGCGAGTGTTCGCAAGGCGGTGGAACTCTATCTCGACGTCGCCTTCGGCGGCGGAGACTACGCCGAGGAGGCTCTTTATCTCGCGGCGGGCGCGAGTTATCGCGGCAAACGCTACGGCGAGGCGGATTCGCTGATGCGCCGCTACCTGAACCGCTATCCGAAGGGGAAATATGCGGCGGAGGCGACTTACCTGAGCGCGTGGTGCGGCTATCTGACGGGTCGGCACGCGGACGCGCTCACCATGTGCGCGGCGGTTGCGTCCGACGCACCGCAGAAGATTCGCGATTCAATCGCCTACCTGAAGGCTGTCGCGACGTATGCGAGCCGGGGCGCAGTGGTGGCGAAGCCGCTTTTCGAGACCTATCTGCTGGACTATCCGCAGGGCGACTACAGGGCGCAGGTCGAGACGGGGCTTGCGCGGATCGGCTTTCAGGAGGCGCGAAAGGCGGATGACGCGGCGAAGATGGTTGAGTGCATGCGGCGGGTCGTCGCGTCCTCCAAAGAGCCGACCGACCGCCTGACGCTCGCGTGGGCTCTTGAGAAGGCGGGGCGCACGGACGAAGCGACGCTCGAATACCTTGAGATTGCGAAAGTCCACCCCAACACGGCGACGGCGGCGGACGCGATGTATCGCAAGGCGATGATGGACTTGCGGGAGGAACGCTGGGCGGCGGCGGATGTCGCCCTGCAGTCGGCTCTTCTCGGGAAACTCGACGAGCGGTTGCGTCCCGAGGCGACCTACTGGCGCGGCGTATCGGCGGTTCGGCTCGGGCATGAGGCGGAGGGCGCGGCGTTTCTTGCGAAGGCGCTTGAGGCGGGACTCCCGCTGGAGGAATCGCGTGAGGCGCGGCTCCTGATAGCCGATCACGACTTCAATGAAGGTCGCACCGACGCGGCGAAGAAAGCATACGCCCAACTCATCCGCGAAGGCGCGGCGGAACGGATGAGCGCGGCGAAGATACTCGCCGTCGGCAAGTTGCTGTCGGGCGACGAGGCGAAGACGTGTGCGAAGGCACTCATCAAGACAGACCGCGCCGAGTGGCGGCAGTGCGGCTACGCCCTACTCGGCCTGACGGAAGAGGCGGAAGGTGCGTTCACGGCGGCGATGGAAGCCTACCGCAAGTGCCTCGCCGAGAAATGCACGACGGAGGATTTGGCGAAGGTCGCTCTGCGACTGGGGACGCTTGAGACGCGCAATGAGGAATGGGACGCGGCGGAAGCGACACTCAAACGCGCGGTCGAACTGAATGCACGGGATGCCGCCGCCCGCGCCGAGGCGTATCTCCACCTGGCCGAGACGTGCCTCGGGAAGGGGGATGTCGTCCATGCGCGGTCATATGCGACCGTGGTGGCGGAACTCTTTGAGGCGACTCCGTCCGCATCGGCGGCGAAAGCCCTGCTGAACGCCCATCCCGCACTGAAGGCGAAGGAGGTGGGCGAATGACGCGGAACGCCGGATTCGGACGCGACCTCCTGATCGCCGCGCTCGTCGTCTCGGCGGCGGTGCATATTGGGCTGATGTTCTGGGCGAAGCCGAGGGTGATGACCCATGTGACGGGTGGAATTGCCCGACTGGCGCGGAAGGGTCCGATGACGGTTGTCGAGGCTCCGTCGCGTCCCGACCCGGTGAAGATTGACGTTTTGGACGACGTGCCGGCGGAACGGGAAGCCCCCGAAGTCGCCGAGACGATGGCGGCACTGCCCGCACCGCAAACCGCCGCGCCCAAGTCGGCGCCGGAAGCCGCCGCGCTCCTGCCCGCCGCCGCCGCGATGCCAGATCTGCTCACGCGAATGCATCCGAGCGAAGACGCACCCGAATTGCCGCGCCTCGCGACAGCGAAAGAGCCGAAGACGGGCGGCGAGCCGTCGCGTATGCCCGGCGAAACGACGATTCCGTCCGTCGCTCCCGTGCGCGAAGCCTTGCCCGTGCGGGCGGAAATGACGGCAACATCTTTTGAAGCACCCGTCTTTTCCGCGCTGCCTGTCCTTTCCATTCCGACGGGGGCGGATTCCGCCGCGCCCGTTCTGCCCGTCGGCGGGACGACGGTGAAGAAGACGGTCTTTGAGCCGCCCGCCGAAGTGATGGCGGAGGTGGACGAGAAGACGGTCGAGCGCGAGAAAGCGGCCGTCCGCGACTTGATGTCCACCTCTTCGGCGCTTGACCTTTCGGCATCCGTTCAGGCGGAACTCGTGCGGCAGACGGAGAAGGGGTTCACCTATTTCCGCGTCACCGTGCGGCCGAAGCCGAAACTGCCCGCCGTACCGAAGGATGTCGTCATCCTGATCGATGCCTCGGGTTCGATTGGCAATGACCGCCTCGCGAGTTGCCGAGCGGCGGCGCGGCGAATCCTGCGCAGTTGCACGAACACGGGCGACCGCTTCAATCTCGTCGCCTTCCGCGACAGGTTCACCTACGCCTTCCGGTCGTGGCAGACGTGCTCGGCGGCGAGTTTCACGGCGAGCGACAGGTGGCTCACCGCCCTTGCCGCGCACGGTCGCACGGACGTCTTCGACACAATCTCATCCGTTCTCACCCTGCCGCGTGACCCGACGCGCCCGCTGATCGCCCTCGTCGTCACGGACGGCGATGCGAACGTCGGCGTTCGCGAGACGGCGCAAATCATCTCGAAGTTTTCCACGCTCAACGACGGACTCGTCTCGGTCTACATGTATGGCGTGAAGTCATCGGCGAACCGTGAACTGATCGACGTGCTGACGCGCGGCAACCGCGGCGAGAGTTTCATCTTCGACGGCTGGTTCCGCGCACGGTCGGGCGATGGACTCGAGGCTCTTTCCACGCGCTTTCGCGACCCGATCTTCACGGACTTGCGGGTTGTCTTCGCCTCCACGTGTCCCGCCGAGGCGTATCCAGCCCTGCTGAAGAACCTCTACCGCGACAATACGGTCGAGATTGTCGGACGGCTGCCGGCGGACGCGAAGGAAGTCGCGTTCTCCCTGCGCGGACTGGCGGGAGCGACGGCTTACGAGGGCTACTTCAGGTTCCCGCTCGCCTCGGCGGCGACGGACGCGACCCTCGCCGAACGCTGGCACAGGGAACGCGCAATCGACGCGCAACTTCACTGAACGCAATGGATACGATCTTCAACGCCTTGCTGGTTCTGCCCAGACACCGAATCGAGTCGGGCGACCTCTCTTATTGTGACGGGCGAATCGTCGCGATTACGCTTCATCCCGTGGCGAATCCGACGCGGCTCGTCCTGCCGGGGCTCGTCAATTGCCACGGCCATACGCCCATGACCCTCGTGCGCGGCGTCGGGTCGGGGCTGCCGCTTCAGGACTGGCTTGAGAAGGCGATCTTTCCCGTGGAAGCCCGCATGAAGCCCGCGCACATCGCGGCGGGCATGACGTGGGGCGCGATGGAAATGCTCGCGGGCGGCACGACCTGCGTGGCGGATATGTATGACTTCCCCGACGCGGGCGGCGCGGCGCTTCGCCAGGTCGGCTTCCGCGCACACCTCTGCCGCGTGGGGCTCGCCTTCTCCGAGACGGAGGAGGTTCCGCCGGGACGCCTCGCGGAGTGCGTCGCGTTCGCACGCGGCGACAATGCGGACGACCTGATCCGCCGCGATGTCTGCATCCACAGCGAATACCTGACGAACGAGCGGTTTTGCCGCGCCTTGGCGGAGGGGAACGGGGAGTTGAAGCGCCCCGTCCACGTGCACGTCTCGGAGACGGAGCGCGAGCACCGCGAATGTCTTGCGCGGCATGGCAAGACTCCGATCGCCTATCTCGCCGAGACGGGGCTTTTCGACTTCGGCGGCTACGCGGCGCATTGCGTCCACTGCACCGACGACGACTTCCGGATCATGAGGGAGCGGAACGTCTCGCTCGTCCACAATCCCTCCAGCAACATGAAGCTCGGCAGCGGTTTCGCCCGCGTGGCGAAGGCGCGCGAACTGGGCGTGAACGTCGCCCTCGGCACGGACGGCTGCGCCTCGAACGATAACCTCAACCTCTTTGAGGAAATGCACCTCGCCTCGCTGATTCACAAAGGGCTTGGCCGCGACCCGACCGTGCTTTCGGCGTGGGACGTGATTGACATGGCGACCGTCAACGGTGCGCGGGCGCTGGGGCGGTCGGACATCGGCGAACTCGCCGTCGGCAAGCGGGCCGACTTCTGCGTCATCGACCTGACGCGCCCCCATCTCGCGCCGTGCCTCGACGCGGCGAATCTGCTCGTCCATTCGGTGCAGGCCTCCGATGTTGCGATGACGGTCGTGGACGGCAAGGTGCTCTACGAAGACGGACGCTTCACGACCGTGGATGCCGAGCGGGCGCGGGCGGACTTCCTTGCCGCCGTGAAGGAAATCGGATTGTGACCGCGTTCGTGATTGCCATGGACAGCGAGGCGGAGTGCGTCATCCGCCACATGACTCGCGTGTCGCAAATGCTGCGCTTCGGGCGGCGCGTCGCCGTCGGCAGGTTGAACGGCGCGGACGAGGCAGCGGTCGTCGTTTCAGGCATCGGCAAGAGCAATGCCGCCGCCGCCACCCAACTCGCGATTTCGCTCTTCAATCCGAACCGCATCGTCAATCTCGGCGTGGCGGGCGGTCTGAAGCCGTCGATGGCGGTTGGCGAGATTTACGCAGTCGAATCCGCCGTGGAATATGACTTCGACCTCGCGGCACTCAACGGCACGGAGGTCGGGACGCTGAACGAGCGAAAGTCGCCCTACATCCCGCTGGAAGTCGCCGCGGACAACTCCCTGCCGACGGAAATCCTCGGCACGGGCGACCGCTTTCCGGAAGACGATGCGGATATGCCGCTTCTGGCGCGCCTTGGCATCGCTCTGCGCGACATGGAGGGCGCGGCGATTGCGCATGTCTGCGAAACGGCGGGCGTTCCCTGCCGAAGCTGGAAGTGCATCAGCGACGTGCACGGCGGGGAGTCCATGCCGGGGCAGTATAGGGAAAATCTCGACTTCTGCCTCGCCCGCCTTTCCGAATTCGTCCTCTCTTCCCGCTTGGGCACCGACCTGTCCTCAAGACAGTCCACACCCCCCTTGCGTTTGACGGCGGAATAGGGTATAATATGCACTTAATTTTGAAAGGCAAAGAAGAAAAATGAAGAAAGACATTCATCCGGCTTACGGCGAAGCGACCATCACGT
>CAVFWY010000040.1:0-13169 GCA_963626175.1 Gemmiger sp.
TTCGTGATGATCACGATGCCGGACGCCCTGCACTACGAGCCGGCGCTGATGGCGTTGGAGGAAGGCTACCACCTCCTTCTCGAGAAGCCGATTTCGCCGACCGAGGCGGAGTGCCGCGAGGTGATTGCCAAGGCGCTTGAGAAGAAGCGGCTCGTGATCGTCGGTCACGTCCTTCGCTACACGCCCTATTTCGCGCACATCAAGGCGCTGATCGACTCGGGCGAAATCGGCGAAGTCGTCTCGATCGCGCATCAGGAGTCGGCCGGCTTCTACAAGGTTGCGCATTCGTATTGCCGGGGAAACTGGGCGAACTCGAAGAAGTCCTCCCCCATCATCCTCGCGAAATGCTCGCACGACCTCGACCTCTTCGCCTGGTGGATTGGCAAGAAGTGCAGGCGCGTGTCGAGTTTCGGGTCCATCAAGCTCTTCCGCAAGGAGAACAAGCCCGTCGGCGCGGCGGATCGCTGTCTCGAATGTCCGGCGGAAATCGAGCGCAGGTGCATCTGGAGCGCGAAGAAGATGTATCTCAAGTATGACGAGTTGAAGTATCTCTTCGCCGACCAGTCCGACGAGGCGATGATGAAACTCATCCGCGAGACGGAATACGGCAAGTGCGTCTACTGCTGCGACAACGACGTGCCCGACCACCAGTGCGTGAACATGGAGTTCGAGGGCGGTGCGACGGTCGCCCACATGATGACGGGCTTCACCGAGAAGAACATCCGCACGACGCGGATTTCCTGCACGCGCGGCGAAATCATCGGCGACGGGACGTCGCTGCACATCTGCCGCTTCGACGGCGGTGACGTCGAGACGGGCGTGCCGCTCTCTCTGCGCGTGGAGAACCACTCGCGGCACGGCGGCGGCGACTTCAACCTCGTGGCGGAACTGATCCGGATCCTCTGGCGGAATGACGCGGACGAGATTCGCGAGACGACGGCGCAGGCGCTCGAAAGCCACGTCATCGCGTTCGCGGCGGAAAAGTCGCGCCTGAACGGCGGCAAGGTCGTTGAACTGGACTGACGGAAACACCCGATTTACGAAAGGAACGTTATGAAATACGATAAGAACCATGCGCTGCTGGAATGCGATATTCCGGGTCTGCCGCGAAAGAGCGGCAAGGTTCGCGACGTCTTCGACCTCGGCGACAAGCTGCTGATGGTCGTGACCGACCGCATCAGCGCGTTTGACGTGATCCTGCCCTGCGGCGTACCGGACAAGGGCAAGGTCTTGAACCGCCTCTCCCTCTTCTGGATGGGCTTTCTCGGTATGAAGAACCACCTCGTCACCGCCGACGTCAACGAATATCCGGAGGCGTTGCGTCCGTATGCGGACGACCTGCGCGGGCGTTCGATGCTCGTGCGCAAGGTGAACATGGTGGAAATCGAGTGCATCGCGCGCGGCTACCTGACGGGGTCGGGCTGGAAGGAGTACCAGAAGTCCCGCACGGTGAACGGCGAGAAGTTGCGCGAAGGCTACGAGAACGCCTCGCGGCTGGACGAAGTGCTCTTCACGCCGACCACGAAGGCGGCGATTGGCGATCACGACGAGGCGATCGACTATGCCGCGACCGAGAAACTCGTCGGCGCGGAACTCGCGAAGGAGCTGAAGGAGGCGACGGTCGGTCTTTATGCGAAGGCGGCGGAACACGCCCGCAGGCACGGCATCATCATCGCCGACACGAAGTTCGAGTTCGGTCGCGATGCGGATGGTTCGCTGATTCTGGCGGACGAGGTGCTGACGCCCGACTCGTCCCGCTTCTGGCCCGAGGCCAGCTACAGGGTGGGGTCGAATCCGCCGTCGCTCGACAAGCAGTTCGTGCGCGACTGGCT
Source organism: Gemmiger sp. (assembly GCA_963626175.1). GTDB lineage: Bacteria > Verrucomicrobiota > Kiritimatiellia > RFP12 > UBA1067 > UBA1067. The sequence continues at coordinate 1,833 of CAVFWY010000040.1, forward strand.
CGATTCGGTGCATTTCAACCACCAGCCGCCGGGCCCGGTCCTGCCGGACGACGTGATTGCGAAGACGCGCGAGATCTACGTCAAGGCCTTCGAGGAACTTACGGGTGAGAAATTCGCCTGAACGGCCGTGCGCGGCAAATTGAAACAAAAAGAAGAAGAATAAAAGCAAAAGAAGAAAGAGGTCTAACCATGGGTATGTTCGATCAGGTTCGCGAGGCGATGAAGATGCGTGCGGAGGCGAAGCGCATCGAGTCCGAAATCAAGAAGATTACCGCCGAATATGCGAACGGCGGCATTACGGTCGTCGCGAAGGGCGACATGTCGATTGACAAGATCGTCATCGAGCCTTCCGCCTACGACGAGGTGAAGGCCGGCAAGCCCGGCCGCTTCGAGACGATGCTCTTCAACGTGGTGAACGGGGCGCTCAAGAAGGCCCGTGAGGCCACCCAGCGCGAAATGGCCAAGATGATGCAGGCCGGCGGCATGGGCGGACTCTTCGGCAAGTAAGCGGAAAGGGTCTCGCGTGGCTCATGCTGAAGCCGATTGACGAGCTTGAGAAGTGCCTTGCGCGGCTGCCGGGGTTCGGTCGCCGTTCCGCCGCACGGGCGGCGCTTGCGCTCGTGCGCGAGCAGGGGCGACTTCTCGACCCGCTTGTCGCGGCGCTTTCGGACGCGAAACGCCGCGTCCGCTGCTGTTCGCGTTGCGGGGCGTTCACGACGGTCGAATGCGACCCGTGCGCGTTCTGCACGGACGAGACGCGCGAAAGCCGCGTCCTCTGCGTCGTGGAGGAGCCGGCGGACATCCTGCCCATCGAGGCTTCGGGGGCGTTTCGCGGTCGCTACCACGCGCTCGGGGGCAAGCTTTCGCCGGCGCGGCGGATGGGACCCGAGAAACTGCGCCTGCGCGAACTCGTCGAGCGCGTGAAGGCGGAAGACGTCCGCGAGGTTCTGCTCGCGCTCTCGACGGATATGGACGGCGACGCCACCGCCGGATACGTGGCGGAACTGCTCAAGGGGACGGACGTTTCGCTGACGCGGCTTGCCTTCGGCCTTCCGGTCGATTCGGGCATCGCCTATTCCGACCCCCTGACGCTCAAGCGGGCGATTGCCAACCGCGTGGCGCAATGACGCGGAAGGGGAGTAAAGATGAAAGCGAAGACATTCATTGACCAGATCGAAGTGCAGGTGCGTTCGGGGCGCGGCGGCGACGGCGCGATGTCGATGCGCCGCGAGGCGCTCGTCGAGTTCGGCGGACCCGACGGCGGCGACGGCGGGCGCGGCGGCGACGTCGTCTTCAAGGCCTCCGAACACGTCAACTCCCTCCTTTCCCTCTATTACGACCCGCGGTGCTTCGCCCAGGACGGTGCGCCGGGGCAGGGGCAGAAGATGTATGGCAAGCGCGGCAAGGATCTCGTCGTCCCCGTGCCGCTCGGGACGGAAGTCTATGACGTCGAGACGGGCGTGCTGATTGCCGACATAACCGAACCCGGCCAGAGCGTGATTGTCGCGAAGGGCGGCGCGGGCGGCTTCGGGAACGTTCACTTCAAGTCGTCCGTCAATCAGGCCCCGACGGAGCACACGCCCGGCGGCGAACCGGAGGAGAAGCGGCTTCGCCTCGAATTGAAGACCATCGCCGACGCGGGACTGCTCGGCTTCCCGAACGCGGGGAAGAGTTCGCTCCTTTCCGTGCTTTCCGCCGCGACCCCGAAGATCGCGAACTATCCGTTCACCACGCTGAACCCGATGGTCGGGACGGTTGTCTACGACGACTGGGCGAAGATTCGCATGGCGGACGTGCCCGGCATCATCGAGGGCGCGGCAAAGGGCGTGGGGCTCGGGCTTGCGTTCCTGAAGCATCTCGAACGCTCGAAGGTGCTCGTCTACGTGATCGACATGGCGGGGACGGATGCGCGCGAGCCGTGGACGGACTATCGGATTCTCAAGAAGGAAATCGACGAATATTCCGCCGAACTGGCGGCGCGGCCGGCGATCGTCGTCGCGAACAAGATGGATGCGGAAGTCGCGAAGGAGAATCTCGCGCGCTTCGTGGAGGAGACGGGCGTCACGCCGATTGCCGTCTCGTGCGAAACGCGGGAAGGGCTTGAGGACTTCAAGGCCGCGCTTCGAGAGGTCGTGCGCCCGAAGACGAAGTTCCACCACACCCACGCGGAAACGCCCGACCTGAAGGACATGCCCGACACGACGGGTGATGAGATTCCGGCTGAGGCGCTCAAGTTCGCGACCTTCCTCAAGCTCGAGAAGCCGAAGGCGAAGAGTCATCCGAGCCGGGGCAACATCCACTGAGGGGGAAGCGCATGGCGAATCTGACGCAACTGAAGATGCTGGAGGATCTCGACGGGTTTCTGCTCGTCGACAAGCCGGCGGGCATCGCATTCTCGTCCGTCGTGAAGGCGGTGAAGCGCAAGTTCAATCTCGTGAAGGTGGGGCACGGCGGTTCGCTTGACGCGGCGGCGACGGGGCTGCTCGTGCTGCTGATCAACGGCGCGAACCGTTACGTCGGGGACGTGATGGGGGCCGACCGCTCCTATACGGGCACGATGCGTCTCGGACTGAAGACGAACACCCACGACATTCAGGGCGAGAAGATTGTCGAGGCGGATTCCGCCGCATTGCCGGACGAGGCGGCGGTTCGCGCCGCGTTGCCCGATTTCAGGGGTGACGTCTTCCAGACGGAGAGCCAGTTCTGCAGCGTCCGCCGCGAAGGCTCCGCCCTCTACGAGATTGCCGACACGGGGGCGCACAAGCCCTTCATGGCGCACGTCTACAAGTTCGACGTCACGGCGTTCAATCCTCCGTCCGTCGGGTTCGAGGTTCGCTCGACGAAGGGGCTTCTCGTGAAGACGCTCGTGAACGACTTCGGCGAGGCGCTCGGCTGCGGAGCGGCGCTTGAAACGCTCCGCCGAACGAGCGTCGGGCGCTTCGACGTCGCCGAGGCGATTGGCTTCGACCGTCTGCTCGAGACGGACATCAAGGATTTCGCATCATGCGTGAAGCCCCTCGCGACGGCCTTGCGGTAGGCTTCTTTGACGGCGTTCATCGGGGGCATCAGGCGATTCTCGCCCGTGCCGCGAGCGTCCTTACCTTTCGGAATCACCCGCTTTCGGTGCTCGCGCCCGAACGCGCGCCGCGTCTCGTCATGTCCGTCGAAGATCGCCTCGCGGCGATTGCCGCGTGCGGCGTGGGCGAAGTCCGTGCGCTCGACTTCACGCCCGAACTTGCCGCGCTATCTCCCGACGACTTCATTTCGCGGTATGTCTCCCGCGCCCGCGTCTTTTGCGGCGAAAACTGGCACTTCGGGCGCGGCGGCGTCGGGAACGCCGCCTACCTGCGGGCGCGTGGAATCGACGCGATGGTCGTCCCCTATGCGGATTACGAGGGGCTGCCCGTCTCCTCGACGCGCATTCGCGCCGCGATTGCCGAGGGACGAATCGATGCCGCGACGGCGATGCTCGGCCATGCGTGGACGATGCGCGGCGAAGTCGTCGCGGGCAAGGGCATCGGGCGGCAAATTGGCTTTCCGACAATCAACCTAAAACCCGTTGAAGGGCTGGTCGCGCCGCCCTGCGGCGTCTACGAAGTGTGCCTCGCGGGTGCGAAGGGGGTCGCCAACTTCGGTTGCGCACCGACGATGGGCGAGCGGGCGTGGCGGCGTCCGACCCTCGAAGTCCACCTGCTCGCGCCCCCGAATGTCGCGCCGACGGCGGGCGAAAGCCTCGCCGTCGAGATCCGCCGCTTCATTCGTCCGGAAAGGAAATTTGCGAAAGTTGAAGATTTGCAGAGACAAATCGCCCTCGATTGTGATACAATAGTGGCATGAAAACGAAAAACTCAATTGTCGTCGGTATCGTGCTCGTCGTCCTTGTTGCGGGAGCTATCATTGGTCATCGCAAGTATGCGGACTACGTTCGCGACCAGGCGGATAAGCAGGCGTCGGAATGTCTGCGCACGTATTTCCGCACGGCGGGCGACGGTTCGCCGAACGCGGCGGCGTGCGAGGAGCTCAAGAAGGTGATGGCGGAAATGGAAGCCGTCTCGAAGAAGTGCAGTCCCGAGATGGCGAAGCTTCTCTTCGAGCGTCGCCTCGACGGCGCGTATCTCGTCGGCGACTATGCGAGGGCCGAGGCGATGATGGACGAGTTGACGGGCTATACGGAGAACTGGAAGGCGGGTGCGAAGGCGAAGATCCGCGCCCATGCCGCGCAGGATGCGGGCGACAAAGCGACCGCCCTCAAGGAATTCGGCATCTTCGTCGAAACGCTGGTCAAGGATGATTCGATGAAGGAGGAGATCGACCCCTGCACGGGCGTGGCGTGGACGAAGGAAGGTCTGCTGGGCCGCAACAAGAAGCGCATGGCCGAACTCGCCGCCGACATCGGGCAGAAGGCGGAAGCCGTCAAGCTTCGCGACGAGGCGAAGGCGCACTATCGAGCGGCGATTGCCGAAGCCGTCGAGAACAACGATGGCGAGGCGAAGGCTGAACTCGAGAAGGACGCGGGCGATTTGCTCAAGTAAGTAAAGGAAGTCTGACTCATGGGTTTCTTCAAGGCCTATGACATGCGCGGAACGTTCGGGGTCGATTTCGACCCCGAAACCGTTTATGGCGTCGGGCGGGCTTTGCCGCGCGTCGTCGGCGGTTCGCGCTGGCTGGTCGGGCGCGACTGCCGCGAGAGTTCGCCGGCGGTGCACGATGCGCTCGTGCGGGGACTTTCGGACGCGGGGGCGAGGGTCGCGGATCTCGGCCTCTGCACGACCCCGATGGTCTACTTTTACACCGCGCAAGACGGCTTCGACGGATCGGTGATGATCACGGCCTCGCACAATCCGCCGACGGATAACGGGCTGAAGGTCTCGAAGAAGACCGCGCTTCCCGTCGGCTATGCGGACGGGCTGAACGAGGTCGAGCGGCTGGTTTCCGCCGCGCCGAAGACCGCGCTTCCGACGGACGAATTGCCGCACGTCGAAAAACTGGACGGTTTGCCGCGCTACGTCGCCTGGCAGCGCGAGCACGGCCCCGTTCTGTCGGCGGCTTCGCCGCTTCGGTATGCGGTGGACTGCTCGAACGGGATGGCTTCCCTCTTCGTGCGCGAACTCTTCCCCAACGCGGAAGTCATCAACGACACGCTTGACGGACGCTTCCCCTGTCATTCGCCGAATCCGCTGAAGGCGGAGGCGCGGGAGCAAATCGCCGCGCTCGTCCGGGAGAAGGGGCTTGACTGCGGCGTCATCTTCGACGGCGACGCCGACCGCTGCATGTTCGTTGACGAACGCGGCGAATTCGTCCAGCCGGACTACCTGATTCCGATTGTCGCCCGTGCGACCTTGGCGCAACCGGGCGCGGTGACGGGCGCGGAAAAGCCGAAGGTCATTCACGACGTGCGTACGTCACGCGGAGCGATCGAGGCAATCCGTGCGCTCGGCTGCGAGCCGGTGATGGTGCCCGTGGGGCACGCGTTCGCGAAGCCCGCCCTCCGACGGCTTGGCGCGGTGTGCGGCGGTGAACTCGCGGGACACTACTACTTCGGCGAGTTTTTCGGCTGCGATTCCGGCGTGCTCGCCGCGCTCCGCATCCTGAACGAGGTCGCGAAGGCGAAGGCGGCGGGGCGGACGTTCTCGCAGATGATGAACCCGATTTGCGCGAAATACGCCAATTCGGGCGAACTGAACTTCAGGGTCGAGGACAAGGATGCCGCGATTGCGCGCGTTCTCGCGGTGGCGCGGCGGAATCTGCCGCCGGAAGTCTCGCGAAGCGAAATGGACGGCGTTCGCATCGACTGCGCCGAGGGCTGGTTCAGCGTGCGGAAGTCCAATACCGAGCCTTACCTGCGTCTGCTCGTCGAATGCGATTCGCCGGCGCGTCTGAAGGCGTGGGTTGAGTTGCTGGCGGAGGCCGTCCGTGCTGGTTGACTTCCACGTCCACTCCACGGCGAGCGACGGCACGGTTCGTCCGTCCGAACTCGCCGAACGCGGGCGGGACTTCACCGCCGTGGCGATCACCGACCACGACAACTGCGACGGCGTGGCGGAGTTCCTTTCCGCGCCGCTTGAGGGGGCTTTCGTGCGGCGCGTCGCGGGGATTGAACTTTCCATTGAGCCGGGCGAGGGTTTCCACAAGTTTCATCTGCTCGGACTTGGCGTCGATCCGGCGAACGGGGAATTGCGCACCTTTCTGCGACGCGTCCTGGAGGGACGGAACGAGCGAAACCGCAAGATTCTCGCGAACTTCGCACGGCTGGGGATTGAGATTCCGACGGACGAGATCGCCGCGTATGCGCACGGGGAGGTTCTGGCACGTCCCCATTTCGCGCAGTGGCTGGTCGATCACGGCCATGCGCCCGACGTGAAGGTCGCCTTCGAGCGGTATCTCGCACCGACGTCGCCCGCCGCGACATCCTGCTATGAAGACCGCTGGCATCCCTCGCAGGAGGACGCCTTCCGCACGGTTCACGCGGCGGGCGGACTCGCCGTCATGGCGCACCCGAAATACTGGGAGAAGCACTGGAAGTTCTTCGGCGTGGATTTCGCTCGGGCGGAACGCGGGCTTGCTCGGCTCAAGGAGGTCGGGCTGGACGGCGTGGAGGCGGTCTATCAGGCCAATTCCAAGCAGGAGAACGTGGAGTTCACGCGCATCGCCCTCAAACTCGGCTACCTGACGTCGGCGGGCAGCGATTTCCACGGCGGCAACAAGCCGGGCGTTCGCTTCGGCATGGAAGTCGCGGAATCGTTCATCCGCCCGCTCCTTGACCGCCTACACTTGAAAACAGGCTGATCGCCACACGGGTAATGCCCGGTGACCGATCCCCGAGAGTCTCGTCTGCCTTGGCGGACAGAATCTTCTCGTGGCAGTTTCCTGCTTATGATGGCAGTTTTCTTTCGCTTTCGCGGCGAATTGCCCTGCTTGTCTGAACGAACGCAGATACCCACCCGGACGGATATCCCTGCATACCAAAATGGATTGGGATGCGTGTCAGAATGGGTTGAGATGCCCATTCGGACGGGCGACGATGCGCAGGGGAACGGGCAGAGATGGGCAGGGGAATGGGCAGAGATGCGCATCAGGACGGGAAACCATCACGATGGTTTGCAAAAAGTATCGTGATGGTTTTGTAAAACCATCGTGTTGGTTTTCACAAACCATCGTGATGGTTTCCCGTTTTGCTTACGAGCCAAGCCCGTCATCACTGTTGCCTTTGCCCGTTTCGATCGGATTGTCTTCCCGTTTCGATCGGATTGTCCGCCCGTTTTGTTGATGATGTTCCGCCGCGCCTTTGCGCACCCCGTTTGCCGCGTCTGCGGCTTGCTTCGCGGCAAAAAGGCGGTGTCTCGTCCGCGAGTTCTGCCGAACATCGCCCCATTGATGTCCCTTGGGATTCAACCGGCGATCAATTGAAGGCAGGGCGGCACGGGGAACGATTCGCCGGCTTCGTAGAGTTATCAACATGTTTCTGCCATGGGGTCAGACCCCATGGCAGAGGCGGACTCAAGCGGGCGAGGCTTAAGAATCGGGAGTTGACGAAGATAAAGGAAGAACCCCTGGGCCAACTCCTTGGGAGTTCGCAGCAGGGGCGTTCTGCCGCAGCGGATGAATCCGCTCGCGAGGTTTTGCAGGGGCGGAATCCCGATGCGAGATCTTCGACGCCCGATATGATAGCACGGGACGACGCGGCGCGTCAAGTGGCCTATGCTAAAGCCCCTCGCAGAGGTCGTGTCGCAGGCGCATGGCAGGGGCGCATTACTCACCGACGACAGTGATACCATAGCAAATTCGGCTGGGATGCGTCAAGGTGCGCGGTTCGGGCGCGGCGGGGTGACCGGGAGCGTGTTTCGGTATGCGCCGACGAAGGGCGCGGAGGCGATTGGCGAGCCGGGCTCTCACTTTTAATTAAAAGTGAGAGCCCGGTGTCACTTCTTCTCTCCTTTTTTCGGTAGCACGTACTTGTCCTTCACCTCGTGCCAGCGCGGCAGATTGATTTCCTTGCCATAGAACGACTTGTAGGCTTCAAGGAAGCGATTCCGCCACTCCGCCGCGTGGTCATGCGTGTCGACGTTCTGGTAGACCGTCTCCTCAACGGCGGCGACGAAATCTGCAAGGGAATCAAACGGCAGAAACCGCTGCGGCTTCTTGGAATGCCAGCCGCCGTGGCGAAACTTGTGGTTCAATGAAGTACAGTGTCGCGATCGTTTGAGAGGTTTCACTCACTCAACCACTTCAATCCATGACGGATCAAAATCTATCTGCGAGAGGACGGCATCTCGGTCAAGGATCGGCGGATGTCAGGGTCTTCCGTGTGGACGTTCTCGATGTCGAACGAATAGTCCGGCGAGTTGCGCCCGCTGATAAGCCGCACGTGCTTGACCTTAAATGGAGAAGGATTCCAGCCAACGACTGTCCGCATGTAGTTGACGTCATCACAGATGCCATCCCAACCGAAATCTCGACAGACGCGCCCATTAACAACAGACGCAAGGACTTTTGCGAAGTCGGCATCCGAAAGCGAGTCGCTCATGGAATCAAGTACGCGCAAAACGAGGTTGCGCGAGATTCCCAGCACGAATTTGTCGTCATGAATATTCACAGCGAACGCCCCCGGCTTCAGTCCGCGAGATCATAGACCCGTTCAAGAGGGAAGATGTGAGAGAGCTTGTCGATCGACGTGCGGAACATATAGCCATGGTTTCTCTCATGCCCTGTAGGCTTCATTGACATGGTATAGTTGAGCACGATGATGCCGGCATCAAACAGGCTCGCGAGATTTGCCGTATTCGGTTTTCGCGTGTGCCGGACGAAATCATAGCGGAAAAATTCCTTTCCGTCATACAATTCGCTTGAGGCCTGAACCCAGAATGTCTCATGATGCTTCTCCGAAAGACGCATCTTCAATGTGTCGAGAGCCCAGACAGCTACATCGCCGACATAGGCAGGCGTCTTTGCCTTGTTCACGAGATCGATTTCGTCGTGCGCGTCAAGATAAAGCCCCTGCGCATTGATCTTGTTCGAGACGGTGCATGTCAGTCTCAACCGCGAGTTTGCTCCAATGTAGCCAAATGTCTTCAATATGCCATCCGCGTCAAACTTGCTCCGATCCCAATCCGGCACTTGGGTGAACAGCGTAATCAGTTTTGACTTGCGCGTCTTTACTGCCGCCTGTCCAAGTTTTCGCGAACTCTTCAGCTCGATGCCCTTGTAGTCCGGCGTTTTCAGGTCGTTCGGCGGGATTCCCAGAAGGCTTTCAAGCGTCATGCCGACGTTCGTGTCGCCATGACTGACTCCCTTGACATAGCCGCGTCCGTGAATCTCGCGCAGTTTGTCCAGCAGTTCCCGTGCGACAGGCGAAATCACGTTGGCGCAATTGTCCAGCACCTCATGAGGACACGCGCCCGGCATGCCGAACGACCGGACAATCTCCTTGTCACTCATGTTGAACACGAACAGCTCGCCGCCGTGGGAAACAACAGCGAGCAGATCTGTCGGCTTGCAGTAGCGCTTGAGGTTCGCAAACCACAGGCGCGGATCACCTTTCTTCGTGACGGGACGATAGAGCGAAGCGACCGAACGGACGAACCTGTCGGGGTAGACGAACGAAGTCGGAACAAGAACCTTGTTCGACTGCCCCTGCTTCTGCGATGAGTACTCGTGCACGCCTGACTCGTGCAGAAAGTCGCGAAACGAGAGCGTCGCGTCCATGATTGACTTGCGATAGCCAGTCGCCGTCGGCACGAGAAGCCCAGTCGCGACTCCTGCACCGTTGAAGAGACGCAGAGCCTCCTCGACGGACGTGTTAGCGGCCTTCAACATGATGTTCCTCCTTTTCCATCAGCAGTTTTGCGAAATGTTTTCCGACATTGTAGGCCAGTTCGACTGGCACGGCGTTGCCGACCTGTGTGTATTTCGGCAACTCACGGTCAAAAATCCCCTCGCGCGGGTTGCCCGCCCTGCGAAGCCCCCCTGTCGTCCGCTTGCCGGCGAACACATACCAATCGGGAAACGTCTGAAGTCGTGCCCACTCGCGAACAGTCAGAGACCTCGGCTGTGCGAAATGTACATAATCGTCTGGCGCGGAGCAGGCCGTAATCGTCGGACCGTTCTTTCCCCAGATGCGGGGGAGGACTTTTTGCGCAAACTTCTTTGTGCGAAACCGCTCGGGAATCTCGCCGCCGTTCTTGATCATCTCGGAGAACTTCTCGACGATGAAGTCCGAGTGGTTGCTGTATTCCATCTCGGACACCGGCTCGCCGGCGGCGAAGACCGTCCCGTCTCGTTTTGTGCGCAACTTGCGCTGAAACTCGTTCTGTGGCTTCTTCGGATAGCATTGCGTGATCGCACCACGCCGATAGCGCGGGTCAATCAAGTCTCCCAGAAGTTCCTCGATCGTCGGATAGCCGCCGACCGGCTCGGGAAGAAAGCCGTCAGAAACCGCATCGCCGTTCGTCTTCGGCTCGGGGAACACGTCCTTGCGCAATCCAACGATGAGGATTCGCGGACGATTCTGTGGTACGCCGTAGTCCTTCGCGTGGACGAGTTTATAGCGAACATAATAAGCCCCAATGTCCTTGAATGTCTTGAGGACGTCCTTAAAGATCTCGCCCTTCTCGCCATCGTTTGTCCATTTTGCGGACAGTAGACCACGAACGTTCTCGAACAAAAAAATCTTCGGCCGAATCCGATTGACGAGGAACGCCATATCCTGATAGAGATAATTGGACGGCAGCTGTTTTTTCTCCACGGAATAGGAACGACGAATGCCAAGCCCGGAGAAGCCCTGACAGGGCGGGCCTCCGCAGATCAAATCTAACTGTCCCTTGTAGATGTCGATGCCAAAGTCCTTTTTGATTGAGACATGAAATCGGTCAAGAAGCGCACGGTCAAGAACAAGATCCTTGACGTTCGAGACGTTGTTGTCGCAAAGCCAAGGGAACTCTTCCCGACGATTCAGGAGATACGTGCTCATCGCATCGGGATTCAACTCATTGACAAGGAGAGGCGTGAAGCCCGCCCGCTCAAGTCCGAGGGAAAGGCCGCCGCATCCGGCAAAGAGATCGATGAAGGTGAGTTTCGGTGTCGCTTTCTTTTTCACGGGTGTGTTCGGTTTTAAAAGAATTGGGAAGAAATCGCATTGTATCGGGTTAAAGGCTTGCGCCGACTTCCACTTGCGAAAGTAGGGGCGCAGTTTTTCGAAGACGTTGGGAATCGACCTTCCGCCGCACGAGGGCAGGGGGCGCGAATAGAAGTCCGCGTCGATTTTGCCCGTCCAGCGCGACGAACAGACCCAGACATCCGCCTTGGGATCGGAAAGCACCTTCGCCGCGCTCAGTTTCTCGC
>CAVFWY010000041.1:0-8023 GCA_963626175.1 Gemmiger sp.
CGTTTGGAAAGTGATTTTGCATGACACAAAGTCTTGAGGATTACGTCGAGGCCATTTATCTCCGCGTTCAGGAAGGACACGAGGCTCAGGTTCGCGACGTTGCGAAATCGCTTGGCGTGACGATGCCGTCGGTCGTAAAGGCCATTCGGGAACTGAAGAAACTGGGGCTTGCGACCCACGAACCGTATGCGGGCATCGGCCTGACCGACAAGGGACGGCGCGTGGCGAAGTCCGTTCTCGGGCGGCACACGCTTCTACGCGAATTTCTAATGAAGTTGGGCGTCAGCCGTCCGCATGCGGACAAGGACGCCTGTTTGATGGAACACATTCTTTCGGCGGAAACGATTGACAAGATCCGCCTTTATACGGAAGGAAAGGCAGGTAAGGGAAAATGAAGAGTCAGATTAACATCCTGAGGCAGCTTCAGGAGCTTGTCCTCACGCGCGATGAACACCATCAGACGGGCGACGGCAGTCACCTTGATGCGCTGAACGAGTCCATTGCCGAACTACAGGACAAGTTGGATTCCCAGGTCGCTGGGCTTTACAACCGTCTCTACAAGAAGAGCCACGTGGTGATGGCGGCGATGTCGAACGGATGCTGCGCCGCGTGCGGCATGCAGGTTCCGATTGCGCAGGCGCAGCAGGTTCGGCTGGCGCAGCATCTGGTGACCTGTTCGAGTTGCGGGCGAATCCTCTTCGCCGATGAGGAGGATGCGGCGCGGAACGTCGCCGAGAAGTCCGACCGCGACGACCCGAAGACGGGAATCTCGCGGTTCAGCGCGGAGGGGCTGATGATTGCGGATCTCGATGCCGAAACGCCGGAGGCGGCGATTGCCGCGCTTGCTTCGGCGATGGAGAAGGGGCATTTCATCCTGAACGCCGACAAGCTTGTGAGCGCGGCGCTTGAGCGCGAGAGTGTGCTTTCGACCGCTATGGAGGGCGGAATCGCGTTTCCGCACGTGCGCGGCGTCGAAGGCGGCGGGCTGACGCTCGCGATGGGCGTATCGAAGAAGGGGATTGACTGGAGCGGCGACAAGGTTCACGTCGTCTTCCTTTCGGCGATTCCCGTGGCCGTTTCGGCGTTCTACCTGCGCCTGATGGCGGGCATTGCGCAGGCCTTCGCGAAGAAGGAGAACCTTGACCTCGCGCTCGCGGCGAAGGATGCCCCGTCCCTGTGGAAGGCTCTTTGCAAGGCGACGCGGCGCACCGTCAAGTAAGGACGATGTTGCGAGTCTCGCTCATCCTGGCGCTCGCGCTCGTTTGCGCGGCACATGACGCGGTGGCGGCTCCGCGCCCCGCCGCGTCGCGGCAGGTTGCGCTGCAGGCCGCGCACCGCCGCTCGCCGTATGTCGGGGCGATTTCCGTCGCCGCCGAAACGGGGAGGGTCTTGTTCGAGGACAACGCCGACGCGGAGGCGTATCCCGCGAGCGTGACAAAACTGATGACGGCGTTTCTCGTCCTGGACGACGTCAAGGCGGGGAAGATTTCGCTTTCGGACAGGGTGACGGCTTCGCCGGAGCGGACGAAACTTGATCGCCACCTCCGCCAGCCGAGTTGCATTGGGCTGAAGGCGGGCGAGTCGATGACAGTTGACCAACTTCTGCTCGCCTTGCTTGTGCACAGCGCGAATGACGCGGCGATTTTTCTCGCGGAGAAGTGCGCGGGTTCGACGGCAGCGTTTGTCGGTCGGATGAACGCGAAGGCGCGGTCGCTCGGTATGACGCGGACGAACTACGACAATCCGAACGGGCTTCCCCCGCCCGCCTGGGTGAAGGAGCGGAAGTTCAACACATCGACGTGCCGCGACCTCGTGAAACTCGCCCGCGCACTGATTGCGGAACATCCTGAGATTCTGAAATACACCTCCGTCAAGGTGTGCGACATCCAACTCCCGAACGGCGAGCCGTTCAAGCGGGTGAATCACAACAACGTGATGGTCAAGGACAAGTTGAAAGTCATCAATCCCGACGGGTCGGAAGCCGTCGACGGACTGAAGACGGGCTACATTGACGCGGGCGGGAGTTCGCTCGTCCTGACGGGAACGCGCAAGGGAAAGCGGGCGATTGTCGTCGTCCTTGGTTCGGCGACGTCGAAGGAGCGCGACGGGAAGGCGCGGGATTTGCTGGCGGATGCCCTGTCGGCTCTCGTATGGTGATGAGGAGAGAAGGACGAAGCGAAATGAGTGCCCAGGCAAGATTAAAGCGCCGCGTTCAGGTTGAGGTGGATCTCTCGGCACTCGTGCGCAACTATGAGAGGATTGCCGCGCACGTGAAGCCGATGTCCGTCCTGTGCGTTCTCAAGGCGAATGCCTACGGGCTTGGAGTCGAGGTCTATGCGAAGGCGCTTGCCCGCACGGACTGCGCCGGGTTCGGCGTGGCGGAGCCGTTCGAGGCTTTGCAACTGGCGGGGAAGTTCGGCAAGCGAGTCCAACTCCTTTCGTCCGTCCTGCCGGACGAGATCGAGGCGATGGTCGCGGCGGATGTCATTCTGCCAGTTATTGATTTGAATGAGGCGAAGGCGATTTCCGCCGCCGCCGTTCGGCTTGGCAAGACGGCGAAAGTCCATTTCAAGATCGATACGGGCATGGGGCGGCTCGGCATTCTCGCGAAGGATGCGCTCTCGGTCATTCGCGAGGTGGAGAGGTTGCCGAATCTTGATTGCGAGGGCATCTTCTCGCACTGTCCGATGGCGTATGAACCACGCGACCCGTTCACGCATCGGCAGATTGAGGTGTTCAAGTCGATTGTGGCGGATGCGCGTCGCGAGGGGTTCGACTTCCGCTTCGTGCACATTGCCGCGAGCGACGCCATCAACAACTTCCCCGAAGCGGCTCTGCCGCCGTTCACGCTGGTGCGCACGGGCATCAACCTGCACGGCAGTTTCGACCCATATGGACGAAAGGCTCTTCAGGTTGAACCCGTGCTGACATTGCGGACGCGGGTGGCTCAGGTTCGGGAGTTGCCCGCCGGGACGACCCTCGGCTACGGGCGAACCTGGTGTCTGCGCGAGCCGACGAAGGTCGCGACAATTTCGGCGGGTTATGCGGACGGGTTGCCGCTTGCGCTTTCCAATCGCGGACAGGTGATTATCGGCGGTCGGTATTGTCCCGTCATCGGGCGAATCTCGATGGACTACACGACCGTGGACGTGTCGGGTGTTCCCGACGTCCAGCCGGGCGACGATGTAATCTGCCTCGGTCGCGAGGGCGATTGCTCCATCACCCCGGACGACTGGGCGACGCTGAAGGGAACCCACGCCTACGACATCATCTGCTCGCTGGGTTCGCGTGTCGAACGAGTTGTCAAAGACTGATTTTTATCAAACAAATAAAACAAGGAAAGGCTCACAATGGCAAAAAAAGCACTCATCACGGGAATCACCGGGCAGGACGGCAGTTATCTGACGGAGTTCCTCTTAGACAAGGGCTACGAAGTCCACGGCATCATCCGCCGTTCGTCGAGTTTCAACACGCAGCGCATCGACCATCTTTATCAGGATCCGCATGTGAACGGCGTGAAGATGTTCCTTCACTACGGCGATATGTGCGATGCTGGAAGATTGGCACAGCTCTGCTACGACGTTCGCCCGGATGAAATCTACAATCTCGCCGCGCAAAGCCACGTCCGCGTCTCGTTTGACATGCCCGCCAATACGGGAGACATCGACGCACTCGGAACGATGCGGCTGCTTGAGGCGGTGCGCGAATCGGGAATCGGCCGCGATGTTCGTTTTTATCAGGCTTCGACTTCCGAGTTGTATGGAAAGGTTCAGGAAGTCCCGCAGTCCGAGACGACGCCGTTTTATCCTCGCTCGCCGTATGCCGTGGCTAAACTCTACTCCTTCTGGGCGGTGAAGAACTACCGTGAGGCCTATGGGATGTTCGCGTCGAACGGCATTCTCTTCAACCACGAATCGCCCCGTCGTGGCCCGACGTTCGTGACGCGGAAGATTACGATGGCCGTCGCCCGCATCAAGATGGGGCTTCAGAAGCGGCTTTACATGGGCAACATCAATGCCCTGCGCGACTGGGGTTTTGCCGGGGACTACGTCGAGGGCATGTGGCGGATTCTTCAGCACGACCGTCCGGATGACTTCGTTCTGGCGACGGGCGAGATGCATTCGGTCAAGGAGTTCCTTGAGGCGGCGTTCTCCCGCGTCGGACTTGACTGGCAGGAATACGTCGAGCACGACACGCGTTATGACCGTCCGTCGGAAGTCGAGCAGTTGCTTGGCAATCCGGCGAAGGCGAAGCGCGAACTCGGCTGGGAGCCGAAGGTGACGTTCCGCGGTCTTGTCGAGATGATGGTCGATGCCGACCTGAAGGTTGCCGAGCAGGAAGCCGCCATCGTCGCGGCCGGGGGCAAGATTCAGATTGCCGACTGAGGAGTTGTGAGATGAATACAACGGATAGGATTTATGTCGCCGGTCATCGGGGAATGGTCGGCTCGGCGGTGTGCCGTGCGCTTGCGTGGCACGGCTTCAACAATGTCGTGACGCGGACTCACGCCGAACTCGACCTGATGAACCCGGCGGCGGTGAGAGCCTTCTATGATGCGGAACGACCCGACGTCGCCGTGATCGCGGCGGCGAAAGTCGGCGGCATCGGCGCCAATTCGGCGGCCAATGCGGACTTCCTCTACCAGAACATCCTGATTGCGATGAACACGGTTGAGGCGGCGGCGGAAGCGGGTGTGAAGCGTCTGCTCTTCCTCGGCTCGACCTGCATCTATCCGCGTCTGGCCCCCCAGCCCATCCCCGAATCCGCGCTCCTGACGTCGGCACTCGAAAAGACGAATGAGGGCTATGCGCTCGCGAAGATTGCGGGTCTTAAGCTGTGCGAATTCCTGCGCCGCGACAAGGGCTTTCTCTATCACTCCCTCATGCCGACCAATCTCTACGGACCGGGCGACAACTACGACATCGTCGGCGGACACGTCCTGCCGACGATGATCCGCAAGTTCGAGACGGCGCGGGTCAACGGGGACGCGACGGTTCCGCTTTGGGGGTCGGGTTCGCCCCTTCGCGAGTTCCTTCACGTGGACGACCTTGCCGAGGCCTGCGTATTTATGCTGAACTTGGAAAATCCGCCGGACTTGGTGAATGTCGGTTCAGGTGAAGAAGTCAGCATCCGAACGCTTGCCGAGACGGTCAAAAAAGCCACGGGTTGCCCCGCCGAGATTTCGTGGGATGCCTCAAAGCCGGATGGAACGCCGCGCAAGCTGTGCGATACGACGCTCATCCGCTCCCTCGGCTGGATGCCCAGGATTTCCCTTGAAGAGGGCGTTCGGCGGACGGTGGAATGCTATCGCGAGGAGCTGACGTCGGGCAGAATCCGCCTGTAAGGTCTTATTGCCGCGAATAGCGCAGAAGAAGTTGCCGGAGAATGTCCTGCAGCCGAATCGGCCAAAGTCGCGTGGGCAATTCAGATTCAAGTGGCGTCTGGATGAAGGACGGCAGGTCGGGAAGAAAGTCCAGTCCTGAAAGTTCTTCGAGTTCGTCAATCGTGACGAGATACCGCGCCGCGTAGGCGTTCCAGGGAACGGTCTGTTCGAGGAGTACGGCGAATGCCCGGATGTTCAGACCTTCTTGCGCGACGACGATCTGATAGAACTTTTCAGGAACGTCGATGTCGGTTCCAGAAACGGTCTCGAAGTTCGTGCGCGGCGAAATGCATCCGACGATTACCCAGATTTCACCGTATTTCGCCGTCCAGAGGTCGGCAATCCGATGTTCGAGATTTCGCCAGACGGCGCGATTGAGCGCCGGCGTCTGCGGGGCGATGTTGCTCATGAGGAACGTTTTCTTCTGTTCGCTCTCCCCGTAGCGGGTTACAATCGCATAGTTCGGGACCATGTGGCCGCGGTCGTAGCCCGAGCGGGCGTATGCCGAGGGAAGTGGTGCGGAGGGAACGGCTCGGTCGCGGTTGAAGTTGGGACGTTTCCCCGACGGATATCGTGCGTCGCGCACGACGTGATAGGCGCACCAGACGGGGTGTCGCAATTTTGGCGACCAACCGATCTTGAATTCGCCGCGATCTAGTACGACGATGTCGTTCGGGGCGGGTGCGCCGACGTAGCGAGGTGCCCCCGCGAAGAGTACTTTCCCGGAGGGGGCTTCCTCGTCGTATTCATAGACGACGTCCGAACCCGTCCAGTCGAGCGAATCGGTGATGTCGCCGACTGAGTTGCCGACGGTGAGGAGGGAGGTCGCGAGGAAGTCGGGCAGTTCCGCGCACTTGTGTTCAAGCCACGTGCGCGGATGATGCACGAACCAGACGGCGACGGAGGAATAGGCAGCGGTTAGAATCAGGAGTGTGATTCCAATCGCGAGCGAAAGCCGACGCGGCTGACCGCGTCCCTTTTTCTTCCTCCGCCGCGCACTCACAGGTCGTCTCCCAGTTCAATCCGAATGGTTCGGCTCTTGGCGACGCGAAGGAAGTTCGGGTCAGTCTCATCTGCTGCATAGCGCAGAACGCCATCGTTCCGACGGTTGTCCGGCACGGTGAACTTCGCCCCGCAGGCGGGGCATTCGGCTTCCGTGCCAATCATATCGGGCGACGCCTCAATTGCCGTGTGGCAGGTGGCGCAGTGAAAACTGGTGAAATAGTCTTCTTCGTTCATAGTCCGAGTTTGGTGCTGCTGCGCCAGTTGTAATATTTGGCGAGTTTCAGTTTTGACGCGGCCTCTTCGTCGCAGAAGATCCACGCATCGTTGTGCGCCTGAAGAGCCGAGGCCGTGCAGAACTGGCTCATACCGCCCTCGACGCAACCGGCGACGGCGTTCGCCTTGTTCTTCCCGAACGCGAGAAGGATAATCTTCTTCGCCTCGCAAATCGTGCCGACGCCCATCGAAAGGGCCTGTGTCGGCACGTCCTTCGCGCTCTTGAAGAAGCGGGCGTTGTCCTTGATGGTCTGGGGCGTCAGGTAGACGACGCCCGTGCGGCTCTTGAGCGAAGTGCCGGGTTCGTTGAACGCGATGTGCCCGTCGCTGCCGATGCCGAGAACCTGGATGTCGATTCCGCCGGCCTTCTTGATCTGAGCCTCGTAGGCGCGGCACTCCTTTTCGGGGTCTTTCGCAAGTCCGTTCAGCACGTGCGTGTTCGAGAGCTTGATGTCAATCTTCTCGAAGAGGTTCTTGTTCATGAAGTAGCGGTAGCTCTGGTCGTGCGTGCCGGGAAGCCCGACGTATTCGTCGAGATTCCACGTGCGAACCGCCTTGTAGGAGACCTTCTTCGCCTTGACGGCTTTCGCCATTTCCGCATACATCGGAACGGGGGTCGAGCCGGTCGCCAGGCCGAGGACGATCTTCGGGTTGCTCCTCACGGCTTCGGTGATCATGTCCGCCGCGATTTTCGAGGCTTCTTCCTTTGTCTTGCAGATTACGATTTCCATCCTTTGTTTTCCTTCCGTTGGTTTGGGTTGTCGTTGAAAGGGGGTCAGTCGATGTAAAGCGGGGGAATGCGCATTGGCTTGCGCCCGGTCGCCTTTGACGCGCTGTCGGGTTTGGCTTCCGCCTGCGGCGTCGCCGCCTTCTTCTCGGGCTGCACCGTCGCCGCGCTTGTTGCCGTCGGTGTCTCGGGCACCGTCATCGTCGCGCGGTAGAGGGCGCGAACGCCGATGAACGCCACCCAGATCACGACGATGGCGATAGCCACCAGTGTCGCCATTCGCCAAAGGGAAGGCGGAACTTCGGGCAGGGACATTTCGGGGATCTTGAACGCACGCCGCCCAATCGGTTTTGGTTGTTCGACTTCTGCAGTCCGCCCCTGTGCGTCGGGCGCGGGTTGCGAGAAGAACGTGTCGAGCGGCTCGGTCGGTTTCGCCGGTTCGATGGGCGCGGGTGCGGGGGCGGGGGCTTCGGGTGGCGGCGGAGCCTCGCGCACGGAAACCGGTTCCTCCGTGCGTGTGCCGCTGTAGAGTTCCATGAACGCGGCAATCGGTTCCTTCGGGTCGAGTCCGACCGCCTCGCAGTAGAGTTTGACGAACCCGCGTCCGTAGATGGGGGCGACGATGCGCGAGAAGT
>CAVFWY010000041.1:8375-13065 GCA_963626175.1 Gemmiger sp.
GCCGCGTGGTTGTAGCCGATGCCGAGCCGCCGCTGGAAGTGCGAGGTCGAGGCGCGGTTCGTGTTGATGATGCACTCCAGAGCGCGCTTGTAGAGGTCGGCGTCCTCCGCCGCCTTCACAGTCTCGCGGGACGCGGAAGCGGCATCGTCTTCCTCCTGTTTCTGGTTGTCGGGGTCGTCCGCATTGTCGGCGAACGGGTCGTCGATTGCGGCCTCCTTGACGCGCCCCAGTTTCTTGGCGAACGTCTCGTCGAATTGCGTCGTGGCGTGCTGCTCGATGAAGCCCGTGATGCGGGCGATCTCCTCGTCGCTGATCCACGCGCCCTGCGCGCGGATCAGCAGTCCGTCCTTCGACTTGAAGAGCATGTCGCCGCGTCCGATGAGGTTTTCCGCGCCGGCTTCGTCGAGAATCGTCCGCGAGTCAATCGACTGGGAGGTCTTGAAGGCGACGCGCCCCGGAATGTTCGCCTTGATCGTCCCTGTGATGACCTTCGCGTCGGGACGCTGCGTGGCGAGGATGAGGTGGATGCCCGCCGCGCGGGCTTTCGCCGTCAGCCGCCCGATGTCGGGCACGACGTCTTTCGCGCTCGTCGCCATCAGGTCGGCCACCTCGTCGATGATGATGACGATGTAGGGGACCGTGCGCGGCATGTCGCTCCTGACCGTCTCTTCCGTGCCGAACATGTCCGTCTGCGTGAAGGTCTTGCGGTGGTTGTAGTCGTAGATGTTCCGGACGCGGGCGCGGGCGAAGAGCTTGAGCCGCTTCTCCATTTCCGCCACCGCCCAGCGAAGCGAAAAGACGACCTTCCGGTTGTCCGTGATGACGGGCACGAGCAGATGCGGAATCGCCGCGTAGGCGGTGAATTCGACGGACTTCGGATCCACCATGATGAACTTCAGCTGTTCGGGCGTGCGCGTCATCAGCAGGCCGTTGATCAGCGAGTTGAGGCAGACGGACTTGCCCTGTCCAGTCGCGCCTGCGACGAGCATATGGGGCATGGACGCGAGGTCGGCGACGAGTTCGCGCCCCGCCGCGTCCTTTCCGAAGAGGAGCGGCAGTTCGGCCTTCGAGCTCTTCCACGCCTCCGACTCGAAGACTTCGCGGAACGAAATGCCCGCCGGCTTGCGGTTCGGCACTTCGATGCCGACGCGGTCTTCGCCGGGAATCGGGGCCTCGATGCGGAGAGACTTCGCGTGAAGCGCACCCATCAGTTCGTTGGAAATGGTGGTGACGGTCGAGTAGCGCGTGCCCGGCGTGAGTTCGATCGCATACTTCGTGACGACCGGACCCTGCACGGTGTAGCTCATCGTCGCGTCAATGCCGAAGATCTTGAGCGTGTTGATGAGCTTCTGCGACATTTCGTTCACGTCGCCGTGGTCTGCCGAGGCGTGGGGAATCGGGTTCAGCAGTTCGACGGGCGGCAGAACGTAGGGCCCGCGGTCTTCGTTCGGGGCGGACTGCTGGTCGGCCTGTGCCGAGGAGGCCGCCACGGCGGCGGAATTCGGCGTCGCGGCGTTTCGCCGCTCGAGTCTGGCGCGTTCCTTTGCCGCGTGGAGTTCCTCCTTCTGCCGAAGCTTTTCCTCGCGGGCGAGCCGCTTTTCCTCTTCCCGCTGACGTTTGGCGTCCTCTTTCGCCCGCATCGCGGCGAGATACTGCGCTTCTTGGTCGTGCTGCGCGGAATCGGCTGAATCGTCAGGCTCTGCCGCGTCCGCCGAATCGCGCATCGTCGCCCAGCGGAAGACGGTGATTGCGCCGCGAGTCAGGTTGGAAAGTCCGATGATGGCGATGAACGCGGCGAACATCAGGCAGAGCATGAGCACGGAAGCGCCGAAGTCGCTCAGGAGGGGCGCGAGGCCGCGCGTCATGAGCAGATAGCCGATGACTCCCCCCGCATTCGAGAGGTTCAGCGTGTGGAGAAGGGCGGCGATGCCGGGCGCGTGACCCTGCACGGTCTGCGCGAGACAGGCGGCGCACACGATGAAGAGAAGCGTCCAGGCGACCCGTCCCCGTGTGAAGAACCGCCGCCCCGTCACGCGCATGAGCCCGGCGAAGATGCAGAGCGCGGGCAGAACCCAGATCGCCAGGCCGAAGAAAAGATACCCGTAGTAGGCGAACCCGTCGCCCAGCGCGCCGACCCAGTTCGAACTCGGCACCGCCGGGGACTGCAGGGCGGAAATCGCCCGCCAGTCGTAGGTCAGAAGGGCGACGAGCGGGAAGAGCGAGACGGGGAACAGCAGCCAGCCGAACGCCGACCGCGCCTCCTTCCTTCGTGTGTCAGCGTTGGAATGTGGTTCTGTCATGGATTGAAGTCGCGTCCTGTTCGGCGGGCTTGAGGGAATGGTAGATGACGATGGCGAGGATGAGGGCGAGGATCTTCAGCCCCCAGTTCTTCGTGAAGAGTTCGATGGGATTCTTCATCTCCTTCATGTCGCGCTTTCTCCTTTCACCAGTTTGAGAATCCGCTTCTGCAGACGGGCGAAGGCGGTCTGGAGAAGGCCGCCGCGCTCCGTGTTCGCGCGCATTGCCTTGGCGATCCAGCGGCCCAGCATCTGTTCCCGCTGTTCGCCCGCGCAGGCGAAGAGCCGTCCGTTGTGCGCCACGCTCACCGTCCCTGACTCCTCCGAGACGACGACCACGAGCGCGTCCGTCTCCTCCGAAAGACCGACGGCGGCGCGGTGGCGCATGCCGCGAGCGATGAGGTTCGGGTTGTTCGAGACGGGGAAGATGCAGTGCGCGGCGGAAAGCCGTCCGTCCCGCACGATGACGCCGCCGTCGTGCAGGGGAAGGGGCGGCGTGAAGATGCAGCGCACGAGTTCGCCCGAAATGGTCGCTCCGCCGAGCGGAACGCCCGTATCCTCGTAACTGCGCAGCGAAATGCCGCGCTCGAAGGCGATGAGAGCCCCCATCCGCGCACGGGCGAGCGCGACGATCGTCTGCGCGATGAACTCCGGCGTCGCCGCCCCGTTCGGCGCATAGCGCGGACGCTCGAAATACCCGAACGCGCCCATCGTCGAGAGAATGCGCCGGATCTCGGGTTGGAAGATGACGACCGTCGAAAGGGCGAGATAGATGAGGATCAGTCGGACGATCGCGGCGAGAACCTCGAAATGCAGAACGAAGGTGAAGACGGCCGCGACCGTCGCAATCACCCCGACGCCCATCAGCACCTGTCCGAAACGCGAACCCTTCGCCCGGCGGAGGATTGCGTAAATCACCAGATAGAGAATGGCGATCTGGACGATGGCTGAAACGTCGAGCGTCATGTTTCCGATTCGTCCCTCCTGATGTCGAGGAGTTCCTCGATTTCCTTGCCGTCCATCGTTTCCTTCTCAAGCAGTTTCGCCGCGAGCGTCGCGAGTTTCTCGCGGTTCTCGCCGATCAGCCGCTCGGCTTCGGCGTAGGCGTTCGCGATGAGCGCGGCGACTTCGTCGTCAATCTGCCGCGAAGTCTCCTCGCTGTAGGCGGGCGGCAGTTCCGCCGCCGAGAGCGAGTTCGGCTCGGTGAAGGACTGGAAGCCGAACTTGTCGCTCATGCCGTAGCTGCACACCATTGCGCGGGCGATGTCCGTCGCCTGACGGATGTCCTGCGAAGCCCCCGTCGAAAGTTCGCCCGTGTGGATCTTCTCCGCCACGCGCCCGCCGCAGAGAACGACGAGTTCGGCGAGGAAGTGCGACTTCGTGCGGTTCAGCACGTCGCGTTCGGGCAGGGACATCGTCGCGCCGAGGGCGCGTCCGCGCGGGATAATCGTCACCTTGTGGAGCGGGTCGGTGTTCTTCAGCAGCAGTTGCAGAAGCGCATGACCCGATTCGTGCCACGCGGTAATCTCGCGGTCTTTCTGCGAATATCCGGCGGACTTGCGTTCGCGTCCCCACAGCACCTTGTCGCGGGCCTCCTCGAGCGTCGCCATGTCCACGCCGTCCAGTTTCTTGCGCGTTGCGAGAAGGGCGGCCTCGTTGAGCAGGTTCGCGAGGTCGGCGCCCGAGAAGCCCGGCGTGCCCCTTGCGATCTGCGTCAGGTCGACGCCTTCGGCGAACTTGATCTTCTTCCCGTGCAGGGCGAGTATTTCGCCGCGTCCCTTCAGGGTCGGCAGGTCGATCACGACCTGCCGGTCGAAGCGACCGGGGCGCAGAAGGGCGGAGTCGAGCGTGTCGGGACGGTTCGTCGCCGCGATGACGATCACGCCCTCGTTCGCGTCGAAGCCGTCCATCTCGACGAGCATGGTGTTCAGCGTCTGTTCGTAGGCGTGCTGGCCGCCGAGCGCCCCCGCGCCCGTGCGCTTCTGCCCGATGGAGTCGATTTCGTCGATGAAGACGATGCACGGCGCGCGCTTCTTCGCCTCGGCGAACACGTCGCGCATGCGGCTCGCGCCCACGCCGACGAACATCTCCTCGAAGTCGCTGCCCGACATGGCGAAGAAGGGCACTTGCGCCTCGCCGGCGATCGCCTTCGCGAGCAGGGTCTTGCCCGTGCCGGGCGGCCCGACGAGCAACACGCCCTTCGGAATGCGCCCGCCGAGCTTGCGGAATTCCTCGGGCTTCTTCAGGAACTCGACGATTTCCTGCACTTCCTCCTTCGCCTCGTCCACGCCCGCCACGTCCGCGAACGTCACGCGCCGCTTGTCCTCCTTGCCCGTCAGGACTTTCGCACGGGACTTGCCGAAGCCGAACGGGCCGTTCTGCCCGCTCATCCG
>CAVFWY010000042.1:0-12784 GCA_963626175.1 Gemmiger sp.
GACGCGCCCCCGAAGGCAATCTCAGGATTGCCGAGCGGGGCGACGGACGCGCAAGCCGCCGCGCATCAGGGCGGGGTCAGCGAGGTTGCCGCCCGCCGTGCCGCACGTTGTCAGGCACAAGACGACAGAGAAAGTCAAGAATGTCAAGAATCGCAAACAGCGAAGCGGCTGTCTACATTCGTAAACGGCTCACGCAAACGACTCATTACAAAAAAGTGCTACGCAAGGAGCAGACCGGTCAAACCACCGAGCAGAAGAGACCAGAGCGGAGAGAACTTCTTCGTCACGGTCAGGATGAAACCGACCGCCGCGACGGCCACGGGAACGAGATGCGTCGCACCCGAAAGGCACTCCCGCGAAAGGTCGATGCCCGCCCACGTCACAAGCAATGCCACGAGGGGACGGATCACCATGAAAACGCGCTGCACCCACTTCCGCTCGCGGTTTCGCTCAAACCACGCACCGCCGAAGTGGACGCAAATGACACTCGGCGCGGTGACGGCGAGTGTGGCGACGAGCGCACCGAAAAGCGAGATGCCCAAGCCGCCGCCAAGAGCCTCGATCACGCGGTAGCCGACAAACGTCGCCGTGTTCACCCCAATCGGGCCTGGCGTGGACTGGGCGATGCCGATGATGTCAAGGAACTGCTCCGTCGTCATCCAATTTCGCGCCAGCATTTCGCGCTGGATGAGCGGAATGATGACGAGTCCGCCGCCGATGGTGAAAAGACCGATCTTGAAGAATGAATAGATCAGAATCAGGAAGGCGCGAAGCATCTCACCGCCCTCCCTTCATCTTCGGGAAGTCGCGAAAAAGTCCGCGGAACGCCTTGACCACCATATTGACGCCGAAACCGAGAATCATTCCCGCAACCGCCGGACGCACTCCTTCAAGGAAGTTCATCACCATGGGCCATCCGTTGACCTTCGAATAGGTCATCGCATACGCGGCAATCAGAAGAAACGGCACGGTGACAAGTCCGAGCGAAGAAACGAGGTTGCCCGCAAAACCGCGCAGACGGTTGCCGACGAGCATCGCGGCATTGATGGCGATAACCCCCGGCAGAAGTTGGGCGAGCGCGTAGTAGTCGCTCATCTCTCCCTCCTTCGCCCAGCCGCGACGCTTGACGACCTCGTTCTCGAGAAGCGGCAAAAGCGCGTAGCCGCCGCCAATCAGCAACGCCCCCATGCGGACAAAGGAAACGTAAATCTCGCCGAGGGTCGGACGCGGCAAATCCGTCTTTTCATTCCGAGCTTTCATCGCATCTCCTCAAAAGGAGAACGGTCTCCGCAGTCCACAACGCGAACCGCGAAGACCGTCCCTTCGTATTCACCGCTTAGCGGCAGAGCGTGTAGAGAACACCCGCCACGACGGCAGAGCCGATGACGCCGGAGACGTTCGGACCCATCGCCTGCATGAGGACGTAGTTCGTCGGGTCTTCCGCGAGCGACACCTTGTTCGAGACGCGAGCCGCCATCGGGACAGCCGAGACGCCGGCCGAACCGATGAGCGGATTCATCTTCTCCTTCGAGAAGAGGTTCATCAGCTTCGCCATCAGGACGCCGCCGGCCGTGCCGACGCAGAACGCGAGCAAGCCGAGAGCGAGAATCGCGAGCGTCGTCCCCGAAAGGAACTTCTCGCAGGCGAGTTTCGAGCCGACCGAGAGACCGAGCATGATCGTCACGATGTTGATGAGCGCGTTCGACATCGTGTCGGCGATACGCGAAACCGACGGACCGACCTCACGGGCGAGGTTGCCGAGCATGAGCGCACCGATCAGCGGCACGGCGGACGGCAGAAGAAACGCACAGAGGAGAAGCACGATCAGCGGGAAGCAGATTTTCTCGACCTTCTTCACGGGACGGAGCTGGGGCATCCGGATGAGACGCTCCTCCTTCGTCGTCAGCAACTTCATGATCGGCGGCTGGATAATCGGCACGAGCGCCATGTAGGAATACGCCGCGACGGCAATCGCACCGAGCAGGTCGGGGGCGAGACGCGAAGTCAGCCAGATGGCCGTCGGGCCGTCAGCACCGCCGATGATGCCGATTGAAGACGCTGCCTTCAGCGGGTCGCAGCCGAAGAAGTCGTTGCCGAAGATCGCCGCGATGCCAAGCGCACCGAAGAGGGCGAAGAAAATGCCGAACTGCGCCGCGCCGCCCAGGAGAGCCGACTTCGGGTTCGCAATCAGCGGACCGAAGTCCGTCATCGCGCCAACGCCCATGAAGATCATGATGGGGAAGACGCCGGTGTCGATGCCGAACCTGAAGAAGTAGTGGAGGAAGCCGCCCGGCTCAATCACGCCGCCCGACATCACGGGAACTCCGCTCGCGAGGAACGAAATCACGCCGTCGTGCATCATCGCAGGTGCAGTGATTCCCGACAGCGGGCAGTTCGCCAGCAATCCGCCGAAACCAATCGGCAGCAGGAGCAGAGGCTCGAAACCCTTCACAATCGCCAGATAGAGGAGAATCAGGCAAATCGGAATCATAATCAGCTGTCCCATGCCATAGGACATGCCGCCGAGCACCTTCACCTCATGCCCCTCGACGAACGCCCCGACGTCATCGAAGTAACCGCCGTGCCACTTGAGATCCTTGTCCCAGTAGCCGTTGCGGTTCGCGCTCAGGGGGGTCTTCTCGGGGCGTTCGGCCTCGTCGAAGTCCCCCGTGAGGTAGGCGGGAGCCGCCTTGCGCATGAAACCGGCGATGCCGGTATCGCCCGAAAGGTTCTTCACCTTCGCAAGCGTCGTCTTCCAGTCGCCGTCGGCGTGTGCCGCGAAGCAGCACCCCGCCGCAACAACCAGAGCCATCAGAATCTTCTTCATCATACTCACTCCTTGGTCTCGAATCAGATTCCGTCCGTTAGCCGATGACCGCGAGCACGTCGCCCGTCGCGACCTTGTCCGTCGCGGCGACCATCACGGTCACCGTTCCGTCGCAGGAGGCGGTGACGGGCGTTTCCATCTTCATGACGTCCATCACGAGGATTTCGTCACCCTTGGCGACCTTCTGCCCGTTCGCCGCGCTGACGCGGAGAACCGTGCCCGGCACGGGGGCCTTGATTTCCTGCCCGCCCGCCGGAGCTGCGGCGGCGGCAGGAGCGGCCTTGATGCCCGCCTCGGCCTTGAAGGCGACCTGACGACCGTTGACGATGGCCTTGCCGTCGCCCGTGATCTTCACGCCGTAAGCCTTGCCGCCGATGGTGACGGTCACGCCGTCCTTGTTCGCACCGGCCTTCGGCGCGTCGTCGGCGAAGCGGCAGCCCATCGGGCCCTTGCCCTGAAGGAAGAGAATGCCCTTCTCCTTGCAGGACGCCGCGATGAACACGTTCTCGTCGGTAATCGGCAGATTCGCGTCCGTCAGCATCTTCTCCGCCGCCTTGCGTCCCTTGGCGGGGTCGGCGTCGTTGAGCTCGAGCACCGTCTTCGTGGTCGGCTCCATCTTCATGAACTCGGCGGCCTTCTTCACGATTTCGGGGTCGGGCGCGACGGGGGTCTTGCCGAAGTAGCCGAGCACCATCTTCGCGTAGCCCGGCGCGAACTTCTTGAACTTGCCGAACATCACGTTCTGAATCGCCTGCTGCGCGTAGAACTGCGAGACGGGCGTGACGGACGTGCCGAAGCCGCCGAGGCGCACGCAGTCATACATCTCGGCAATCATGTCGTCGTACTTGTCCATCATGTTGTTGTCGCGCAGCATCTGGGTGTTCGCCGTCAGCGCACCGCCCGGCATCGGACTCCACACGATCTGCGGATTCACGTTCATCGCCTCCGGCGGGAGGAAGTATTTCTTCATCGCGGACTTGAACGCATCCTCCGCCTTCTTGATCTTGTTGACGTCGAAGTCGAACTGGAAGTCGGGGTCGCCGTCAAGGCAGTGCCACATCGTGATGATGTCGGGCTGGCAGGTTCCACCGCTCATCGGGGCCATCGAGAGGTCGAGACCGTCCGCACCGCCCTTCAGCGCCGCGAGGTAGCACGACACGCCGTTGCCCGCCGTCTCGTGGCTGTGGAACTGGATGTGCACCTTGTCGCCGAGGAGCTTGCGCGCCGCCTTCATCGTCTCGTAGACGGTGTGCGGGGTCGACGTGCCGGACGCATCCTTGAAGCAGACGCGGTCGAACGGAATGCCCGCATCCATGATCTTGCGCAGGCGGTCGGCGTAGAACTCGGGCGTGTGCGTGCCCTGGTTGTCGATCCCGGGCGGCAGCCCCATCATCGTCACGACGACCTCGTGCTTCAGCCCCGCGTCGTGGATGCACTGACCCGACCACTTGAGGTTGTTCACGTCGTTGAGCGCGTCGAAGTTGCGGATCGAGCTCATGCCGTGCTTCTTGAACATCTCGGCGTGGAGCTTGATCATGTCGGAAGGCTGCGACTCGAGGCCGACGACGTTCACGCCGCGCGAGAGCGTCTGCAGGTCGGCTTCGGGAGCCGCCTTGCGGAACGCATCCATCACGTCGAACGCATCTTCCTGGCAGTAGAAATAGCAACTCTGGAAGCGCGCGCCGCCGCCCGCCTCGAACCACCGGACGCCCGCGTCATACGCCTCCGCCACGCAAGGGAGGAAATCCTTGGAAAGAACGCGTGCGCCGACCACACTCTGGAAGCCGTCGCGGAACGCCGTGAGCATATACTTGACTGTCTTCTTTGACATTTTGTCTTTTCCTTTTTCTTTGAGAAGTTTGAAACTGTTCCTTGGGTTTAGCCGCGCGCAATGGCAATCGCCAGCGCGATGTTCGCGTCGTCGTTCGCCGCCACGACCTTCGCCGGCGACTTCTTCGGCGCATCCTGCGGAAGAATCGAATCGAACCTGCCGATTCCCGACATCGAGATTTTCGTTATGTAGATGAGAACCGTGAGAAAGAGGTAGACGATACCCATTCCCGCGACCATCAGAACCAAGCCCTGTCCGAGCACTGCCATTCCTTGTTCCGCCTTTCTTGTGTTTTCTTCGTGTTTGAAGTCAAAATTGAGACTTTAGGGATCGACAAACGTCAGTTTCAGCGTGTCGAAGTCAATCTTTCGATAGTAGCAATTGCGCGGCTTGCCCGCCGCGTTCTTCGTGTGGCAAATCCCGCCGCGGCAGGGACGCACGATATAGAGGAGCGAGTTCTGCTCGCAGTTCACGTAAGCTTCGAGAAGGTCGAACGTTTCGCCGCTCGTCTCTCCCTTGAACCACAGTTTGTTGCGGCTCGTGGACCACAGAATGAGCTTCCGCTTGGCGAACGACTCCTTCATCGCGTATTCATTCGTATACGCCACGAGAATGACCTCCCGCGTGTCGGCGTTCTGCACCGCCACGGGAATCACGCCCGGATCGCACGAAGCAGTCCCCAAAGTGCGCGTTTCTGCGACCTGTCTGCCGACTTTCTCCAGTTTCGTAAAGTCGAGTGTCAGTTCCGACGATTCTTCAAGTTGACCCATTTGAGGCTCTTTCGGTTAGAAGTTGTCGCATATTGTATCAAAAAAACGGCGCTTCGTGTCTATCGAATATAAAAAACCGACAAAAACCTGCAACGTATGACGCTGAACACCCCGAGAAACATCACTGACGTTTACCCCAAAGGTCAGTGATCTTTGCCCAAAAGGACAGTGACCATTGCCTCAATGGTTAGTGACCTTATCCGTGAAAATCCGTGGTGATAACGGTCTCGCGAAAGGTTGATGCGCATCAAGAGGGGGTGTTGATGCGCATCAAAGGGGGTGGTTGATGCGCATCAAGGGGGGTGGTTGATGCGCATCAAGGGGGGTCGTTGATGCGCATCAAACCTTCGGACGATGCGCAAGAGCGGGGCGACGGGAGCGTTATCACCACGGATTTCACGGATTTTCACGGATTTTGGGGGAGGAAGGGGGATAGCCGTGGTGATCGGGAGAATCGGGGGAGGGGAAATCCGTGGAAATACGGGCTAAAAGGCACAAAAAGTCCCGGGTCGATAAACCCGACCCGGGACTGGTGAGGAGGTGAACTAACCGTAAAATCGTCACATATTCGAGAAGAACTGGAAGGATGCGTAGGCATCTTGTCCGTGCTCGCAGAGGTCGAGACCCTTGAGTTCGGTCTTCTCGTCCACGCGGAGCAGGGAGAATTTCTTCAGGATGTAGAAGAGGAGGAGTCCAAGTCCGAACGCCCAGAGGCAGGTCATGCCGACGCCGACGAGCTGGATGCCGAGGAACTTGAATCCGCCGCCGTAGAAGAGACCGGCGAGTTCGTTGCCGTAGCCGAGGGAGGTCGGCGCGGCGAAGAGACCGACGGCGATCGTGCCCCAGACGCCGTTCACGCAGTGGACCGAGACGGCACCGACCGGGTCATCGACGTGGATCTTGTCGAAGAAGAACACGCTCAGCACGACGATCACGCCGCCGATTGCACCGATTGCGAGCGCGGCGTTCGGGGTGACGAGGTCGCAGGGCGCAGTGATCGCGACAAGACCGGCGAGCGAGCCGTTCAGGGCCATGGTCAGGTCGGGCTTGCCCATGATGATCCACGCGGTCAGCAGCGCGGTGCAGGTTCCGGCGCAGGCGGCGAGGTTGGTCGTCATGGCGACGCGGCTGATCGAGCCGATGCCGGCGGTGTAGCTGGCGGGGTTGAAACCGAACCAGCCGATCCAGAGGAGGAACACGCCGAGTTCGCCCATCACGAGGCTGTGACCCGGAATCGGGTTCGCCTTGCCGTCGTGACGATACTTGCCGATGCGCGGTCCGAGCATGATCGCGCCCGCCAGGGCCAGCCAGCCGCCGACGGAGTGGACGACCGTCGAACCGGCGAAGTCGTGGAAGCCGAGGGCTTCAATCCAGCCCTGCGATTCCGCGCCGTGCAGGCTGCCCCACATCCAGTGACCCGTGACCGGGTAGACGAACGCAGAGACGATGACCGTGTAGATCAGGTAGCTGCGGAACTGGATTCGCTCGGCAACCGCGCCCGAGACGATGGTCGCGGCAGTCGCGGCGAACATGGTCTGGAAGAAGAAGAACGTCCAGTCCCATGTGCCTTCGCCCGCGAACACGCTCGGCATGCAGATGCCGCCCCAGCCGAGCGCACCGCACGCCTTCGACGCGCCGAACATGATGCCCGCGCCGATGAAGTAGAACACGATCGAGCCGAGCGCGAAGTCCATCAGGTTCTTCATCATGATGTTCGTCGCGTTCTTCGCACGGGTGAAGCCCGTCTCGACGAGCGCGAAACCCGCCTGCATGACGAAGACGAGGATGCCGCCGATCAGCGTCCAGACGATGTTCAGGTTGTCCTGAACGGCCGCCGCCGTCGGAGCCTCCTCCGCAAATGCGCCGCCCACGCCAAGCGCGAGAGCCGCCGCCAACAATAGTTTCTTCATTTGACCTTAACCAACCTTTCCTATTTCACGTTAACTTAACCGATTGCCTCCGGACCGTGTTCGCCCGTGCGGATGCGGATGCACTCCTCCATGGGCAGAACGAAGATCTTGCCGTCCCCGATGTCGCCCGTACGCGCACCCTCGATGATGCCGTCGACCGTCTTCCTGACGAATTCGTCGTTCACCGCAATGGCGAGACGGATCTTCTTCAGGAGCGTCACTTCCTCGATGGCGCCGCGGTATTGGTGGACGTAACCCTTCTGCTGACCGCAACCAAGCGCATTGGAGACGGACATCTTGTACACTTCCCGCGTGTACAAGGCCTGCTTCACGGCGTTGAGCCGCTCGGGCTGAATATACGCGATTATCAATTTCATATTTGCTTCGTTCCTTTGTTTATCGCCGCCCTGGGGGCGACGCCGAGAACATAGCAAGAAGTGTGCCAACGCGAAAAACGCGGCGCGGATGCTTTCGCCGCGCCGCGTCATCGGGCAAACGTCTGTAAATCCCGTCCCCGCCCTTTTCAGTTTATGACAGAAAATGTAAACCCGAATCCGGCAAACGAAATCAAAGTGCCGAATTCAGGGTGAAGGCCTCCACAAGATGGCGAAGAGGGCTATCGCGACGCACGACGTCAAGGGCGATAAACGGAGAACGCGGCGACTTGGTCAGGCGGCGCGAAGCGATGCGAAGCCGGGCGTGATTGAGGGCAATGAGCCATTCATCCGGCGGCCAGGGCGATTGTCGCGCCATCGAGAGGAAGAGTTCCGTCAGGCGACGTCGGGCGCGCGCCGATAGTTCGCTCCGCCGGGCGCGTTCGGTAAAGGCGTATGTCGCATCTTCGCAGGCAAGTCCCCGCGTCATCGACTCGAAATCGAAGACGGTCGACAGGCAATCGCCGTCAAATCCGTAGTTCAACTCCTGAAAGTCGCCGTGTATAGTGACGAGCGAACGCCCGCGATACGAACGTTCCGCTTCGGGAATCGACAGAATCGGCCGAATGAGCCGTGCCTGGAACGGGTGTTTCGCCGCCCAGTCGGCGATTACGGCATACTGGCAGTCGGGCGAATCCTCCTCGTTCAGGGGAATGTCGCCGCAATGGGCATTCAGCACGCCCGACAGTTCGCGGCATCCTGCGAGGAAGGACGATGCTTGTAGATCCGTCATGTCCTCGGCATCGACGCGCCGTGCGCGTTTCCATTCGATGCACAAGACTGTTCTACCGCCGAAATCGAGCAATTCGGGAAGCCTCGGCTTGGGCATCAGCGGGCATCCCTGGGCGGCCAAGAGGAGGGAAAGGGTCTTTTCCGCCGACTCTCGGCAGGAGAGTTTGACAAACAATTGCTCCCCCGCGTCAGTCACGCCTCTAAAGACCGGCCATGCGCACGAAACTGAAAGAGGTTTCAGGGAGATACCCTCCCCCAGGGATTTCGCCAGAAGCGTGGCAAGTCGATCAATGTCAATGGTTCTATACTTCTTGTTCATTTTCTTGTTCATCTCATGATAATCTGTCGCGGCAGAAGATGGTCGTCGGAAGCCTCCGTCACGTCAAACGGCGGTTTCGGAAGATCCCGCGTCGCCCAGGCGAAGTGCTTGCGCACGAGATTCAGCGTCTTCGCGTCGCAATGTCCGTACGGATAGGAGAACGTCCTGCACGGGCGACCCGTCCATTCCTCGATCTTCGCCTTCGACTCCACCAGTTCCCGCTCGACATGCCGCGTCCGATCCACGTGGACGTGGCGCACCGTGTGGGACCCGATTTCGCACAGCCCCGAGTCGGACATCTCCCGCACCTCGTCCGGCGTGACGACCGACCGCTTGAAATACCCCTCGAAGTCAAGATTGTCGCCGAAAATCATCTGCATGACGGTACGCCCGTCAAGAAAGGGGAAATACCGCTTCAGCCGCCGGTAGCGGCGAAAGCAGAGGTCGGGATTCTTCCCACGGGCAATCGCCGTATCCACGGCCAGCATCATTCCGTCCAATTGCGCATACGGGCAGATGCGAAACCCCTTCTCGACAAGTCCCGTCGCGAGATAGAAGACGAACGGCACGTTCAGCCGCCTGAAAAGCGGAAACGCATCCGTATAGACGTTGCGGAAGCCATCGTCGATCGTGACGAGGATGTTGCGGTGTTCGCGTTCGTCGTGTTTCGCCGCAAGAAATTGTTCGCCCGAGACGAATGTCCACCCCTCGCGCCGCGCGGCGACGATCTTCTGCTCGAGACAGGCGGGTGAAACCGTGAGGCTGCGGAAGATCTCGCATTTCGCCGTGCGCGGCGAATCGTCCTCCACCGAGTGGAGCATCCATATCCGTCCCTTCGTCATCGGTCAAGCCTGTTGTGGGTGAAAATGCCGTCGGGGAGGCCGATGCGGAACTTCTGCGCCCGCCACCAGTGGCAGTTGAGCGGCTTCTCGAAATCCTGAAAGCCCCCGACCGTCCGGTGTGACGGATGCGCATCCGCATAATCGGCTATCCGCAGGAAGAGTTCGCGGCGAATGAGCACCGGGTTGTTCGTCCAGTTCAGGTAGGCGGAGGTCGTGACAAGTCCCTCCGGTTCGCGGCGGAAGACTCGCGGGAACAGTTTCTCGGGTTCGCGTTCCACATAGGCCGAACGCGCGGCGATTCGCCGCGCCTTGAACGGCCTGAGCCACCGCAGAAGCGGATTGCCCGACGCAAGATCCCCTGCAAACCGGAACCTCGGGTCGATATCCGTCGGACGGTAGAGCGTGGAATACTTGTGCGGATCTGTGCACGGGACCCCCGGATTGAAGAGCGACCGCAGGCGAACGATGTCCACGCGCCCGCTTTCAATCCATTTCAAAGCCCTCTCCAGTTCGCGAAACGCCTCTTCGGGCGGGACAAGCAGGTTGAAGTCGTTCTCCAGATAGAGGATGTAGTCGCTTTTGAGAGACTCCACCACCCACCGCATGCCGTCCTGGATGCCAATGTTCGTAGGGCGCTCCGCGAAGTCGATGCCGAATTGTCCCGCCACGCGACGGTCTTCATCCGTGCATTCCTGGAAAAACAGGCGGAATTCGGCGAAACGGGCGGGAAAATCGCCATATTGGGCGAGCGTATTCGCCACCGTTCGCGGCGCGCGCCACGAAAGAATGCCGGCGCTGATGGGAAATTGGCTATTCATCTGACAACGACCTCCCATCGACCGCCCTTGTCGGGACCGACACGGCGAAGGCACTGCGCATCCTTGAGCCCGGCGATGTGCTTCTGAATCGCGCTTCGTGAAATTCCCAGGGTGTCGACCATCTCGGCAAATGTGATTCTGGGGTTCGCGGACACCAGTTCAAGGATGCGGTCAGCCATTTTCTTACCACCTTTTCTTACCACCCTTTTCTTACCACCTTCCATCACGCCCCGAGCCTTGATCGTCCGCAGGATGACGTCAAGCATGAAATCGACGAACACGCCCGCATCACCCGCCACCTGTGCGGCATGGAGCGTCCGATAGTAACGCGACTGATGGCTGAAGACCATATTCTCAACGGGAGCCGCATAGAAGAGCGGATTCCATCGCCCGAGAATCACCGTCTGCCACAGTCGACCCAAACGCCCGTTGCCGTCCGGGAACGGGTGGATGCATTCAAAGGCGAAATGAAAGACGCAACTCGTGATGAGCGGCAAGTCTCGCGTGCGCTTCAACCACGCGAAAAGGTCTTTCATCAGGAACGGGACATGATCCCACGGCGGCGCATGGTGCAACTCGTCGCCCGTCGCATTGAATACGCCGACATTGCACTTTCGCCATTTCCCCGGATGGTCCACCAAGCCGTCCGTCATCAGGGCATGTGCCTTCAGAAGGTCTCGCACGGACAGCGGATTGAAGGTCTCAACAGCCGCATAGGCCGCCTGCGCACCCTTGATTTCGCCAATCTCGCGCCTCGAACCGACCACACGTCTGCCGCCGAGGATGGCCGTGACCTGTGCCTCGGTGAGCGTGTTCCCTTCGATTGCGGTCGTGCCACGAATCGTCCGGATGCGATTGAGCTTCCGCAGCCGAACGCCTTCGGGTCCTTCCATCAGGATCTTGTAGCGTTCAAGTGCGGCCGAAATCTCAGAAACCAGGCCGATTGCCTTGGCGCTGACTGTGTAGACTGGGCTTCCAACTGTCATTGCGGCGAATTATACCATATCTTCTGTTCGCGTAGCCGAAATCATCATTTCGCCTCCCAAAGGTCTTTGATCCAGGGGGCGGGACGCGTCCAGCCGTCGAGGTGCTTGGAGCCGCGGAAGCCGACGATGGCCTGCTCGGGCGAGGGTGTGCCGTGGAAGCAGAGGATGTGCGTGGGCTTTCGCAGGCGCGGCGCGAGGAAGTGGTTGAGCGGCCAGGGCCAGGTGCAGGCGCGCTTGAACGAACGCACGAAGTCGTCCGGCCAGAAATTCACCTTGTCGAACCCGACGGCATGCGTCATGTAGGCCTGTTCCGTGCCGTATTTTTCGGGATCCATCGCCTCTTCGCACTCGCTCCTGAATGTCTCGAAGACATAGTGGCTCTTCTCGCCCGCGTCAAAGCGGAAGACGGACGAGTTGCCGCAGAAGGGGACCTTGCGGAAGATGCGCTTGCGAAAGGCCACCCAGTTGTGGATGATGCAGAATTCGCCGGGCTTGTAATCGAAGAAACAATCCAGGTCTCCCGTGATGATCTGGTCGATGTCGAGGAAGAGCGTGGGACCTTTCAGCCCGGCAAAGCCGTTCTCGAAGACGAGGAGCTTCACGTAGATGCTCGGCCAGCCGGGATAGCGCGCGTTCAGGCGAAACCAGTCGGGTTTCTCCGGAAAGGCGACCGTCTCAATGCCGTCGGCGAGGCCGGCGGGGTCGTCCGTCACGCAGACGAAGCGGAACGGACGGCTGAGATGCCGCTTCACGCCTGCGAAGATGCGGTTGACGTAGTCGGCCGTATAGAGCGTCCCCCACTTGAGGGTCAGGACGTTGACGGGGGTGAACTGATTCATACCGCACATTATCGCATATTCGCGCCCCCCTCGTCAAGGGCGAACGCCCCGCCCTTGCATTGTTCGGCGAAATAGGATATAATACGCGCACTTTTTTCCCAAAGAGAAAGATAGAGGTAGAAAAATGGGTACAGGTCGTACACTTCGTAAGGAATCTCACGTCCGTCCGTGCAAGACGCCGGCCGGCAAAGCGCGCAAGAATGCCGCGCAGCGTCGCCGTCTCGTCAAGTTCGGGATGAAGGAAGAGGAAGTCAAGCTCATGGGCGACGAGGCCGTGCGCGTGCTTGTGCAGCGTCCGACGGTCGTCCGCAAGCTTGTCGCGAAGGCCGCCGCCGCCAAGTAAGGCGGCGCGCTTCGTTCCCTTCGGGCGGAACTCCGCGAATGAACAAAGTCTGCTGCTCGATTGAAGAGCGTTACGTCAATCCCCTCTTCGAAGTCTTCGACGGAGGGGATTTCGTTTTGTCGTCCTACCGCGA
>CAVFWY010000043.1:0-12568 GCA_963626175.1 Gemmiger sp.
ACGGTTCTCGCTTCGGGTGAGAATGAGTCCGCCGCATCCCTTCCCGTGGGGGGGGGTATAATTGTTTGATTTGATTGACAGGAGGCTAGGTATGGCAAGTTATGACAGGGAGTCGATTCTCAAGTATCATCAGGACGGCAAGGTTGCGGTGTCGCTGCCGAAGCCGCTAAAAACGAAGGAAGACCTGTGCCTTGCCTATACGCCGGGCGTGGCGCAGGCGGTGAAGGAAATCGCTGCGAACCCGTCCGCCGTCTTCGACGTCACCTCGAAGGCGAATCTCGTCGGGGTCGTCTCGGACGGCACGGCGATTCTCGGTCTCGGCGACCTCGGCGCGACTGCGTCCATCCCCGTGATGGAGGGTAAGGCGGTGCTCTTCAAGTCGTTTGCGGACGTGAACGCCTGGCCCGTGCCGCTGAACCACTGCCGCATGGACGGCAAGGACACGGGGAAGACCGATCCGAAGCGCGTGATTGACGCGGTGCTGGCGATTGCGCCGCAATACGGCGGCATCAACCTCGAGGACATTGCCGCGCCGGCGTGCTTTGAAATCGAGGATACGCTCGACAGGCTTCTCGACATTCCCGTCTTCCACGACGACCAGTGGGGTACGGCGGTGATTGCGACGGCGGGCGTGATGAACTTCGCTCATCTGAAGGGCAAGGCGCTCGGCGAACTGAAGATTGTCATCAACGGTGCGGGCGCGGCGGGTACGCGCATCGCCGACATGCTGAAGGCTGCGGGCGTGAAGGACATCACGATGTTCGACATCCGCGGCGTCCTTGCCGCGTCGCGCACGGATCTTCCGCCGCAGAACCGCGTCCATGCGCGGGATGTCGCCGAAACCCTGACGCGCCGCGAGGCGATGACGGATGCGGACGTGTTTATCGGCGTATCCGCCGCGAACGTGTTGTCGGGCGACGACGTGCGGGCAATGGGCGAGTTCCCCGCGATTTTCGCGATGGCGAACCCCGACCCGGAGATTCGCCCGGAGGAAGTCGCGAAGGCGATGGAAGGGCGCAAATACGTGATGGTGACGGGGCGCAGCGACTATCCGAACCAGATCAACAACGTGCTGGGCTTCCCCTACCTCTTCCGGGGGGCGCTTGACGTGCGGGCGACGACGATCAATGCGGAGATGAAGGTCGCCGCCGCCGAAGCGCTCGCCCGCCTCGCCCGCGAACCCGTTCCGGACGACGTGAAGGCGCTCTATCCGGACGAAGAACTGACGTTCGGCACGAACTACATCATCCCGAAACCGTTTGACCGCCGTCTCTTTACGGAGGTTTCGTTCGCCGTCGCCATGGCGGCGGTCAGGTCGGGCGTGGCGCGCAAGCCGCTCTCGCCTGAAGCCTATCGTGCGGATCTCGAACGCCGCAACGCCGAGCGCGCATGAGCAAACTCTTCGTCATCGACCTGATGCCCTTCCTCTACCGGGGGCATTTCGTGTTCCTGCGCAATCCGCGCATGACGGCCTCGGGCGTCAACACTTCCGCCCTGCTGGGACTGGCGAACGGATTGCTTTCAATCGTCAAGCACGAGAAGCCGACGCACGTCGTGCTTGCGATGGATCCGGGCGGGCCGACGTTCCGTCACGAGGCCTATCCGCCCTACAAGGCGACACGCGACAAGATGCCGGAGGACATCGCCGCCGCGATTCCGCAGGCGTTCGAACTGGCGGAGGCGTTGCGCATTCCCGTCGTGCGCGTCCCCGGCTTCGAGGCGGATGACGTCATCGGCACGCTCGCCGCGAAGGGGGCGGCGGCCGGGTTCGAGGTCTTTCTCGCGACGCCCGACAAGGACGCCGCGCAGCTGGTGCGTCCGGGCGTGAGCCTCTACCGTCCCTCGCGTTCGGGCGACGCGGCGGAGATTCTCGACGGCGCGAAGGTCTGCGAACACTGGCATCTGCGCGACCCACAGCAGATGATTGACTACCTCGCGCTTGCGGGGGACTCTTCCGACAACATCCCCGGCATACGCGGCGTCGGCGAGAAGACGGCGGCGGACTTGCTTGCGAAGTTCGGCGACGTCGAGGGCATCATCGCGAACGTCGGCAAGATCAAGGGCAAACTCGCCGAGCGCGTCTTCGCCGGAGCGGAGGATGCGCGGATCTCGAAGTTCCTCACGACAATCCGCACGGACGTTCCCTTCGAGGTGAACTGGGACGACTACCGCCTCAAGGAGGCCGACCGCGAGAAACTCGCGGCGGTTTGCGCGAAGTTCGAGTTGAACCGACTGGCGCGTGAACTCCTGGATGATGCGGGGGGCGCCGCGTCCGAATCGCCGTCCGCTTCGCCCGTCGAAGAACTGAAGACGGTTGAGACCTTTCCGCACGACTACCGGCTCGTCTCGACCGAGGCGGAGGCGCGTGACCTGCTGGACGTTCTGATGGCATCTCCGCGCATCGCCTTCGACACCGAAACCGCCGCCGTGGAGGGGCACGAATCGACCGAGGCGCATTTCTGCAAACTCGTCGGTTTCTCGTTCGCGACGGAGCCGGGGAAGGCGTGGTATGTCGTCGGCGATCTGATTGACGTGTTTCGCCCGCTCTTCGCCGACCCGACGAAGACGCTCGTCGGCCACAACGTGAAGTTCGACCAGTCCGTCCTGCGGCGCTATGGAATCGGCTTCGCGTCCGTTCCGCACGACACGATGCTCGCGCACTACTGCCTTGACGCGGCGGCGCGGCACGGAATGGACTTCCTCTCCGAGCAGTTCCTGAACTACCGTCCGATTCCCATCGAGCGGCTGATTGGCGAGCGCAAGCGCGGGCAGAGCCAGCTTTCGATGGCCGCGCTGAAGCCGGAGGAAGTTCGCGACTACGCGGCGGAAGATGCGGATGTCACCCTGCGGCTGGAAGACGCGCTCCGCCCCCGGGTCGAGGCGGCGGGCGCGATGAAGTCCCTCGCCGAAGTCGAAGAGCCGCTCGTGCGCGTGCTGATTGACATGGAGCGCGAGGGCGTGCGGCTCGATACGGGCGCGCTGAAGGAATACGGACGCGAACTCGACCGCGACATTCTCGCCCTCATGCAGGACATCCTGCGCTACGCCGACCCCGGACTGAACGTGGATAGCCCCGCCCAGATCGGCACGCTTCTCTTCGACCGCCTGAAACTGAATCCCGCCGTTGCGAAGAAGACGGCGCGAGGGCAGTATTCGACGGACGAGAAGACCCTGCAGAAACTCGTCAACGACCACCCGGTCGTGAAGTCCATCCTCGAATACCGCGCCTGCTCGAAGTTGAAGTCCACCTACGTGGACAAGCTGCCGACGCTGATTGACGCGAATTGCCGCGTCCACACGACCTATTCGCAGGCGTTCACCGAGACGGGGCGGCTCAGTTCGTCCGACCCGAACCTGCAGAACATCCCGATTCGCACCGAGCGCGGCAAGTTGATCCGCAAGGCCTTCACGGCGCGGGACGAGAACCATGCGCTCATCTCGGCGGACTATTCGCAGATTGAACTGCGCCTGATGGCGGCGTTCTCGAAGGATGCCGCGATGCTGGAGGCGTTCCGCAACGGCGCGGACATCCACCGCGACACGGCGAGCCGCGTCTACGACGTGATGCCGGCGTTCGTCACGCCCGAACAGCGCGCGAAGTGCAAGATGGTCAACTTCGGCATCATCTACGGCATTTCGGCGTTCGGGCTCTCGCAGCGGCTTCACGTGCCGCGCAAGGAGGCCGCCGACCTGATCGAGACTTACTTCAAACTCTACCCGAAGGTGCGTTCGTTCATGGAGGGCGCAATCGCCCAGGCGCGTGAGAAGGGGTATGCCGAGACGATTCTCGGGCGGCGGCGGACGCTTCGCGACATCAATTCGCGCAATGCCACGGCGCGGCAGGGTGCGGAACGCGACGCCATCAACACGCCGATTCAGGGTTCGGCCGCCGACCTCATCAAGGTCGCCATGGTGCGGATAGACCGCGCTCTCCGCGAAGCGGGGTTGCGCACGAAGATGGTTCTTCAGATTCACGACGAACTCGTCTTTGACGCGCCGAAGGAAGAGGTTGACCGCGTGAAGGAGATTGTCCGCCGCGAAATGACGACGGCCATCGACTTCGGCGTTCCGCTCGACGTCGGCATCGGCGTCGGCCCGAACTGGCTCGAGGCCCACGGCGGTTAGCGAACGCAGAACGCGGCGGCTTCGGTGAGGGTGGGGAATGTGCGGGCGACTTTCTCCAGACGCCATCCGGCGTGACTCCCCTGTGCGCACAGGACGCAGTCGACGTCCAGTGCGTCCGCGACCTCCTTGTCGTGCAGCGAATCGCCGATCAGCGTGAAGGCGAACGACTCCGCCGGATGTGCGCGGCGGATGCGTTCGAAGAGTTCGCGGGCGCGCGTCACCTTCGACCCGCCGTCCAGGTTGTCCGTCCCGACGACGAACTCCATCGAGTCGCGGATGCCGAAGACCTCCGTGTCGCGCTCCAGCAAGTCCTGGCGCAGGGCGGAGATGATGGACTGTCGCCCGCCCGCGCGGCGGACGATGTCGAGCGCCGCACGTGCGTCCCTGTTCAACCCAACGGGCTGAAGATGATACGTCTCATGATATTCGAGGGCAACCGCGTCCCAGTCTTTCTCTTCGGGACGAATGCCGATCGTCGCATAGAACGGCTTGACGGGGAAGGCGAAGTGGTCGCGGTAGAAGTCCATCGCAATCGGCGGCTTTCCGCGTCGCGTCAGCATCTGGTTGAGCGTCGTCAGCGCCGCATCCGTATCGTCGAGCAGCGTTCCGTTCCAGTCCCACAGAACATACGGTATCATGCAAGTCCCCTTGTTTTCAGCAGTTCGGACAGGTAGGCGATTCCCCCCGCGTGGTCGGCGAATGCGCCGTCCAACTGCGCCTCGAAGCACATTTTGATGATTGCGCCGAAGACGATGCCGGGCTTCAGTCCCGCCGCGATGAGGTCGCGGCCGAGGACGATTGGCTTCGGCGCGGCGTCCTTCACCCGCAAGCGTTCCGCCTCGGCGGCGAGCCAGCTGAGCGGTTCCATTGACACGGGGAAGGGCGGCCGCCCCGCCTCGTCCGCCGCCGCCACGCGCAGAAGGCGGTCAATCCGCACGACTTGTGCCGCGAGGCGGCGGATGGCGTTCTCGCCGCTCTTCGCCTTCCACATCGCAAACGGGCGCATGTGCAGGCGCACGAGCGGTGGCACTTCGCGCAAGATGCGCTCCTCGGCCGTCAGTCGGCGCAGAAACCGCCGCGTCGGCTCGACCCCGGCCTCGTCGTGGCCGAGCGAGCGAATCCGCTTGCGCACGGGGTCGTAGGCGGTCGTCGCGGGCTTGCCGAAGTCGTGGCAGAGCACCGCCAGCCCGACAATCAGATCCTCGTCCGCGCTTCCCGTCGCCGGACGCTGCCGCGCAAATGCGTCGAGGCAGTGGCAGGTGTGATTCCACACGTCGCCTTCGGGATGCCACGCCGGATCCTGTTTGCAGCCAATCAGCCGTTCGAGTTCGGGATAGTAGTGCACCCAGCCGACGTCGCGCAGAAACTTAAGCCCCCTAGAAATCGCGACTCCCTTCGTCAGGAGTTTCGACCATTCGTCGAAGAGCCGCTCGCACGGCAGGTTCTCCGGCGTCATTTCGCGACAGATGGCAATCGTCTCGGGCGCGGCGGTCAGACCGAAGCGGGCGATGAACTGCATCCCCCTCAACACGCGCAGGGGGTCTTCGCGGAAGTGGTCGGAGACGTGGTGCAGCCGCCCGTGCGTTAGGTCTTCACGTCCGTGCCACGGGTCGATGATTTCTCCGTTCAACGGATCGCGGTAGATGGCATTGACCGTGAAGTCGCGCCGCGAGGCCGCATCGGCAATCGGCAGGAACGGGTCGCACGTCATCTCAAATGCGCGATGACCTTCTCCCAGTTTCGTCTCGCGGCGCGGCAGGGCGATGTCGACGTCGAAATGGTGAAGTTTGAGGATGCC
Source organism: Gemmiger sp. (assembly GCA_963626175.1). Taxonomy (GTDB): domain Bacteria; phylum Verrucomicrobiota; class Kiritimatiellia; order RFP12; family UBA1067; genus UBA1067. Next base: position 5,924 of record CAVFWY010000043.1, read on the forward strand.
AAACGACTGGCCGACGAGATTCAAGTCGAATGCCGCGCCGAGAACAGCCTGAAGCCGTTCGGGGGCAAGACCGTAGACCTCGAGGTCGAAGTCCTTCGGATGGCCGCCGAGGAGTTCGTCGCGCACGCACCCGCCGACGAGCAGGGCGCGTCCCCCGGCGGCGCGAATCCGCCGCGCCGCCTCAATCGCCGCGCCCCGCGACCGATTTGCCGCGTCCTCCGTTGTCGTCACCTTCGCCTCCATCGTCAGAGCGGACGCAGGAAGAAGGCGTCGTGCGTAATCGTGAACGCCCAGTCCTCCGGCATGCGCTTGAGTTCGTGTCCCGCGCCCCACGTGTCCGTGTAGAGGATTTCCTTCGTCTGCGGATTGTAGCCGATGATGAGTCGCATGTGTCCGCCCGACGCCTGCGGAATCTCCGGCTCGGGATAGCAGCCGAGCGTCACGCCCCAGAAGACGGGAATGCCCGCATCGACCTGGGTCTTCACGCCCGTGAGGAACTTCTTGAAGCGCGAATCCTTCATGCGCATCCGCTTCAGCACCTTCGGCTTCATCGCCTTCCTCATGTCGCCGACGTGAATCAGGTTGCCCTCCGTGAACTGCGCGAGCGTGAGCTCCTCATCCTTCATCTGCTTCGCGGCGCGGTTATACTGGTCGAGTTCCTTCTCGATCTCGCCCAGGTTCCCGCCCATCGAGACGATGGCGCTGAACCCCAGGCGGCACTTCGAGCCGACCGCCTTCACCGTCTCGATCATCTCGGCGACGGAAGTCCCGCCCTGCGCCGTCGTGCCGGCCATCTGCGCAATCTCGTGCTCGTCGATTTCCTTGCCGTAATAGCGCAGGACGCGCTCGGCAACCGCCGCCGCGCAATATCCCTTCTGCCCCTGATCCACCATCGGCACATCGCCGATCCAGACGTCGCCCGAATCGTTCTTCCGCACGTTGGCCTTGATCGCCTTCATCTTCGCCGCCGTGCCGCCGCCAGTCTTCCCGGCCTTCTTCCGCGCCGCCGTCGGCGCGTTCTTCGGGCGAATGGTCAGCCGGACGAAGTCAATCTCCCGAGTCGCCGCCTTGCCGCCCGTCGTGCCCCACGTCAGTTCCACCGCCGGGTCGCACTTCGCCCAACTCTGTGAATGGCGGAAGCCGCCGTTGCGGAGTTCCTTCTTCCCGACTGCGCCCGGCTTCGCCGGACTGAGCGCCGCGCAAATCTTCTCCTGCATCGCCTTGAAGGCCTCCTCGGAGAGTCCGCTCCCCTCGCTGTCGTCGCCGCGATTGTAGAGCGAGAGTTCGATCCGCGTCGCGCCGCCGCCGGGCGTGCCGTAGTGGATTCGCGCCTCCCAGACTTCAAGCCCGTTCCAGGCGCAGGCCCCGCGCTTCATGCAGACGACGGCATTGCGCTTCGCATCCGCGAACTTGAACCCGTCCTGCGCACGGTCGACGGCGAAATCGACGGCGGACTCCTCCCATGCCGCCTGTTCCCTGAACGCCTCGCCAATGTCAAATGCCGCCAGCAGAACGGGCAGTGCCATCGTTGCAATTGTCATGTCGCGTCTCCGTCTTAAGCCTTGTCGCCCTTGCCCGGAATCATTCAGCCTCGATGCCCATCGCCTTCAGCAGGGCTTCGGGCGGGGGGATCGGGCGGAAGGTTTCCGTCGAGACGAAGCAGTGCCGCGTAAATCCGGAAACGAGAATCCGTTCGTCGCCCTTGCGGCGGACTTCGCAGGCGATTTCAAGGCGAACGCCGCGTCGCCCCGACACGAACGCCGTCACCTCAAGAAGGTCGTCGTATTTCGCGGGGCTCTTGTAGTCCACCTCGGCATGGATGACGGGGAGCATCCATCCCTCGGCCTCGCATTCGCGATAGGTATAGCCGCAAGCCCGCATAAGTTCGTTCCGGGCGCGTTCAAAGAGGGTCAGGTAGTTGGCGTAGTAGACGACGCCCATCTGGTCCGTATCGGCATAGGGCACGCGGTATTCCATCACAATCTTCTTCATAACGGGAAAGATTATACCATAAATGCTGATAATTTGGCGCGAGTTTGAGCAGTCGCCGCGTTTTTGTGATAAAATATGCGCTGTCAACGAAAGTAAGAGGCATCATGAAGAATCTAACTGCGGACGAACTCCGCGACCTGTATCTGAAGTTTTTCGAGTCAAAGGGGCACAAGATCATCCCCGGCGCGTCGGTCATTCCCGAGAACGACCCGACCGTGCTCTTCACGACGGCGGGCATGCACCCGCTCGTCCCCTATCTGATGGGGGCGCAGGAACACCCGGCGGGCAAGCGGCTCACCGACGTGCAGAAGTGCGTGCGCACGGGCGACATCGACGAGGTGGGCGACGCGGCGCACCTCACCTTCTTCGAGATGCTCGGCAACTGGTCGCTCAACGACTACTTCAAGCCGGAGGCGATTGCGTGGAGTTTCGAGTTCCTGACGACGAAGCTCGGCTTCGACCCCGCCGACCTCTACGTGACGGTCTTCGCGGGCGAGGAGGGGATTCCGCGCGATGACGAGGCGATTGAACTCTGGAAGCGGCAGGGGCTGCCCGAAAGCCACATCTTCCCGTTGCCGCGAGAGGACAACTGGTGGGGCCCGGCGGGCACGACGGGTCCGTGCGGACCCGACACGGAGATGTTCATCGACACGCACAAGCCGTCCTGCGGGCCGAACTGCCGTCCCGGCTGCCACTGCGGAAAATACGTCGAGATCTGGAACAACGTCTTCATGCAGTATAACAAGAATGCGGAAGGCAAGTTCGAGCCGCTCGGCCGGCACAACGTGGATACGGGCATGGGCGTGGAGCGCACGGTGTGCATGATGAGCGGTGCGCCGACCGTCTACGACACCGAGATCTTCGCGCCGATCATGAAGGCGATTGACGACCTCTCGACCGTGAAGCCCGACGACGCCGAACTCGCGCTCCGCGCGCGGCGGATCATCGCCGACCACATGCGCACGGCGACGTTCATCCTCTGCGACCCGAAGGGCGGCGTGAAGCCGGGCAACGTCGGCGCGAACTACGTGCTGCGGCGCCTGATTCGCCGCGCCGTGCGCTACAGCCGCTTCCTCGGCATCGCGCCCGGCTTCACGGTGAAGCTGGCGGAGGTCATCTGCGCGAAATACAACCACGTCTATCCCGAACTCGCGGCGAACCTCGAGCAGTGCCGTCTCGACCTCGAGGCGGAGGAGAACCGTTTCAACCAGACGCTGGACAAGGGCGAGGCGATGTTCAACAAGGTCGCCGAGCAACTGAAGGCGCACGGGCAGTCGCAGATCAGCGGCAAGACGGCGTTCAAGCTCTACGACACGTTCGGCTTCCCGTTCGAGATGACGCTTGAGATGGCGGCGAAGGCGGGGCTGACGGTTGACAAGGAGGGCTTCGACGAGGCGAACCGGAAGCACCAGGAACTGTCGCGCACGACGAGCGCGGGCTCGTTCAAGGCGGGCTTGCAGGATAACAGCGAAGTCGTCACGCGCATGCACACGGCGACGCACCTCCTTCACGCCGCGCTCCACAAGGTGCTCGGCCCGACGGCGAACCAGAAGGGCTCCAACATCACGGCGGAGCGTCTGCGCTTCGACTTCACCTGGCCCGAGAAGATGACGGACGCGCAGATTGCCGAAGTCGAGAAGCTCGTCAACGAGTGGATTCAGGCGGGCATTGACGTGACGAAGAAGATGACGACCGTCGAGGAGGCGAAGAAGGAGGGCGCGATGGCCCTCTTCGGGGCGAAATACGGCGACCAGGTTTCGCTCTACTCGATCGGCGACGTTTCGAAGGAAATCTGCTGCGGGCCGCACGTGGCGAACACGAAGGAACTCGGCAGCTTCAAGATCCTGAAGGAACAGTCCTCCTCCGCCGGCGTTCGCCGCATCAAGGCCGTCATCGGCAACATGTGAGGGCGAAGGTGCGCGGCAGGTTCATCACGTTCGAGGGCGGCGAGGGCTGTGGAAAGTCCACGCAGGTGAAGCGGCTCGCCGCCGCGCTGGCGGAAGCCGGCGTCGGGGCGGTCGTCACCCGCGAACCCGGCGGGACGCGCCTTGCCGAACTCATCCGCGGTCTCCTTCGCGAGGAGTTGCGCGATCCGCCCTGCGACAAGGCGGAGCTTCTCCTCTTCCTTGCCGCCCGCGCCCAGCTCGTGAAGAACGTGGTCGAGCCGGCTCTCGCGGCGGGCAAGTGGGTCGTGAGCGACCGCTTCAGCGATTCGACCTTCGCCTATCAGGGCTACGGGCGCGGACTGCCGCTCGACACGCTGCGCATCGTCAACGACTTCGCGACGGACGGTCTGAAGCCCGACCTGACCTTTCTCCTTGACGTCACGCCCGAGACGGCGAATGCCCGTCTGCGCGGACGCGAGGCGGCGACGGCGACGGCGGCGGACCGCATCGAGTCCGCCGGCGCGGCGTTTCACGCCCGACTTCGCGCGGGCTTTCTCGAAATGGCATCGGCCGAGCCGACGCGCATCGTGAAGATTGACGCGAACGGCACGCCGGACGATGTTTGGGGGCGGATATGGAAGTCGCTGAAGCCTTTGATCTGATTGCCCGGTCGATTGACGCGGGGGCGGTGGCGAACGGCTACCTGCTCTGCGGCGACTTGCGCGGCAGTTGCGACGAACTGACGAACCTCATCCTCCGCAAGCTCTTCCCCGATGCGCCGGAGCAGATTGAACGCCGCTGCCACCCCGACGTCATCTATCTGGAGCCGGAGGGGGCGCGGCGTTCGATTCACACGGATACGATGCGCGACGTGCTGATCGAGCCGATGTCCGTGACCGCCTTTTCGGGCGGCTGGAAGGTTGGTGTCGTCGTCTCGGCCGACCGCATGGAGGCGGCGGCGGCGAACTCCTTCCTGAAGACGCTTGAGGAACCTCCGCCGAAGACGCTCTTCCTTTTGCAGACGGATGCGCCCGATTCGATTCTGCCGACAATCGTTTCACGCTGCCAGCGCATCGACCTGCCGCTTTCGGAAGGCGGGCTGACGGGCGAAGCGTATGAGGCGGTTGCGGAAATCTTCTCCACGGCGGGACTGAACGGCGTCTTTGAAAAGGCGCGGGCGGGGAAGCGGCTCGCGGCGATTCTCGCCGAACTGAAGGATCGGGCGAAGGACGACATGGAGAAAGATCCGAGCGAACGCGAGGAGGCGCTCGTCGAGGACGTCGCCCTGGTGCGAAAGGCGTTCTACAAGACGATCATGGGCTTCGTGCGGCGGTTCATGGTCGAAGACAGACTGCCGCGTCACCTGGCTTTCCGCAACGTCGAGGCGGTCGAGAATGCGTTCCGCCAGAGCGAAAAGTCGATGAACGACGAGGCGGTTCTCTGCTTCATGATGGATCGCCTGACCCTGCCGTGAAACTCTCGCTCTCCACGAACTGGTGCAACCGCCGCCTCGCATCCGGCGAAGAAATCGCGGACGCGGCGCTTGCGCTCGGCTTCGAGGAGCTTGAACTCGGCTATCACACGACGCTCGCACAGGTGGCGGGCTTCAAGGCGCGGCGGGACGAGATCCCCGTCGGGAGCGTCCACGCCTTCTGCCCCGTGCCGGTTTCCGCGCCGCAGGGCTACCCCGAACTCTATTCGCTCGCGAGCCTGAACGCGGATGCCCGCGCCCTCGCCCGCATCCATGTCGTGCGCAACGTCGAGTTCGCGGCGGAAATGGGGGCGGACGCGGTGGTGCTTCATGCGGGGCGCGTCGCGTTCTCGGGGCTGTTTCGTGTGCTTGACTCGTCCGTCCTGCGGCGGATTCTCGCCGCGAACGGAAATGATACCGCCGCGAAGCCCTATCGGCGGACACTTGCCAAGGCGAAGGAACTCCGTTTGAAGCACGGGCAACGCCATCTCGACGTCTTCAAGCGGGAAATAGACGCGCTCATCCCCGTGCTGGAGAAGAACGGCGTGACGCTCGCACTGGAGAATCTGCCGTATTACGAGGGCTTTCCGTGCGAGGAGGAACTCGCGGCGCTTTGTGCGGCGTTCGCGTCCGCGCCGCTTCGCGGCTGGTTCGACACGGGGCACGACCGGGTGCGGCGGATGTACCGCTGGCACGAGGGGGCGACGCCGTCCGCCGAGGAGGCGCGGCACTTCGCGGGGATGCACCTCAACGACGTGGTGGACTTCACCGACGACCATTTTGAGCCGGGCGGGGGAAAGGTCGATTTTGCCGCGCTTCGGGATTTCGCCGCGAACGTGAAGCACGTCGTCTTCGAGCCTTCCGCGTCAGTTTCGGAAGAAGACTTGCGCGCGGGGGTTGCCCTTATCCGCAATCTGTGGGAGGAAAAGCGGTGAACAGAATCCTCTTTGAGCCAGACGAAATAGCGGACGGAATCGCGACATTCGCCGACTTCCGTGCCGAACACGTGCTGAACGTCCTGCACGGCGAGGTCGGTCAGATTCTCAAGACGGGCGAGGTGAACGGGCGGATCGGAACGTCGGAAATTGTCGCGATTGAGGACGGGCGCATCACCGTCCGCACGGCGCATACGGAAGAAAGCCTGAAGCCGTGGGTCGATCTCGTGCTGGCTCCGCCGCGTCCGCGTGTGATGAAGCGTCTTCTGCCGCAACTCGCCGCGCTCGGAGTCGGGCGAATCGTGCTGGTTGGCGCGAAGAAGGTCGAGAAGGACTTCTGGGGGGCGACGCTTCTCAAGGA
>CAVFWY010000044.1:0-12565 GCA_963626175.1 Gemmiger sp.
AGGCCGTCGTCCTGCCGCACGACGCCGCGCTCTGCGACGGCGAACTCGTGCCGATCGAAGAGGCCGAGGGGCGCATCGCCTCGCAGTTCCTCGTTCCCTATCCGCCGGGCATCCCCGTCTTCATCCCGGGGCTCCGCATCACCAGGCCCATGATCCGCCTCATCCGCGACGTGATCGCGACGGATGGCGCGGGCGCGGTTCACGGGCTCTTCTGCCGCGGCGGACACGCCCCCTACCTCGTCGAAGTCCTCAACAGGGACGAGGAATCCCGCGTCCGCACCTAGGCCCCTTGCAATCGGGCGCGGAATATAATATAATTATAACTGTAATGATTACAGAAGAGTCAGAATTACTCCAGGCGCACGGGATTGCGCCGACGCCCCAGCGGCTGGCCATCTTCCGGCGCGTGGCCGGAAGGAAGGACCATCCGTCCGTGGATCGTATCTTCGTCGAGCTGCGCCCGGAGATGCCGACGCTCTCCCGGACGACGGTCTACGCGACGATGCAGAAGCTGGCGGACGAGCGGCTGATCGGCCGCGTCTGCATCGAGGACGGCGAAGTGCGCTACGACGGCAGCGCGGCGTTTCACGCGCACTTCAAGTGCCGCGCGTGCGGCGGCCTCTTCGACATCGGGGTTCGCGAACCGCACGACCGGCCCTTCGCCGCGCTGCCGAAGGGCTTCAAGCGGGAGGACGAGCAGCTTCTCTATTTCGGACTGTGCCCGAAGTGTTCCGGGAGGAATGCGAATGCACGGAAAACAACAGGAAAGAACCGGCGAAAGCCGAACGCAAAAAGGAGAAACGAAAGATGAAAAGATGGGTCTGCCCCGTGTGCGGGTATGTGTATGAGGGCGAAACGCCTCCTGAGAAATGTCCGCAGTGCGGCGTTCCGGGGTCGAAGTTTCGCGAGGAAGCCGCCTCGTCGGGCAAGAAGGTCTGGGCGTGCGAACACGCCGTCGGGTCCGGAAAGGTCGACGATGCGGAAGTGACGCAGGGGCTGAAGGATCACTTCAACGGCGAGTGCGCCGAGGTCGGGATGTATCTGGCGATGTCGCGTCAGGCGGAGCGCGAGGGCTATCCCGAAATCGCGGAGGCATTCAAGCGCTATGCCTTCGAGGAGGCCGAGCACGCGGCGAAGTTCGGCGAACTTCTCGGCGAAGTCCTCACGAACTCGACCGAGAAGAACGTCGCAATGCGCGCCGACGCCGAGCAGGGCGCCTGCGCGGCGAAACTCGCGATTGCGAAGCGCGCGAAGGAGCTCGGCTACGATGCCATCCATGACACGGTTCACGAGATGGCGAAGGACGAAGCCCGCCACGGGGCCGGCTTCGAGGGCCTGCTGAAGCGTTACTTCGGCAAATAGGGCGGTCTTGACCGCAAGACGGACGGGATGCCTCCCTCGGGGGCATCCCGTTTTTCTCCGAGTCGGGCGATTATGGTATAATACGCGCCATGAAAACGAAGCCGATGACAGTTGTCGAGAAGATTCTTTCCAAGCATCTCGTGGAGGGCGACCCCGCGACCGATTCCGAATTGGGCATTCGCATCGACCAGACGCTGACGCAGGATGCGACTGGCACGATGGCGTATCTGCAGTTCGAGTCGATGGGCGTTCCCCACGTGAAGAACGATCTCGCCGTGAGTTACGTTGACCACAACACGGTGCAGATCGGCTTCGAGAATGCTGACGACCACGACTTTCTCGCGTCCATTGCGAAGAAATACGGCATCGTCTACTCGAAGGCCGGGAACGGGATCTGCCACCAGCTTCACCTCGAGCGGTTCGGCAAGCCGGGCACGACCCTGCTCGGGTCCGACTCGCACACGCCGACGGGCGGCGGCATCGGGCAGATCGCCATCGGCGCGGGCGGCATCGACATCGCCGTCGCCATGGCGGGCGGGGCGTTCCACATCCCGACCCCGAAGGTGCGGGCGATCTACCTGAAGGGCAAATTGAAGAAGGGCGTGAGCGCGAAGGACGTGATTCTCAAGGTGCTGGAGAAGTTCGGCACGAAGGGGAACGTCGGCTGGATCTTCGAGTATTGCGGGCCGGGCGTCGCGACGCTCGACGTGCCGTCGCGGGCGACGATAACCAACATGGGCGCGGAACTCGGCGTGACGACGAGCGTCTTCCCGTCCGACGCGGTGACGAAGCAGTTCCTCGCGGCGCAGGGGCGCGGCAAGGACTGGACGGAGATCGTGTCGGATGCGGGGTCGGAATACGACGACTCCTTCACGGTCGACCTCTCGAAACTCGAACCGCTCGCGGCGGCTCCGCACAGTCCCGGCAACATCGTGACGGTGAAGTCGATGGCGGGCACGAAGGTGAACCAGGTCATGATCGGTTCGTGCACGAACTCGTCCTACCGCGACATCCGCACGGTCGCCCAGATCCTGAAGGGGAAGCACGTGGCGGACGAGGTGGAGGTCGGCATCGCGTGCGGTTCGCGGCAGGTCGTGAACATGCTCGCGGCGGACGGGTCGCTTGCGATTCTCATCAAGGCGGGCTGTCGCATCCTCGAGAACGCCTGCGGCTTCTGCATCGGGGCGCACATGAGTCCCTCGACGAACGCCGTTTCGCTGCGCACGAACAACCGCAACTTCGAGGGGCGGACCGGCACGAAGAGCGCGAAGGTCTATCTCGTCTCGCCCGAGACGGCGGCGGCTTCCGCGCTGACGGGCGTGGTGACGCTCTGCAAGGGGTCGGCCGCCGTGCCCGCGCCGAAGAAGTTCCCGATTGACGACGCGATGTTCCTCTACCGCGAGACTGCGGGCAAGGGCGTGAAGGGGACGAAGATCGTGCGCGGACCGAACATCGCGACGGTGCCGAAGGGCGTGCCGCTCGCGAAGGATCTCGCAGGCACGGTCGCCATCCGCGTCGGGGACAAGATTACGACCGACCACATCATGCCGGCGGGTGCGCGGCTCAAGTTCCGCTCGAACGTGCCCGAATATGCGAAGTATGTCTTCGAGCCGTGCGACGGCACGTTCCACGACCGCTGTCTCGCCAACAAGGAGAAGGGTCTTGCGAATGTCATCGTGACGGGCGAGAGCTACGGACAGGGCAGTTCACGCGAACACGCGGCGCTTTGTCCGATGTATCTCGGCGTGAAGGCGGTAATCGCGAAGTCAATCGAGCGCATTCACCGGGCGAATCTCATCAACTTCGGCATCGTGCCGTTCGTGTTCGAGAATCCGAAGGACTATGACCGGCTTGCGGTGGGTGACAGGCTTGAACTGAAGGGCGTCCGCAAGGCGGTGGAGGGCGACGGCAGGCTCGTCGTGAAGTGTCCGAAGGGGACTTTCGCGGTGAAAACCTCGCTTTCGGACCGCGAAAAGCACCTGATTCTCTGCGGAGGGTTGCTCGCGTCGCTCTAAAAACACACTTACCCCCTTGATTTTCGTCGGGGGATTCGGTATTATATGCGCAAATGATTTCCAATAATAAGGAGATAGACAAATGAAGATTACGACAATCATGGCGGTTTTGGCTGTTTCGCTCGCGTTCGCGACGACGGGCTGCAAGTACGACAAGGCGGCGAAGGGCGCTGGCGCGGCCGGCGACGATTCTTCGCAGGTGTCGGATATTTCGTCCGAAGAGGCGGTTGACGTTCAGTCGCAGTCGGGTTCGCTTTCCGACGTGGGGGAACGCCGCTTCGAGGACATGTATGCGAAGTGCACGGATGTCGCGTTCGCGCCGGTTTACTTCGGCTTCGACTCGACGGTCGTGCCGCAGGGCGAACTTGGCAAGGTTGACGAAGTCGCTCGTCACCTTACCGACAAGACCGACCGCGTGGTCGTGGTCGAGGGCAACTGCGACGAGCGCGGCTCGAACGAATACAACCTTTCGCTCGGCGAGAACCGCGCGATCATCCTGCGCAACTACCTCGTGCAGAGCGGCATTTCGGCCGACCGCATCCAGACGCGCAGCTACGGCGAGGAAAAGCCCGCCGTCGAAGGTCATGACGAAAGCGCGTGGGCGAAGAACCGTCGCGGCGAATTCGTGATTTTCCAGGCGAAGTAATCGCCGAAGATGACGCTTGCGTTTCTTTTCAACGACGTTGGCGCCGGCGAGTGGGTCGTTCTGCTCGCCGTCATTCTTGTCGTCGTGGGGCCGAAGCGTCTCCCCGAAGTCGCCCGAAAGTTCGGTCAGTACTACGCGAAGTTCCGCCGTGCGGCGGAAAACTTCAAGCGGCAGTTGCTTGACATGGACTCGGAGTTCTCACGGGCGGTCAAGGAAGTGGAGAAGGTCGCGCAGGAGGCCGAGAACACGGCGCAGGAGGCCTTCAAGGTAGAGGGCAACGAGGCCACGGCAGTCCCCGCCGACGCGGCGCAAAATGGCGCGGCACAAAATGAAGATTCCGCAACTCACCAATCCTGACCAGCGCAACGATCCGCCGCGTCCGTTGCTGGAACACCTCTTCGCGCTTCGCGACATGCTGGTGTTCTCGGCGGTTTCGTGGGCGATTTGCGTCATTGTCGCGGGCGTGTTCTCGCCGCAGATTCTCGGCTGGCTGAAGAGTCCCGCCGCCGCGAGCGAGGATATGCTGCAGGGGCTTGACCTGACGAGCGGCTTCTCGACGATGATGGCGATTGCCATCTGGGGCGGCACGGCTCTCGCGTTTCCGTTTATCGTCTATTCGATTCTGCGTTTCGTCTTCCCGGCGCTGACGAAGCGCGAGAAGTTCGTCCTGCTGTCGATTCTCATCTCGGGAACGGCGCTTTTCACGGTCGGCGTGGGGCTCGCCTACGAGAAGACCCTGCCGCTTGTCGTCACGGCGTTCCAGTCCATCAACGCCTGGGTCGGGCTGCCCGTCACGACGATTCGCATCGAGGGCTACATCTCCATCGTCCTGAAGACGATCATTGCCTTCGGTATGGTCTTTCAGATGCCGCTCGTCCTGTTCGTGCTGGGTTGGTTCGGCATCGTGACGAGCGCCGCCCTTCGCGCGAAGCGGCGGATTGCCATCGTGCTGGCCTTCGCCATCGCGATGTTCCTCACGCCGCCCGACCCGATGAGCCAGATCGTGATGGCCGTTCCGCTCTGCCTTCTGTATGAACTCTCGATTTGGGCAATCTGGCTGAAGGAGAGGGTGTGAAGAACCGAAGTTCGGTCGCCCTCGGTTTCATCGCGCTGATTCTCATCGGCGCGATTTTGCTATGCAGCCCCTGGGCGCGGACGGCCGGGACGTGGGGACAGCCGATGACCGCGCTCTTCACGGCCTGTTCGGCCGTCTGCGTGACGGGACTGACGATGGTTGATATTGCCGCCGAATATTCGCGGGCGGGGCAGGTCGTGCTGATGGCGCTCGTTGAAGTCGGGTGTCTCGGACTGATGACGTTCGGCACGTTCCTGATGATTGCCGTCGGTCGCCGTCTTTCGCTCGCCCGCGAGTTTTCGCTGATGAACGCCTACGGCGTGGCGGAGGTGAAGGGGTTGCGCGGACTGATTTGCTGGGTAATCGGGTCGATGCTCGTCATCGAGGCGACGGGCGCGGCGGTTCTCTACTTCCAGTTCCACGACCTCTACCTGAGCGTCTACTATTCGGTGATGAGCTTCTGCAATGCGGGCTTCGGGCTTCGCGCCGATTCGCTCGCCGGCTTTGCGTCCAATCCGATTGTCGTGCTGACGCTCGCGGCGGAGGTGATTCTCGGCGGAATCGGCTTTCTCGTCATCTACAATCTCTGCACGTTCAAGTTCCTGCGCCGTTCGTCGGGCGGACGCGGACGGCTGACGCTTCACACGAAGGTCGTGCTTCGCGTCACCCTCTGGCTTCTCCTGATTGGCTACGCCGCCTTTCTTCTGCTGGAATGGGGCGGCGCACTGAAGGGGTTTTCGTTCGGCGAGAAACTGTGGGTCGGGTTCTTTCAGGCGGTCACGCCGCGCACGTGCGGATTTTGCATCGTCCCGACGGAAGACCTTCAACCGCTCACGCGGCTTGTCTTCACGAACCTGATGTTCATCGGCGGGGCGCCGGGTTCGGCGGCGGCGGGCATCAAGGTGACGACTCTCGCGGTGCTCGTCTGCACCCTCCTTGCCATGTGTCGCGGCGAATCCGAGACGGTCATCTGCCGCCGCGTCGTGCCGACGGACATCGTGCGCGAGTCGCTTGTCATCTTCATGGCGCTCATCGCCTTCGCCGTCATTGTAATCGGCGCACTCCTGATGACCGAACGCGGGTCGGACATTGCAGCGGACGCGCTCTTCTTCGAGGCGATTTCCGCAATCACGACGACGGGGCTTTCGGTGGGGGGAACGACGGCTCAACTCTCCCCGGCGGGCAAGTGCGTCATTATGGTCGCCATGTTCATCGGTCGGCTCGGTGCGCTCACGGTCGTGATGATGATCGGTGACCGCGAAACCCACAGCCGCGTCCGCTACCCGAGCGAGGAACTCGTCGTCGGCTGACCCTGCTTTTCAGGGTCGAAAGCCCTGCTTACGGGACTTCCCGTCACTCCTGTTCGTTCGGTCAAGACAACTTGAACAGGAGTGCGGAAGATAATCAACAGAAAGCGTTGTCAATACGAGCAAAACGGGCAACTATGCGAATGGAAACGGGTAATGATGCGAAAGGGGACGGGCTTGGATCGGCAACGGGACGGGAAACCAACACGATGGTTTGTGAAAACCATCACGATGGTTTTGCAAAACCAACACGATGCTTTTTGAAAACCAACGCGATGGTTTCCCGTCTGGATGCGCATCGCCGCCCGTCCCGATGCGCATCTTCGCCCGTCCCGATGCGCATCGCCGCCCGTTTTGATGCGCATCAACCACCCCTTTTGATGCGCATCAACCACCCCTTTTGATGCGCATCAAAAGTACAAATGATGCGCATCAAAGTTTCCTCTGATGCGCATCAAAATCTGTGCCGAATGCGATTGACAGCCATTCCCAGATTCGCATCCGCGCCCTGGAGGGACGCGCTCCCGTGACGATCGCCGCGAGCAAGAGCCAAACTCACGGTAAACTCCAGCAGGCATCTCGACCTGTTCGGGCTCGTGCGGTTTTTGCTATAATATGGGGTGAAGACGAAGGAGCAAGTGCATGACGGAAAAGATTAGTTTTGAACCGCCGCGTGGCATGCGGGATTTCTATCCCGAGGACATGGTCTGGCGCAATAAGGTGTTTGACGCATTCCGTGCGGCGGGCGAAGCCGCCGGATTCGAGCCGTATGACGCATGCGTGGTCGAGAGTTACGACCTTCTCGCGCGCAAGGCGGGCGAGGAAGTCGGCGAGCAGATCTATCACTTCCTCGACAAGTCCGAACGCCATCTCGCGCTTCGCGCCGAGATGACCCCGACGCTGGCGCGGATGGTTGCGCAGCGCCAGCACGAACTCGCCTTCCCGCTGAAGTGGACGACGATTGCGCAGTGCTTCCGCTACGAACGCATGACGAAGGGGCGCAAGCGCGAGCACTATCAGTGGAACGTGGACATTATCGGCGAGGAGTCGGTTCTTGCCGAAGTCGAGGTAATCGGGGCGGCGTGTGACGCGCTGCGCCGCATGGGGCTTTCGTCCGCCGACTTCAAGGTGCATGTCTCTTCGCGCAAGTTTCTGGGCGAACTTCTCGAAAGGAGCGGAATCGCCGCCGAAAAGCATGCGCAGGTGTTCCTCGCGCTCGACAAGCGCGGCAAAATGCCCGATGCGGAAATCGCCGCGATGCTCCGCGACGGCGGTCTGACGGACGCGGACGTGAAGGCGACCTTCGCCATCATGGATACGAAGTCCTACGAGGCGTGTCCCGAACTGGTGGAACTCTTCCGTCTTGCGGAGATCGCGGGCTTTGCGGACTGCCTGCAGTTCGACATTTCGGTGATTCGCGGGCTCAGCTATTACACGGGAGTCGTCTTCGAGTGCTTCGACACGAAGGGCGAGTTCCGTGCGATTTTCGGCGGCGGTCGCTATGACAACCTGCTCACGACGATTGGCGGAGACCCCGCGACGGCGGTCGGCCTCGGCTTCGGCGACGTGGTCGTGACGGAACTCCTGAAGTCGCGGCTCGGCGCGGACGCGGCGAAGACGAAGAAGGGGATTGCCGTCGGGTTCATGTTCCCCGAACAGCGCGACGCGGCGGTGAAACTCGCGGCGAAACTGCGCCGGGCGGGCGAATGCGTCAATCTCGCCCTCCGTCACCAGAAGCCGAAGAAGTTCTTCTCGCACGCCGATTCGTGCGGCGCGGCGAAAGCGGTCTTCCTCGGTCCGGACGACGTGGAGAAGGGCGTGGCGCGGCTGAAGGACATGGCGACGCGCGAAGAGACGGAGATCGCCCTTTGAGACGAGAGGGCGCGGCGGAAATGAGATGTTTCCTCTCAATTGCCTGCCTTGTTTCGTCGCTTTCGCTGTTTGGCGCGGGTAGTGCGGATGCGCTCCAGCGTCTTCTGAACCTGCGCACGGCGGGGAGTCCGCGCGGCTATGCCGAGGCGGCGGAAACCGTCCGCCGCGAAGCCGAGGCGGGAGGCGGCCTGCAGCAATACGTGATTGCGCTCGTCGCGGCGGATGAAAACGCGCCCCGCACGGCGAAGCTCAGCGAAGCGCGGCGCCTGAAGTATCTGGAGGAGAACCGCCCCCGCATCCGCAAACTGGCCGAAACGAAGAACAATGCGCTCGCGTGGTATCTGCTTTCGATGGAGAACAACGACGTCGATCTTCTCAAGAAGGCGGTGGACGGCGGGAACGTCCAGGCCCTGAACGCCTGGGGGACGATGACGCTGATGAAGGCGATGGAGAATCGTTCGGACACCAACGCCTTTGAGAAGGTGGCGCGGGAGAGCTTCCTCTGCTTTCGCCGTGCGGCGGCGAAGTCCGACCCGAACGGATTCTGCAACCTGGGGACGTGCTATCTGCAGGGGCTGGGGTGCGAGAGGAACGTCGCGCTCGCCCTCGGGGCCTTTCGGGCGGCGGCGGAAGCGGGGCACACGGAGGCGATGAACAACGTGGGCGGACTCTACCGGGACGGTGTCGGGACGGTCAAGAGCGCCATGAAGGCGGCGAAATGGTTCGCGAAAAGCGCGGAAATGGGCAATTCCTACGGGCAGTTGAACTTCGCGCTCGCCCTTTTGAGGGGCGAAGGCGAGTCGAGGGACGAGGCGCGGGCGGTCGGACTGCTGAAGGCTTCCGCCGCGCAGGGAAACGCCGATGCGATGGAATGCCTCGCCGAATGTTGCGAAAAGGGACTGGGAACGGAGAAGGATTCGATGCGGTCGCTCGTCTGGACGATGCGGGCGCGGGCGGCGCGGGGCGACGGGCCCGCGGCGAAATGGCTTGAGAAGAACGGTTATCCAAAGAGGTAGGGGTATGAAGATTCTGATGATTGGCGATGTCGTGGGCTCTCCCGGGCGGGCAATCCTTGCGCGGGAGTTGCCGAACCTCAAGAAGGCGCATGGAATCGACGCGACGATTGTCAACGCCGAGAACTGCACGCACGGTTCGGGCCTGACGGCCGACCACGCAAAACAGATTCTCGACGCCGGCGTGGACGCGATTACGCTCGGCGACCACACGTGGGGACAGCGCGAGTTCGCCGGGCAGATCGATGCGCTCGACCGCGTGGTTCGCCCCGTCAACTATCCGTCGGAATGTCCCGGCAAGGGATGGCGACTCGTGACAATGCCGACCTTCCGGTTCGTCGTCATGAACGTGCTGGGGCGCGTCTTCATGCAGCCGGTGGACTGTCCCTTCAAGGCGACCGAGCGCGCGCTTGCCGAGATTCCGAAGGATGTGCCGGTCTTCGTCGATTTTCACGCCGAGGCGACGAGCGAGAAGGTGACGTTCGCCCACTATTTCGACGGTCGCGTGACGGCGGTCGTCGGAACGCACACTCACGTCCAGACTTCGGATGCGCGGCTTCTGCCGAACGGGACGGCGTTCATCACTGACCTCGGTATGACGGGGCCCTACGTCAGTTCCATCGGACGTGACCTTCAGCCCGTGACGCGCAAGTTCATCACGGGGATCCCGAGCCGGTTCGAGGTCGCGTCGGGTCCCTGCGTGATTGAGGGGGCGGTCATCGAGTTTGACCCGAAGACGAAGAAAGCCTTGTCCGTCCAGTCGGTGCGGATTCGCGAATAGCCATGCTCTGCGACAATATGGTATAATACCTGTTCATTCTTATCAAGGAGAACTAATGGGCGGTTTTTGTGGCGTTGTTTCAAAGAACGATTGCGTGAGCGATCTCTTTTTCGGTACGGACTACCATTCGCATCTCGGCACGCACCGGGGCGGAATGGCGGTGTTGGGCGCGAACGGCTTTCAGCGGTCGATACACAACATACAGAATGCGCCGTTCCGCTCGAAATTCGAGCACGATTTCGCCCGGTTTTCCGGTTCGGTCGGCATTGGCGTGATTTCCGACACCGACCCGCAGCCGCTCGTGATGGTGACGAAGTTCGGACAGTTCGCGATTGCGACGGTCGGTCTGATTTCCAACATCACGGAACTGATGGACGAGCTGTTCAGGAACTGCTCCACGCAGCTGCAGTTCTCGACGACAAGCGGAATGGTCGGTCCCACGGAAGTCGTTTCGGCACTGATTGCGTCGCGCAGTTCGATTGTCGATGGCGTGCGGTACGTTCAGGAGAAGGTCAAGGGCAGCTGTTCGATTCTCGTGATTGACGAGAAGGGGCGTCTTTATGCCGCGCGTGACCGCTACGGGCGAACGCCTGTCATTATCGGGCGCAGGGAAAGCGGGCTGATGGCCCTGATGGAGAGTTGTGCGCTTCCAAATCTCGGCTACGAATACGTGCGCGACCTCGGACCCGGCGAAATGGTCGAGATGACTCCGGACGGACTGACGACCGTGATAGAACCGCAGGAAAAGATGGCGATTTGCTCCTTTTTCTGGGTTTACTACGGCTTTCCCGCGTCGAGTTACGAGGGGCGGAACGTGGAGATGGCGCGTTATCGGTGCGGCGGCGCGCTGGCGCGGCGGTATCCAGCGGATGCGGATGCGGCATGCGGGATTCCCGATTCGGGCACTTCACACGCGCTTGGCTATGCGCACGAGGCGGGCATCAAATATGCGCGTCCCTTTGTGAAGTATACGCCCACGTGGGCGCGGAGTTTCATGCCGTCCGACCAGCGCCAGCGCGAAAAAGTCGCCGCGATGAAGCTGATTCCGATTCCGGGGCTGATTCGCGACCGTCGGCTCGCGTTTTGCGACGATTCGATCGTGCGCGGCACTCAGCTCGGCAAGCAGGCCGACCGCCTCTATAAGGAAGGTTGCAAGGAGATGCACGTTCGGATTGCCTGTCCGCCGCTTCTCTATCCGTGCCGATTCATCAACTTTTCGCGTTCGAAGAACGAATACGACCTCATCACGCGGCGGTATATTCGCGATCACGAGGGGGAAAACGCCGATTTGTCGAAATATGTCGATTCTGATGGCGAACCCTACAAGGGAATGGTCGATTACATCCGTCGGAAACTGAACCTGACCTCGCTTGCGTTTCAGACGGTCGACGATCTTGTCGCGGCGATTGGACTGCCGAAAGACCAACTTTGCACCTACTGCTGGACGGGTGAGGACGTTTCGATGCCGGGTTCGTGCGCGAAGGGATGCGGAACGTGTCCCCACGCCTGTCCCTGCCGCTGACGAGCAGTGACGTGTAGGTTGTCGGTATCACCACAGATTTTCGCAGATTGGCAAGGATTTTGGTGAGGTAGCCGTTATTTCCTGAATTTTTATCGCCCTTGTGCCGGCGCTGAACAAATGGTATACTATACCACTGTTCTGTTAACCATACATTAACCAATAGTAAATATATGAAAAAACTGTTGTTTGCGATGAGTGCGATGGCGGCGATGTGCGCCTTCGCTAATTCTGAAGAGGCCGAAATGGCCGAAACGGAGAAGAATAACAACGAAAGCTTCATCTCGTTTTGGGGCTTCGGCAACTACGGCCTCTATTCGGGCTACCAGCTCTACGGGTCGCTTGTGAACGACAATCCGACGCTCCAGGGCTACATTGACCTGAACGCAAACATCGGCAACCTCGGCTACATCGGCTTCGGCCTCTGGTCCAATACCGACCTTACGCCGCGCCGCCGCGACAACGAACTCGGTCAGGCGTTCAACGAATACGATCCCAACTTCCACTTCGGGCGCACCTTCTGGTTCGACGATGACAAGACGTGGGGACTCGACTGGCGCTCCACCTTTGTCTGGTTCTACTATCCGCCGAAGAACTACAAGGGTGCTCGCGTGACGAACCACACCACGTGGGACTTTGACCACAGCTTCGCGCTTGTGAACCCCTACGTCGTCCCGTATGTGACGGTCGTGCGCGAGTATTCGAAGGGTGCGAACCTGGTCGTCTTCGGTCTGAAGAAGGATGTCGCGCTGACGGACGAACTGCGCATCACGCCTTACATCGAGGGCGTGTGGCGCGAGGCGCAGTACAACTGGTGCTTCCCGACGGCGTTTGACACCGAGATCGGCGGCATCCGCCACGCCAATTCGGGCATTGCCACGGCGAAGATCGGCTTCGACCTCAATTACCAGTTCAGCGAACACTTCGGCCTTTTCGCGAAACTCGCCTACTGCTGCGTCGTCGATCCCGACCTGC
>CAVFWY010000045.1:0-5916 GCA_963626175.1 Gemmiger sp.
ACTCGTCCTGAAGTGCCTCGACCGTGACCTCTTTCTCGAAGTCGAGCGGCGTCAGCTCCTGGAACCCGAACTTGCCCGCATCACAGACGAGCGTGCCGACGTTCTCGACGACCCTGAGGATGCCCTCGGCGGGGATCGCGCCGCCGGAACGCCACCGCCTCATCTTGCCCGTGAGACGGTCGTACAGGCTCTGGCCCACCTGCGCGTTCCGTACTCCACGTCGAAGCTGCCCAAGCCGTCCAGGCAGGACGAGGCGGGGCGCGGCCTCTGGAGCGGTCGCCCGCTCCCGCTCGAGGCGCAGGCGCTTCTCGCAAGGTATCGGGGCAAGTGCCCACGGTACATGGGCAACAAGAACGCGATGACCGAGCGCACGGTGAAGACGATCTACGAAAGGATGTCGAAGGCCGAGCGGGCGCACTACACGACGGTCGTGGACTGCTTCAGCGGCGGCGGGTGCTGGGGCCTCACCCAGGCGCTCGTCTGCTTCCCGAACGCGAACCGTCTCGTCGTCAACGAGTTCGACGAGGGGCGGCTGGAGAAGATCCGGCTCCTGCAGACGCGCAACGGCACGTTCGAGACCGAGGTCAGGAACTTCTTCAATGAGAAGGTCGCGGGCGAGGCGTTCGACGCGATCGCGAAGGAGGCGCGGGGCATCATCGACTTCCGCTCCAAGTTCCTCGCGTTCGTCAAGGCGCTCTCGCTCACGCCAGACGAAAAGGGAATGGCCATGGCGGTCTACGACAACATGATGTCGCGCCTCCAGTTCGGCGAGAGGGACGAGTTCGGCAACTTCTCCCATTCGCTCCAGCTGGAAGCGGCGTTCAGGGAGGTCGGCGAGGACGCCGTCAGGGCGACCGATCTCGCGCGGGCGTATGCGGCGCGCGGCGGCTCGATCGAGTACGTCTGCGGCGACGCGAAGAACCAGCGCTCGTTCGGCGCGAAGGTCAAGGACGGGCGCATCAGCCGCACGAACGCGGACGGCGCGGACTTCGCCGTCCCCTCCGGCGACGCGGTGCTCAAGGTCTGCGACCCGCCCTACTACCGCACGACGGGGTATAACGACGACGGCTCCACGGGCGTGGTCGGCTTCGAGGAGAATCCGTACGGCTGGGGCTACTGGGACACCGAGAAGATGCTCACGGGCATCGTTGACTCCGGCTCCGCAATAGTGTATACTGACGAGGCATGGTTCTACGGAAAGGATTTCAGGGAGGAGAAGAACGCCGCCGACTTCGGACAGCAGGACCTGTTCGGAGGCGGCGAGCCGTCGCTCTGGAAGCGGGAACAGGACGTTCTCCGCAACATCGTCAACATCCTCGACCACTTCGACGTCGCGGGGGACGTGGCGTCGAGGTTCGAGACACTGGGGGTACATCATGGGCATCGTAACAAACGAGCAGAAGGGGCTGCGGATGATGGCGGCAATGGCGTGGTCGCGCAATCCCAAGCAGCTGATGGAGAAATTCACGGACGAGGAGGCGTCGACGGTGTTCACCAGGACGTGGGCGCAATGGTCGCCGGAACTCCGGGAGAAGATGAAGCCGTTCATGGGCGAGGCGATTCGTCTCGCGGACGAGGCGGCTTCGAGGAATCCGCCGAACGCGCTTTAGCGAAGGAGGCCTGCGTCCAGTCCATCGAGAACGCGGTGGAGGCGGCGGGCGAACAGGTCACGCCGCAGGGCGACGCGGCTATCCGCCACTCCGTCCGGTTGGTGCGCGAGGAGCGCATCGCCGACTACGCCCGTCTCGTCTCGGCGAACGCGCACGGGTGGCTTGCGGCCCGCCGCAAGGAACTCAAGAAACGGATGCGGGCGGCTGGCTACACCGATCTGGTGTGGCACGGCACGAGCGGCGACGATTTCAACGTGTTCCGCTTCGAGGACAACAACGGCCACGGCGTGAGGGCGGCCTACTTCACCTACCGCCGCCAGACCGCGCAGAACTACGCCGCGATTCGCGGCATGGACGACATCGAGGACGGCGACTACTCGCAGATCAACACGCGCAAGTTCTTCGTCAACCCCGGCAGGGTCTACGAGTACGACGAGCACGAAACGCCGCTCGACCTCGACGGCTTCAGGGCGATGCTGCAGAAGGCCTACGCGGACGGCTACGATTCGGTGCGCTGCCGCAACGTCCTCGACGACCAGGGGGCAAGGCTCGACACGAACGACGAGAACATGACGTTCCTCGAGCCGGAGGACGCGAGGGGCAACGGCGAGGGCGACTTCGAGACGGATACGCTCATCGTCTTCGACCGCCCCGGCAATCCCGGCGCGAACCGCATCAAGGCGGCCGACCCCGTGACGTTCATGGACGGCGAACTCCCCGTCCCGCCGGAGATGCGAGCCGACCCCTCCCTCCCAGACATCCGCTTCTCCGTGCGGATGGGAAACCGCGCCCGCGAGGAGGCGCGGCTGGCCATCCTCAGGCACCGCCCGGACGTCACGGGCGATTCCGTCGACGAGAACGTCGAACTCATCGCCTCCTTCGACACCCCGAAGGAGCGCAAGGCCGCGCTCTACTGGTTCTGCAAGTCGACGATCCGCCTCCCGGAGGACGCGCAGAAGGTCGCCGATGCCGTCAGGACCGCCGAGCGGGCGAAGGTCGATCCCTTCGCATTCGACCGCCCCGACGAAATCCTCGCGAAGTTCTCCGAGTTCCGCCCGAAGGAGAAGCCCCTCGATCCCGACGCGGTCGCGGAGTTCTCCGACCGCCGCGAACTGGGCGAGGGCGTCGTCACCTACCTCGTCGCCGACACCCGCGAGGGGCAGTCCGCCGTCCGCCGCGCCATCGACACCCACTGGGGCAGGGACGCGAACCCGTGGTGTCTCGCGCAGGGCGACGGCACGGGCAACCTCACCGAAGAGGCGTGGGATTACTGGAACAAGTACGCCTCGACCCCCAAGCGCATCGCCTTCAGGAACGGCCGCCTCGCCGCCTTCTCCGCCTCCGACACCGGGCGCGTGACGTGGTGGGACAGGGCGGACGAGAGCCACGCGGGCGTCACCTTCGAGCGCAGGGTCTCCGCGCCCGACGGCAGGGGCGAGGCCGTGCAGACCTGCGAACTCGCGCCCGACGGCTCGGCCGCCGTCGTCCGCACCGAGCGCGGCAGGGCGAACGACCCGAACGGCACGTACGAGGAGTGGTCGCCGGACGGCGCGTACCGCATGGTGCGCCGCACGAACGGCGTCACCTCCGCCGAAACGAACATCGACGAGAACGGCACGGTCGTCAGGGACTACGAGTTCGAAAGGCTCGCCGACGGACGGCTTCTCGTCAGGGACATGGAATCCGACCCGGCGGACGGGACGCTGAAAACCGCCAACGTGTACGACTGGGGCGGACGCGCCTTCGACTACCACCGAGACGGGGCGGACGGAACTCCCGTCGTCGAGATCGTGTGCGGCCCCGGAAACCCCCGCCGCCGCATCGGCGGCTTCCGCCTCGACGAGGGCGACATCGCGCAGAAGGCGACCGAGTTCTACAATGCCGTCCGAAACGGTGACGACGCCGCGCTCGCGGACATCCTGCGCTTCTTCGAGAACGCCGCCCCAGCCCGGCCGCGCTTCTCCGTCGGCGTCCGCCGCGCAATGCAGGACATCGCCGACGGCAGGGGGCGCGGCATCATCCACAACCCCGAATACGGGGACATCGAATACGGCCTCGGACGCTTCGGCAAGCGCGCATGGGCCTCGCGCACATCGTCGAGAGCCGCATGGCGAAGGACGGCGACACGCTGGAGGGCGCGATAGACGTCGCGTTCATGGTCGCGGAGGCCGCCGAGCGCGGCACGGTCACGAAGGAGCGGTACAACACCAGGCACTTCGACCTCGGCGGCGTCCGCGCAATCGTCGCGTTCAACGCCGACGGCAACAAGGTCATCACGGGGTATGAAATCGACGCGGACGCGGCGGGCGGTGCTAATAGACGGTCGCCCGCAGCCGTTCCCCATCCCCACGTCAGCTTGGAAGAGGTCGTTTCCGCGTTGAAGTCGCGACTGGCATCTCTGCCGGAGGCGACAGCCGACAGTATACCACATCCCGCCCCCGGAGCGCAAGGGGGCGTCAAGCTGGAGTTTACCCATTTTTTGACCCCGCGCGGTTGCAACCCCGTTTGAGCCGCCGAAATTAACTCCGATCGGCGGGGCTCCCGCTACCGCTCCGCCGGTCGGGTAACGCTCCGCACGAACCGACCGACTTCCCGCCGCCTTTGAAATGAAGCGTGGTCTTCCCGCTCCGTTTTCCTGTATACTACAGGTTGCAAAACCCAACGAAAGGAGAAGACCACGGTATGAATGATAGCACAATTGCGTTTCGGGCGAAAGAGCAACTCGGAAAGTTTTTGGGGAAAGTGTTTACCCATTTTTCAAAACCAAAGCAGAAGTTTCTGGCCGACATGCTCTACGGAATACAAGCCTCCGGAGACGCGATGCTCTCGTCGGTCATGCGGGCGATCAACGACGACTCCGGCAAGAAGCATGCCGTCGAAAAACGGCTGAGCCGGAATGTGGCCGACGAAAAGATCGGCGAGGACATCGACAGGGCGATCCTCGCGGAAGGCGCGAGGCACGTCAAGGACGATACGCTCATCCTCGTCGACCCGACGGAGATCCGCAAGGAGTTCGGACTCCACATGGAGCACGTCACGATGGTCCGCGACGCGAGTCGCTCGTCGAAGGAGGGACGCGACGTCCTCGTCCACGGGTATCACGGCTGCATGGCGGTCGCGTGTCAGAACGGGAAGCGCAAGACCGTTCCGCTCGCGCTCAGGCTCTGGTCGCCGGGCGCGCCCGGGCACAAAGGAGAAAACGACGAAGTCCTCAAGATCATCACGTCGATCATGGTCGCGACGGGCGGGAAAGGGACCGTCGTCTACGATCGCGGAGGCGACAGACCCGCTTTTTACAAGGCTTTCATCGACAACGGCTGGGATTTCATCGTCCGCATGACGGGACGGAGCGTCCTCTCCTGGAGAGGCCTCCACGAAATCCACTCTCTCGCGCGGCAGTGCGTCATGCGGCATCACCACCACGTCGAATTCGACTCGCACGGAAAGGAGTGCAGCGTGCAGATCTCGTTTGGCGCGATGCCCGTGCGGCTTCCACAGCTCCCGGAGAAGGAGCTGCACATGGTCGTCGTGAAGGGATTCGGAGGCGAGCCCATGATGATCCTGACCTCGCTCCCGGTCAACGGATCGTTCGAGTCGATGTGGAGGGTTGTCGAGGGCTACCTCACGCGCTGGAGGATCGAGGAGACGATCCGGTTCGTCAAGCAAGCCTATGGCTTCGAGAACATCCGCGTCCTCTCCTACCGCGGCATCCGCAACATGGCGTCGATCGTCCTCGCGACGGCCTACTTCGCGTCGGCCTGGCTCGGACGCCACGTGAAGCGCGAAGTCCTCGCGGAACATCTCGAAGCCCTCTCTCAGCGGCTGAGCAAAGTCCCCGAGTTCGCGAACTACGCGATCGCAGACGGACTCAAGCGCGCCTTCACGAAGTTCGGCAGGTGGTGTCGCAAGATCATCGATCCCGCTCCTGATCCGACCCCCGCCGAGATGATGCCCTACCTTCCGGGCCTGGAGGCCATCTTCCTCCCCGACGTCTCGTAATCCGCGAGTGTCGAGCGGGAAACGCGAAGCGCGAACAGCTCGGCGGAGCGGTAGCTGAAGCCACGCGGATCGGAGTTAACCCGCCCGCGCAGGGAGAACAACGCCCATTTCACTTGCGAAAATCGACTTCACCCTTATTCTATCGGGGTGAAGTCAACTTTCGACTCGAAAAAATGGGTAAACTCCAGCACCCCAACAAGAGTGATTTGACGTGAAGAACGTGCAGAACGTGGAGATGGGGCCGCCGTCCCAACAATCTCGTGAATCCTGTTAATCCTTTTATGAGAACAATTGTCAATAGCCAGAA
>CAVFWY010000045.1:5926-12399 GCA_963626175.1 Gemmiger sp.
AGAGCCACGAGGATCGGAGTTAACCCGCCCGCGCAGGGAGAACAACGCTCATTTCACTTGCGAAAATCGACTTCGCCCTTATTCTATCGGGGTAAAGTCAATTTCCGACTCGAAAAAATGGGTAAACTCCAGCGATGGCCACTTTGGAATACCGGGTTCAGATGCGCTGCTCGCCGTTGACGAAGACGGCGGAGGGTCTCCAGTTCTTCGGGTTGATGACGACGAGGTCGGCCGTGAAGCCCTTCTCGACCTTGCCGAGCTCCCCGCCCCAGCCCTGTTCGATCGCCTGGTTCCACGAGGTCGTGCACACGAGATCCTTAAGCGGAATGCCCGTCACCTCGTGTACGTTCCGAAGTCCCGCGCCCATCCAGAGCGTCGAGCCGGCGAGGTTGCCGCTTTCGACGAGCCGCGCCTCGCCGTTCTTGAGCTGAACCTTCACCCCGCCCATCTCGAAGGCGTAGCCGTCCTTGCAGTGCGAACACCGCAGGGAGTCGGTGATCATCTGCACGTGCGCGAGATTCCGCCGCGTGAAAATAAGTTTCAGCATGTCCGGACAGAGGTGAATCTTGTCGCAGATGACCTCCGTATTGAGGTCTTCGACAAGAAAGCCCGCGCCGACCATCCCGATCTCGCGATGATGCAGCGGCGTCATCTGGTTGCAGAAGTGCGTCATGTGGCGAAGTCCGTTCTTATACGCCGCCATCAGATCCGAAAACTTCGCGGCGGTGTGTCCGCAACTCGGCAGAACGCCGATCTTGATGCAGTCCTTCGCGAACTTCGCACCGCCATCGGCTTCCACCGCATAGGAAATCTGCTTCACCGGATAGACCTTCGCGATTTCCCTCACCTCCCTGATGGACGGCCTACGCACGAACTTCGGGTTCTGCGCACCGCAGCACTTCACGTTGATGAACGGCCCCTCGAGATGGATGCCGGGGGCTTTCGCGAAGGGCTGACCCGCTTCAGCGTATTTGCGGGCGTTTTCCGCCGCGACAAGCAGTTCTTCGTGCGAAACGGTGAGTGTCGTCGGCAGAAAAGTCGTCACGCCCTCGGCGAGTTTCGCTTCCGCGAGCTTGAAGATGGCCTGCGGGTCGGCATCGCAGAAGTCATACGTCAGCGCACCGTGCGTATGCACGTCGATGAAGCCCGGCATCACGTACTGCCCGCCGACGTCGACAATCGTATCCGCCCCCCTTGCCGACACCTTCCGCGTTGTGACGGCGGTGATTTTCCTTCCCTCGATGACGATGGTGGCGTTTTCCACGTCCACGCCGGGGGAAATGACGCGGGCGTTCCTGATGAGTGTCTTCTGCATGACTTTCGTTCTTGATTTTAGGACGCGGTTATTTTACCAAATCATCACCCCATCCGTCAAATCCCCGCCCGAAAATCCCCGCTCTGACCGGCGATGGACTCATCAGCGCATGCGCGTCATCTCGAAGCGTTCGCCGCGAAGGGCGCGGCGGACGAACTCGCCCCAGTAGGGCGTGGGGTCGTAGTCCCAGCTCCGGATCATGCAGGGCGCCGCCTTCGGATGAAAGCACCACGCCGTCCAGTTGATGCGGTGCTTCTGGATGAAGGCAATCATGTCGGGGGAGAAGATGAACGGGTCTTCCTTCTGCTCAAGCGGAATGAACGACATCTCCTCGCGAGGAGCCGCCCCGACCTCGCCAAGGAAGACGGGATGCTTCGCCGCGACGGGCAGAATCCGCGCCCAGCCCTTGTGCCAGTGATAGGTGTGCCAGGCGTACATCACGCCGTTGCCGGTCGCGTCCGTCAGGCGGTAGGTCGGCTTCCCTTCGTCATTCTCGATGCCCGTCAGGTCGTTCGCCCACTGCAAGCCGCCCGCAATCACGACGTTCCGCGCACCCGTCGAGCGAACCGCCTCCACGAGGGCCTGCATACCGACGGACTCGAAGCCCTGGTTCTTCCGCTTCTCTTCCGCCGAGAGGAACGCCGACTCGTCGACCGCCCCCGCCTTGCCGACGAAGCCGCCGTCGCGCCACGTCTTCCAGTCGATTCCGTGCGGCTCGTTGAAGAGGTCGAAGAGAACGGCGGGATGGTTCGCATACCGTTTCGCCGCGTCCTGCCAGAACCGCACGTGCTCCGCCTTCGGTGCGCGGAAGCGGTGCAGGTCGAGCACGACATACGCGCCGCGATTCGCCGCGAGCCGAACGATCTTGTCGACCGTCGCCCGATACGCCGCCCCGCCGTCGTTCAAGTAGGCGCTCGTCCCGAACCAGAAGTCCTCCTTCACGGGCAGACGGACGCAGTTCGCCTTCCACTCGTCGATGCCGACGACCGCCGACTTCACGACCTGGTCGCCGTTCGGGACGGACTCGAGCCCGCCCGCGTTCAGTCCCTGCAGCCACACTTCCGCGCCGTCCGCCGTGACGAGGCGGTTGCCCGCCACTTTCACTTCCTTCGGCCACTTCGCGCGGTTCTCCTCCTCGTCCGGCACGAACCGCGCCTTGATCTGCCGCTCGCGTTCCGCCCGCGCCACGCGGAGCGGCGCGGGGTCGGTCGGCGCAAGCCGCACATCCGCCATCGTCATCTCGCCCGCCTTCACGTTGAAGAGGCACGGCATCACGACGACCCGCGCCGCCTCGGGCGGCACGAGAAAGGCGTTCGTCCGCACCTGCCATCCCGCCGTATTGCGCTGGACGTAAGTCGGCGACGGCTCGGGCTTCACGTCCCGTCCGTCCGCGTCCTTGAACTTGAGCAGAACCCGCGCATCGAACCACGGCTTCTCGCCCGTCTTCAGGTTCGAGACCTTCCACTTCCACGAGAGCGCGAGGGCTTCCGTCCCTTCGGGGATGCCGTATTCACGGTAGGCGTTCACCATCTTGCCCGGCACCGTCGAGACGAGCGAGCAGTAGGGGTCTTCCGGATTCTTCGGCGCGGGGATGATCGAGCCGTGCTTTTCCAGCTGGTATTGAGCCTTCTTGCGCGTCTTCGCCGCGTTCTCCGCCTTGCGCTTTTCCTTCGCCTCGCGCTTCGCCGCGTCCGCCGGGTCTTCGACGAACGTCTCCTGCGCCTCGACCGAGAGGTTGCGCACCGAGAACGCACCCGCCTTCACGTTGAAGAGACACGGCATGAGCGCCATACCCGCCACGCCTTCGGGAACGCGCACCGTCTTGCGGACGCTCACCCAGCCGTCGCTCGTCCCCTTCCAGCCGCCGATCGCCGGCCCGCCCTTCACCTTCTTGCACTGCGAGTTGATGAAGTCAATCATGATTCGTGCGTCGAACCACTTCTGCGCCCCGCAGACGACCCCCTCGTATTTCACTTCGCACGAGACGACCGCCCCCGCCGTTCCCTTCGGGAAGAAGACGGGCGTGTAGACGAGCCCCATCTTGCCCTCGCCCTTGAACGGCACGTCGAAGTTCCGCTTCTGCTCCGGCACGAGATTCGCCGCGCACGCGGCAAACGCCGCCCCGACGGCGAACGCCCAAACAATCCCTTTCCTCATACTCTCGTTTCCTTTCTCGCGTCCGCCCTCAGCGGATGATGATCTTGAAACCGATGTCCTTCGAGGCGATGAGTTCGGTTTTGTCGTCGCTCAACGCCAGCGAACCGATGTTCGCACCCTTCTTGAACGTGATGCCCTCGAGCGTCCCATCCGTCACCTTGAGCACCGAATACGACCCCTTCCACTCGGCGGAATCGGCCTCGACTGTGACCTCGCCTTCCGCCGAAATCGCCGCGACGGTGAGCGGGCCCTTCGCCTTGCCGTTCGCGACCTCCACGCGCAACTTGGCGTTCGCGGCGAAAGCGAGCGACGTCTCGATCACACCCGCGCCACCAATCGCCGCATCCGCCGCGACCGAAACGGTCGCCGCCGTCGTCTCATTGCTGACGACCGTGCCGTCAAGGATCACCGTCCCCGAACTGACGGACAGCGCACCCGTGCCGGCGACCGTGCCGCCGAACCGCTGCCGTCCCGACCCAATCTTCGTCATATTCCGAAATGCGCTCATCGTCCCCGTGAAGTCGCCGTCTGCGTTGTTGTCACCGAAGGAAAGGTCAACTGTGTATTTGTAGCAGCGAATTGTTCCGTCCCCGTTCAGTCCGTTGATTGTAAAGGCAACGGCTCCCTTGCTATCCCCCCAGAGTGCCGCGTTCCCCGAGATGTAGAGGTCGCCCCTGCGGTCTCCGCACGGGAAGACCCGCTTGTTCGTCCCAACGACAACCCAGGCGTTCACGTAAGTATCGCCCGTATAGTCGCAGTCCGCCTTAAGAAACAAACCACTGTTGGCCAGTTCCTTGTTCAGGACGGAGAAAACGACACCGTTCGACCCGTGAATCGGGGAGTTCAAATCCGTCTGCTTGTCGTGGACGACGGAAATACAGCCCCGCACGTCGCCAAAATCAATTGGGACGTTTATGGAAGGCGTCTTATAACGCGACCACCCGACGATTATCTGCCCGCTCGTCACGCGAAGGCACGAGGTCTCATCCTCCGCGTTCAGCGTGGCGGCGGCTTCACTCGAGCTTCCGCCCTGCAGAATGACGGCGTTCACCGTCGTTTCGCCTGAAATCGTCGCCGTTGTCGCGTGGGGAACGAACAGATTCTCCGTTCCGCTCGTCAGGGACGCAACATCCGTCACAAACTCATTCTCAAGGTCGAGCACTCGAACGCCCTTCTCCGCATCGTAGCCGGCGAACGACAGGTTGGAGGATGTGCCACCTTCGGCCGGCGTCGTGAGGGCGACCGCCTGAGGAATCAGTCCGCCGACCAAGGTCGGGGCTTCTTCGAAGAACAGGTTCGCGCCAGTCTCTCCCGGAACGCCAAGCCCCAGCGACGTGCCGCGAAAGCAGACGAACGCACCGGGAGCGATCTCAAGTTTCTTTGCGCGGAGGATTGTGTTCGTCGATGGCGCATAAATCGAGACCGTGCGCATCCCGGCCGAATCGTCCTGAATCCGAAGCGTCCCGTCAATCGTGTCCTCCGTCGCGGAACTTCCGCCCTTCAGTTCGAGATCGTTGCCGCCGTGATAGACGTTCTTCGCCCGCACCGTCCCACTACTATCCTTCGCACTGCTGTCGAACTGCAGCTTGTTCGTCCCATGAAAATAAATGTCGCCATCAACCTTCGCGTCATCATTGTAAAAACTCACGAAAGATGTCGATTCGCCGCCAATCCGAAACGCCCCGTTGCTAATCGTATTATTAAAGTAGTACCCGCCCGTCCCCTTCATCGTAAAAGTTGGGGACTTTCCGCCGAGATCAATGTAGAACTTACTCCCCGCGTTCTGAGTGCCGAATTTCACCCAGCCCTTCCATATGCCCGCCGCGAAAGTCATGTCACCCGGCACAAACCATGTCGCGTCCCGCGAACCGTCGCCGCAGAGGGTGAGGAACGCCTCATTGGAATGGGTAAATGAGAGGTTGCCGCTCCAGTCCTGCCCGAAAGTGATTGTTTGGGTCGTCTTGCTCCCTCCAAGTCCAGAGCCGAACTCGCCCGTGATGAGACCCTGATCCCAGTTGTCGGTGGAGAAGAAGTCGTGTTTCTTACCATCATTGGCAGTGACAATCCACCCCCCCCCCCCCTCGGAGGTTGCCTCTTCCGCCAGGCTGGCCAAAGGCACGAGAATCACAGAACACGCCAATGCCAGTGCGGCACGTGCGACGGACTTCAACGACGAATCGCTCATAAACGCTCCTTAACTCCTTCTTTACTGGTTTAGTCACACTTGTTTCAAACAACCCTCGCGGACTGCACCTGTATTATACACGAAATGGGCCGTTTTATGCAAGTGGGTCAAATAGGAGTCAAATAGGAGTCGCTCTTACTGCAAGGGGCCAGCCTTGGGGTCGAACGCCTTGAACACCGTCCAGGACGAGAGGGCGCGGATGTAGTGCCGCCCCGACTCGGTTTCGTCGAACGGATTGCGCTTGCGTCCGTCGTAGCGGCTGCGGATGTCGCGGACGACCTTCTCGGCGGCGGCGAACTCGCCGTGTTGTGCAAGTCCCGCCGCGACGACATACTCAAACCCCGTCATATTCTCGCAATAGTAGGGAAACGGCTTCTTCGGCATCCGACCCTTCGGATACCACGCCATCTTGAGTGACGGCTCGCCGGGAAAGGCAAAGTCGCGCCCCCGGTTGTAGGTCGGCTCCTGGTTCGCGGACGCACATCGTGCGAGAATCGTCGCGAGCGTCGTCCGAGCGTGGGTTTCATCCGCCACCGGCCCAACGCCGACGTGACGTGCGGCGACATCGCCGAGGAGCTGATCGACGAGACAGCCCGCCCCGAGTTGGAAGTCAGGCTCTGAGCCAACGGCGGGAGTGGTGAAGCCCGTGCGTGCGGCGAACGGGCCTTTCGGCACGACAATCTTCTGCTCGTACCACGCGCCGTTGAAGAGATTGGACTCCGTCCATTCCGCGCCCTTCGCCGCGAGTGCGCGGCACTTCTCCGCGAACGCCGCGTCGCCCGCGAAGTCCGCCATCTCGGCGACGGCCTTCAGCGC
>CAVFWY010000046.1:0-11823 GCA_963626175.1 Gemmiger sp.
TCCTCGTCAAGCAGACCGACGAGCGGCAGGTCGCGTTCTTCACGCGCACCGCCGAACGCCTCTGGGCGACGACGGACGCGACGACGGGTGAGGAGATTCCCGCCGTCGTCGACCACAAGAGTTTCTTCGTGCTTGTGCCGGCGTTCTGCGTCTCGGAACTCACCCGAGCCTTCCAGATTGGATTTCTCGTCTATCTGCCGTTTATTGCCATTGACATCATCATTTCAAACATCTTGCTCGCAATGGGCATGATGATGGTCTCGCCAGTCACGATTTCGCTGCCGTTCAAGTTGCTTTTGTTCGTGCTGGTCAACGGGTGGACGCTTCTCATACAGGGGCTCGTCCAGAGTTACATCAGGTAAGGGGAGGATCGTCACCATGGGACAGGCTCAACTCCTCGATTATGCGCAAAAGTGCCTCATTTTGGTGCTTAAACTTTCGCTTATCCCGATTTGCGTGGCGACGGTGATCGGCGTTCTCGTCTCGCTCCTGCAGGCGCTCACGCAGATTCAGGAGCAGACACTCGGCTTCGCGGTGAAGCTCATCGCCATTGCGATTGCCATTATGGCCGCCGCCTCGTGGATGGGCGGAGAAATGCTCCTCTACACCCAGGACATCTTTACCCACTTCCCAATCATTACACGGTAGTTGACGGGTCGCCGCTCCCTCTGCGGCGGCGGCGATTTTATGGTATAATACATTGTTCCTGCAAGAAAGGTAAGTAATGTCCGCAGAATCCAAGGTTGGAACTCGAATTCGCACCTATCGCGAGCGGCTCTCGATGAGCGTCGCAGATCTCGCACAGAAGAGTGGAATCGATGAGAAAGTCATCGATTCCATTGAGAGTGGCGTGGTTCTGCCCGCGCTTGGCGTGCTGACGAAGATTTCCCGTGCGCTCGGGCAGCGGCTCGGGACGTTTACGGACGACCAGTTCACCCCCGACCCCGTAATCACCCGTGCGGAAGACCTGAAGAAAGTCGCCGACACGGGAGTCAACGACCTCGGCTACGCCTCTCATTCGCTTGCGCAGGGCAAGCCCGACCGGCACATGGATCCGTTCCGCATCGAGTTTGCCGCAAACGGCGTTGAGGCATTGTCGAGCCACGAGGGCGAGGAACTCATCATCTGCATTGAAGGCGAAGTCGAATTGACCTATGGGAACCAGAAGACGGTTCTCAAGCCCGGCGACACGGCCTACTACAATTCGGTCGTTCGGCACGGTCTGCGTGCGGTCGGCGGCAATCCCGCGTCCATCTATGGCATTGTATTCATGCCGTTCTGAGATTTAAAACGGAGGTAAACATGGCCTGGTTTGAGAAAAAAGAGGAAAAGGCGGCGATTCCGCCCGCAAAGGCTCTTTGGGCGGTCTGTCCGAAGTGCAAGAGCCACTTTGCGAAGGACGTCTGGAAGAAGAACAACTCCATCTGTCCGAAGTGCAATTACCACGGGCGACTCTCCGCCCGCGAGCGTATCGCGCAGGTGACGGACAAGGGGAGTTTCGCCGAGGTTTTCCGCGAGGTGAGTTATTCCGACCACCTCGACTTCCACGACGCGACGGGACCCTACAAGACGAAGGTCGAGGCGGCGATCGCGAAGACGGGCGAAACCGAGTCCATTGTGATGGGCACGGCGAAAATCGACGGTCATCCCGTGATGCTGGGCGTGATGGACTTCTCGTTCATGGGCGGCAGCCTCGGAACGGGCACGGGCGAGCGCATTGCGAAGGCCTGTGAACAGGCGATTGAGGAGCGTCGTCCGCTCGTCATCTTCTGTGCGTCGGGCGGTGCGCGGATGCACGAGGGGATTCTCTCGCTGATGCAGATGGCGAAGACCTCCGCCGCGATCGGACGGCTGAAGGAGGCGGGTCTGCCCTACGTTTCGGTGCTGACCGATCCGACGACGGGCGGCGTGAGCGCGAGTTTCGCGATGCTGGGCGACATCAACGTCACCGAGCCGCGTGCGCTGATTGGCTTTGCGGGTCGCCGCGTGATTGAAAACACGATCCATCAGAAGCTTCCTGCCGACTTCCAGTCCGCCGAATATCTCGAGAAGCACGGCTTCATCGACAAGATCGTCGAACGCAAGGACTTGAAGAAGTTCCTCGCGAAGATGCTCGACTACTTTGGTTTCTGAAATCGGAAAGGAGCGTAAGATGAAGAAGATGACAGCGATGGACAGGGTGAAACTGGCGCGCGATCCGAAGCGTCCCCACCTGAAGGACTTCATTCGCCTGATGTGTTCCGATTTCGAGGAACTGCACGGCGACCGCCTCGTCAACGACGACCGCGGGCTGATTGGCGGCTTTGCGACGATTGAGGGCGAGAAGGTTCTCATCCTCGGTCACCACAAGGGCGAGACGGTCGAGGAGAACATGGAGGCGAACTTCGGGATGGCGAACCCGGACGGCTATCGCAAGGCAATGAGGCTCGCGAAGCTCGCGGAGAAGTTCCACCGTCCCGTGGTGACGTTCGTCGATACGCCCGGAGCCTATCCCGGCGACACGGCGGAGGCACGCGGTCAGGCGGAGGCGATTGCGAAGTCGCTCGAGGTTTTCGCCGCGCTGAAGACGCCCGTCGTCGTGGTTGTGACGGGCGAAGGCGGTTCGGGCGGCGCACTGGCGATTGCCGTCGGCGACCGTGTGCTGATGATGGAAAACGCGGTTTATTCGGTTATTTCGCCTGAAGGCTGCGCGGGCATCCTGTGGCGCGACGGTGCGAAGGCCCCCGAGGCGGCGGAAGCCCTCAAGATTACGGCGGCTGACCTGAAGCGGCTCGGCGTGATTGACGGAATCGTCAAGGAACCGGCGGGCGGCGCACAGAAGAACCACGCGGCGGCCGTCGCGGCGGTTAAGAAGGCCGTGCTCGCGGCACTTGCCGATCTCAAGAAACTCTCAACCGAAGACCTTGTCGGCAAGCGTTACGACAGGCTCCAGGCGATGGGGAGATTCGCGTAAGGACGCGAAAGCAGGGACGCGGCATGGAAGAGCGGTTGATTATCGACGTTGCGCGAATGAACCCGGACGGCGAGGCGCTGACGGGCGAGGTCGATGCGGTCGACATAGACGAAGAGTTCGTGCATCCGTTCGGCGGCATTCGCTACCGACTGACGGCGCAGCTCTTCGGGTCTGAACTTCTGGTGCGCGGTCACCTCGAACAGGATTTCACGCTCGTATGCAGTCGGTGCGGAGAAGACTTCGATACAACGGTTAAAGTTGATGATTTCACCGTTTCCGTCGAAGTTCCGGAGAATCAGCAGGAGGCCGATTTGACCGAAGACGCAAGAGAGTGTATAATACTCGCCCTACCGACATACCCGGTATGCGACGAGCAATGCCCTGGAATCGTCCGCGAGGTTGAGAAACCGAAGGATGACCGCTGGGGGGCGCTTGATGCGCTAAAGGTGTAAGAAACACATATAAAACAGAGTAGAAGGAGTAAAGAAAATGGCAAGTCCTAAGAACAGGAAGTCCAAGATGCGCAAGCGTCAGCGCGTGGCGCAGCTCGAGAAGCCGATTCTCGCGACGGTCGGCACGTGTCCGGCGTGCGGCGCGGCGGTTCGTTCTCATCGCGCCTGCCCGAAGTGCGGGACTTATCGCGGTCGCAAGGTCGTTTCCGTCGCCGAGTAAAATCGGCGAAACGGAACGACTGGGCTAACGGAAACCACCATGGTGCGGGTCGCGTTGGATGCGATGGGGGGCGACTATGCCCCCAAGCAGATTGTTGTCGGCGCGGTCGAGGCCGCCTGCGGCATCGAGGACGTCAAGATCCTCCTCGTCGGTCAGATGGCCGCGATACAGAAGGTCGTTGACGAATTCTCGAAAGACCGTCGGGAGAACTTCCAGCGGGCAATCGAACGGGGAACGCTCGAAATCATCCCGGCCTCGGACGAGATCGAGATGAACGAAGTTCCCGTCGAGGCCGTCCGCCGCAAGAAGGACTGCTCGATTAACGTCGCCATGCGGCTCGTGAAGGAGAAGCGGGCGGACGTTTTCGTCTCGGCGGGGAATTCCGGCGCGGTCGCGACGAGTGCAATCGTCAACCTCGGGCGCATTCCGGGCGTGAAGCGTCCGGCAATCGCGATGGTGCTTCCGACGCGGTCGCCGGAGCGGCCGCTCTTGTTGCTCGATGCCGGCGCGAACATGGATTGCCACCCCGAGTGGCTCGTCCAGTTCGCCATCATGGGCAGCGTCTATTCCGAAAAAGTCCTGAAGCGCGAGAAGCCGGAAATCGGCCTTCTGTCGATTGGCACGGAGGACTGCAAGGGCAATGCGCTCGTGCACGAGACCTATCCGATCCTGAAGTCCGTCAAGGGGCTGAACTTCGTCGGGAACATCGAGGGTCACGACATCTGCGGCGGCGAGATTGACGTCGCCGTGGCGGACGGGTTCGTCGGCAATGTCGTGCTGAAGACGGCGGAGTCGGTCGCGCACGCGGTCGGCGGCTGGCTGAAGAGCGAACTGAAGAAGAATCTCTTCCGCAAGATCTGTGCGCTTCTTCTCAAGGGGGCGTTCATGGCCCTCAAGAAGCAACTCGATCCCGAGGTCTACGGCGGCGCACCGCTTCTCGGCGTCCCAGGAGCCGTCATCATCACTCACGGGAATTCGACCCACAAGGCCATTTTCTACGCCGTCAAAGCCGGCGTCGCTGCGGCGACCAACGACGTGTCGGGGCTTATCGAAAAAGCGATCGCCGCACACGCCGAGGACGTCAAAAAGCAATGAGTGACTACAATTTCTCCGCCATCGAGAAGAAGTGGCAGAGGTTCTGGCTCGAACACAAGACTTTCAAGACCCCGAACGAATCGGACAAGCCGAAGTTCTACTGCCTTGACATGTTCCCCTATCCGTCTGGCGCGGGGCTTCACGTCGGTCATCCGGAAGGCTACACGGCGACGGACATCCTCTGCCGCTACAAGCGGATGAAGGGCTTCAACGTCCTCCACCCGATGGGCTGGGATGCGTTCGGTCTGCCCGCCGAACAGTATGCCGTCGAGACGGGGACGCACCCGGCGGTGACGACGAAGAAGAACGTCGACCGCTTCCGCGAACAGATTCGCGCCCTCGGCTTTTCCTACGACTGGGATCGCGAGGTCAACACGACCGACCCGAAATACTACCGCTGGACGCAGTGGATTTTCGAGCAACTCTACAAGAAGGGACTCGCCTACGTTGCCGAAGTGCCGGTGAACTGGTGCCCCGCACTGGGGACGGTGCTGGCGAACGAAGAGGTGATTGACGGACGCTCCGAACGCGGCAATCACCCCGTCATCCGTCGCCCGATGCGACAGTGGATGCTGAAGATCACGGCGTATGCCGAGCGGCTGCTGAAGGATCTCGACACGCTCGACTGGCCTGAGGGCATCAAGGAGATGCAGCGCAACTGGATCGGCAAGTCCACGGGTGCGCTCGTTGATTTCGGCACGACGGTCGGCGCGAAGATCGCCGTTTACACGACGCGATGCGACACGCTGTTCGGCGCGACCTACATGGTGCTTTCGCCCGAACATCCGCTCGTCGCGGAGTGGCTGAAGGCGGGAACGCTGACGAACGCGGCGGATGTCGTCGCCTACCAGAAGAAAGCCGCGTCGAAGAGCGACCTCGAACGCACGGAACTCAACAAGGAGAAGACGGGCGTTCGCCTCGGCGGCGTGATGGGTGTGAATCCGGTGAACGGACGCGAGATTCCGATTTTCATCTCCGACTATGTTCTCGCGAGCTACGGAACGGGTGCGATTATGGCCGTCCCGGCGCATGACGAGCGCGACTTCGACTTTGCAAAGGTCTTTGATCTGCCAATCGTGCAGGTCGTCGCTCCCGCCGAGAGCGACGCGGCGAAGTCCGCTTCGCCCGACCCCGTGCCCTACACGGGCAGCGCGGCGTTTACGGATATTGCGACGGGCGTGATGGTTTCGTCCGGCTTCCTGACGGGGCTGAGCGTCGCCGAAGCGCGGCAGAAGATGGTCGCGTGGCTTGAGGAGCACAAGGTCGGTCAGGCGAAGACCCAATACAAACTCCGCGACTGGCTCTTCTCGCGTCAGCGCTACTGGGGCGAACCGTTTCCCGTCATCCACTGGGAAGACGGAACGAACTCGCTCGTCCCGGAGGAGGACTTGCCGCTCACTCTGCCCGAACTCGCGGACTACAAGCCGACGGGCACGGGCGAACCGCCGCTTGCGAAGGCGACGGAGTGGGTGAACGTCACCGATCCGAAGACGGGCAGGAAGGGCGTTCGCGAGACGAACACGATGCCGCAGTGGGCGGGAAGTTGCTGGTATTACCTGCGCTACATCGACCCGCACAACGAGAAGGCGTTTGCCGACCCCGAACTGCTGAAGAAGTGGCTGCCGGTCGATCTCTACGTCGGCGGCGCGGAACACGCCGTTCTTCACCTTCTCTACGCCCGTTTCTGGCACAAGGTTCTCTTCGACCTCGGGCTCGTGCCCACGGCGGAGCCGTTCCACAAGCTCGTCAACCAGGGAATGATCCTCGGCATGGCCTACCGCACGAAACGCGGCGTTCTCATACCGATGGACAAGATCGAGTGGCGCGACGGCAAGCCGTTCGGCGCGGAAGAGGGCGGCGAACCGGAGGAGCTCACGGAGTTCCCCGCGAAGATGTCGAAGTCGCTGAAGAACGTCGTGAATCCCGATGACGTGATTCGCGACTACGGCGCGGACTCCCTGCGGCTCTACGAGATGTTCATGGGTCCGCTTCAGGCGGTGAAGCCGTGGTCGACGAAGGGCGTGGAGGGCGTTCACCGCTTCCTGAAGCGGGCGAACAAACTCGTCACCGAGACGGCGGTTGCGGAGCGTCCGATGACGAAGGCCGAGGCGAAGAGCCTGAATGCGATGATTCGCAAGGTTGGCGACGACCTTGAGGCGATGGCGTTCAACACGGGCATTTCGGCGATGATGGTCTATATCAACGAGGCGGAGGCTTTCGCGAAGGCGGGCGGTCTGCCGCGTGAATACCTCGAGAAGTTCGTCCTTTGCCTCGCGCCGTTCGCGCCGCACCTCGGCGAGGAACTCTGGCAGTTCCTCGGTCACGCCGACACGCTCGCCTACGAGCCGTGGCCCGTCTACGACGCGGCGGCTCTCGTCGAGGACGAGATTGAGATTCCCGTGCAGGTTCTCGGCAAGTTGCGCGGCAGAATCCGCGTCCCCGTGGCGACGACCCCAGCGGAGATGGAAGCCGCCGCGAAGGCGAATGACGACGTGGCGAAGTTCCTTGCGGGCAAGACGATCGTCAAGGTGATTGCCGTCCCGAAGCGGATGGTCAACTTCGTGGTGCGCTGAAATGGCTCTGCTGAAGTTCCTGAAGGTCTCCGGTTCGTGGCGCGACGTCGCGGACGCAGCCCGCACGACGATTCGCCGCGAGGAAGGCACGGGTGAGCCGAGTTCGCGCTGGAAGAAGCGCATTCTTCTCGCCGAGCATTCGCCCATCCGCAAGCTGACGTTCAACTGGAAGTGGCTCGACCTGCCCTACTGGGTGAGCGTTCACTTCGTTCGCCACAAGTTCGGCATCGAGCATTTTGTCTCGACCCAGCGGAGCGACCGCACGGGCGTGACGCGGGATGCGAACCGCCAGGACGCGCCCGTGATGCACGAGTGCTTCGCGAACGCACAGGCGGTGATGTTCATCTCGCGGCGGCGGCTCTGCGGTCAGGCCAGCCCCGAAACTCGCGCCGCGTGGAAACTCGTCGTGGACGAGATCGCGAAGCACGAGCCGGAGGTCGCCGCATGCTGCGTCCCGGAATGCGTCTATCGCGGGTTCTGTCCGGAGTTCAAGCCGTGCGGTTACTGCGGTTCGCCCGCCTGGCAGAAGGCGGTCGCCGCCTATCGCGAAGTGCCGGAGAAGAACGCCTGAGATGAACGCCGTCTTCTTCGATATGGACGGGACGCTGATCGACTCGCGAGCCGACCTCGCGGCGACGGTGAACCACACGCGCCGCGAACTCGGTCTCGCCGAACTCCCGCAGGAGGAAGTCCTCACCCACGTCGGGCAGGGAGCGCACCATTTGCTCGCCCACGCGATTCCCGAACGGGCGAATGACGTGGAGTCGCTCTGGGAAATTTTCCGCAGCCATTACGCCGAGCATATGCTCGAATCGGTCGAACTCTACCCGACCGTGCGGCAGACGTTGGACGAACTTGCGCGGCGCGGCTGGCTTCTCGGCATCAACACGTCGAAGCCCGCCTTCGCGACGCGGGCGATTCTCGAACACTTCGGTCTTTTGCGCTACTTCGGCAACGCGATTGTTGCGGGCGGCGACTGCGCCGAGATGAAGCCGAGCGCACTCCCCCTGCGCGAGTGCGCGGCGCGTCTGCGCGGACACCGCCTTTCGTCCCACGACTGGATGGTTGGCGACAGCTGGACGGACATGCAGTGCGCGACGAATGCGGGCATCAAGGGCGCGTTCTGCACCTTTGGCTTCGGCAAACTCGCCGATTCGCGCTTCACGATCAGGATCAACCGCCTCGACGAACTCCTCCGCTATCTGAAGCCGGAGGAGTAACCCCCCTGGCACAATCCGCAACTCTTGTTCCGTCGATTGCGCGGTGGGAGAAGGATATGGTATAATATGGGCATGAAAATCAAGAAGCCAGTTTCAGCGGTGAGCGCCGCCGCTCCTTCAACGGGCGGTGCGACGATTGCCGACCGCTTCAGACTCGATCTGACCAATCCGGAAGACGTGAAGGCCGCGACCGTCGGCAAGAACGCGACGGTCGCCGCGTTCGTCGCAGGGCTGGTTGCCCTGGGGGTGTCGGGTCTCTTGGCCTTCATCCTCTTTCAGCACTGGTCGTTTCTGCAGGCGTTTCTGAAGTAGACCGAAGGAGGTTCCCATGAAGGACGTGATGAGCTCATCCCGTGCGCTGGCTGCCGTACGGCTTGCGCTGGATGAGGATTTGGTTTCCGTTTTTGACGTGAAGTCGTCGCCGCGAACGGATGTGACGAGCGAGGTGCTTGTCGATCCGAAGGCCGTGGCGACGGGCGAGATTCATGCAAAGGGGATGGACTGCGTGGTTTGCGGCGCAACGGTCGCGAAGGCCGTGATGAGGGAGGTTGACCCGAAGACGACCGTGCGCATCCTGAAGAAGGACGGTTCGCACGTGAAGCCGGGCGAGCCGATCATCGAGTTTCGCGGCTTGGCTCGGTCGATTCTCGCGGCGGAGCGCACCGCGCTCAACTTCATGCAGCGGATGTGCGCGACGGCGACGCTGACGCGCAAGTTTGTCGACGCGACGAAGAAATACGGGACGCTGATCCTCGACACGCGCAAGACGACGCCGGGGCTTCGCGTGTTCGAGAAGTATGCCGTAACGTGTGGCGGCGGCACGAACCACCGCATGGGAATGTATGACCGCATACTGATGAAGGACAACCACCGCCGTCTCTGGCGCGGGGGCAATCCCGACGAGCTCGACCAGGCCGTCCTCGCGGCGCGAAAGGCGTTCCCGAAACTCTCCATCGAAGTCGAAGTCGAGAACCTGCGCGAATGCGCGAGCGCACTGAAGGCGAAGCCCGAGTGGATTATGCTCGACAACATGTCCGTCGCGGACATGAAGAAGTGCGTGAAGATGTGTCGCGGGATTTCGATGACGGAAGCCTCGGGCGGCATTACGCTCGAGCGTGCGCGCGAGGTGGCGGCGACGGGCGTGACGGCGATTTCGCTCGGCTGTCTGACGCACAGCGCGGGTTCCGTCGATCTCTCCCTCGAATGGCAGACCGTCTGACGCGGCGGAATGGAAGCATCGTGAGGCTGGTTGTCGTCGATGTCGGGAATACCAGCACCGCCGTGGGGCTGTGGGCCGACGGCAAGGTCGGCAATGTCGCGCATTGCGACGGCGGCCTTTCGGAGGCGCAATCCCGCGTCCGCGCCCTCGTCGCGGCGAAACGCCCCGACGGCTTCGTCTATGTCTCGGTCGTGCCGAAGGTGGACGCGAAGTGGCGGGCGTTCGCCGCGAAACTCGGGCTGCGCTTCCACGCCGTCACCTGTGCGGATTTTGCGGCGCGGCAGAAGGAGGTCAGGGGTTCGCTGCGTCTCGACTATCCCCATCCGGAGACGATTGGCGCGGACAGGCTCGCGGACGCGGCGGGGGCGGTTGCGCGATACGGCGTCCCCGTGCTGGTGATGGACTTCGGCACGGCTTTGACGGCGGCGGTCATCACGCGGGATTGCGTGTGGCGCGGCGGCGTGATTGCGCCGGGCTTTCCCCTGATGCGCGATTACCTCTTCGAGCGCACGGCCAAACTGCCGCGCATGAAACTCGGCACGGGGCGCGTGCCGAAGATCGGTCGCTCGACCGAGGAGGCGATGCGCTTCGGTGCGCTCGTCGGTTATCGCGGCATGGTGCGCGAAATCGTCGCGGAACTTCAAAAGAACTTCGGCGAGAAGTTTCGTCTCGTCGCCACGGGCGGCTTTGCCAAGTGGGTGTTGAAGGGGCTTGACCTCGATTTCACCATCGACCCGACGCTGACGCTCTTCGGTGCGGGACGAATCGCCGCAGAAAGGATGGAAAGACAATGAAAACCCGATTTCTCGCCCTGCGACGGCTCTTCTGGACCGTTGCCGCGCTCATGCTGACCGTTCCGGGATGCGGTCCCTTCTGGGTCGATCCCTTCATCACGGTGAAGGATAGCCCCCTCAACTGGGTGGAAATCCACTACTATAACCTGAACCGACATCCCACGCGCCGAATCGGGGTCTACCTGAGCGGTGCGGGCTTCGCCATCGTCAAGAAGGGGACGAGCGAACTCGTTTCCAACGACTTTGCGAACCGCTACAAGCAGGAATCATGGGAGAACATCCGCACCCAGCGCATCCCCGTCGATCAGGAGCGGCTGCACGATATCTTCCAGAACCTCGTGAATTACGGCGTGCTCGATCACGAAAAGTATGGCAAGTCGGCAAAAGAGGAGAATTACGACCGCTTCATCGCCGTCAAGGCCAACATCTGCAACCGCACCTACTCCAAGCAGGAGAACATCTTCGAAGTCGATCCCGACCTCGCCGAGCAGTTGCTGGACGTCATCCGCGAGTTCGACAATCCGACATTGTAGGTTGCCGCACGGAGTCGGTTGTGTCGGTTGCGCGGCGCGGGGGCGTGATGTGCGTCATCGGGGTATTCTGATGCGCACGAGAGGAATGTTTTGATATAATATGGGCGATATGAACCTAATCTCTTCATTGATGTTGGCTTCGCTCGTCGGCTGGACGGGCGTCGATAAGGATGACTATCTCGGCGGACGTAAGGTCTCGGAGGGGTATCTGCAGGGCAAGGTCGTGCTCGTGAACAAGTGGGCCGATGACGCGGAAAGCCGCGCCCAGTTGCCGCGACTCGAGCAGGTCTGGACGAGCTTCAAGCCGAAGCAGTTCATCCTCCTCGGCAGTTATTGCGGCGACGACAGCGCGGCGGCGCAGAGCGCGATCAAGTCCGTCGGGCTGACCTATCCCGTCTATCGAAATGCCGCGCTCGCCGCCAAGGAGCCGGAGTTTGACAAGCCCCCCTACATCTACGTGCTGGACGCGGCGGGGCAGATCGTCTACAGGGGGCGGGACGAGCGGCTTGCCGAAGAGGCGGTCGTGAAGGCGATTACCAATCTCGGCGCACCGCCGACGGTGCGATACTGGCAGAAGCTCATCGACGCCGAGAAGGACGTCCTGCCGGGGCGGACATATCTGCATCTTCTTGACTTCCGCAAGAGTTTCCCGAAGGAAGCCGCCGCGTATACCGCGCTCTACAAGGAGTTGAAGGCGATTCGCGACATTGAGAAACTCGCGAAACTCGTGGAGTTCGCCCGCCGCGCCCGCGACTACGACCCGA